>NZ_CP096566.1 GCF_023221595.1 Rhodococcus qingshengii JCM 15477
CTCTACCGCCGAGCCTGTCGAACCGAATCGCCCCGCCCGTCGGCATGGACATACCGCCACCGGATAGGCACTGGCAAGATACGTTGGCGGCTGCAACATGTCCCGCTATCGAATAGGTGCCCCTTGCCCGCAGGCAAACCCTACGCAATGAAGTCCGGACGACCGGCCACCCGCACGTGTGCACTGGTTGGCATCGCTGTTGGACTAGCGGTGTACGTCGCCGCGTTCTTACTGAACTCGCCGAGCAACACCTGCAGAGGCGAGCTGCTGCCGCTTGAGTACAGCGCGACGCAGATGACGCAGTTGAACTTCAGCACCGAATGGGCCGGCCTCGTTGCGAGCCGGTGCGAAGCCACCCTCGTCAACGGCCCCCAGGCCGGCCTGGCCCTGTCCGAACGCGTCATCGAGTGGGGCCCGTCAGCGATCGCAGCGGCCGGACTCATCCTCGCAGGTCTCGGGCTGTGGCTCCTGGCCACGCCGCATGGCAACAAGTCCGCCTCTGAAACAGAAACAAGCTGGCCATTCCGCCCGCAGACATGACTACACGCCCAACAACATAGATCCGGCGCGGAACGCCGAGGCCGCAGCAGAGGCGTTGCACCACTGCTCCGGTAACCAGAAGTTATGTCAACTCGCCACTGTCTTCCCAATCTGGGCGGAATTGACTCGCAGCCACAAGAAGCTAGCGCACCCCATGGATACACGACGATGTTGGGCGCAACCTGACGAACAGGCACAATGATGCGCTGCCAATTCCGGAGCCTTGGCCGTTCCGGTTCGCCGCTATCCAGAACTCAATATAGAACGCCGAAGCGACGCTCCTTGACTTCCTCTAACTTGCGGAATATCACGAGGTGCCACTCCGGCCCTGAGCTTTTTGGCTTAGCTGACGTGCCGCGGAGTGCATAGTTCGTTCGTTCGACTTTCTTTTGATCGCGTAAATAAAGTCGGGCACCTCTGGCGACGAACACCGAAGCTCGTAGAGGCGGCTTTGCCACACCAGCAGATCTTGCGCGTTAATCGCCGCGGAGGATCTGACACGTTTTTCGATCGTCCGAGTTAGGTCGGCACGTTCTTTAGCTGCACGCCAAATTCCTGTAACGTGCTCGCCAATGTCAAGCAAGGCGGGCAATAAAGGTAGCAGAACGCCTGCAATGAACATTAACAGACTGAGTCCGACCAGGACACTGGCCGCAATTATACCGATGGTCCATAGCATGGTCACTATGCCCCAGACAATCGCGGTTGCCCTCATGAGCTGATTGGCATATGCAGCATTGGAACGCTGCGAGACTGCGACAGAAAGTGCCCCAGAATCAGCCTCTACCATTGGATACCACGCGACAAGTTTCTCTTTTCTCGCTACCTTCGGAATGGACTCATCTGGACCAGCAATCTTAGCAATTTCTTCCAACGTTGGAAGCGCAGATCGATCAATGCTTTCTGGCATACCGAAGACGAGAACATCGAACTGTTCTTGCACTGCGGCCGCACGGGCGGTCGTGGCAGCTTGGATAAGCTCAATCAGCGTTCTTCCCAGAAAGAGCCAGAGACCAGCGATCGCGCCAGCCCACACGGCCATGCCTGGGTTCAGAACAGACACGATCGGTGCGAACACTCCGATCACTGCCATGCCAAACCAGCGGAATGCAAGCCAGCGTTTGGCGCGACGATAAAGCCTGCGCTGTGCGATCAACAGTCGCAATGCTTCCAGAGTGTCCTGCGTCTTCAGCATCGCCGAACTTGCTGGGGGTGTGTAGTCGGAGTCAGGGATCATTTTTTACTTGTTAAAGAGGAGCTTTAACTGCTCAATCGACTTATTGTGCTCGCCAGCTTCTTCAAATTCCTTAGCGTTGTGCGCGCGCTTGACGGCGCGATTTAGTTTCGACATAGCATTCTCGCGATTCGAATCTGATGACACAGCCCCAAATCTGGAGCCCAACCCCGTAGGATCGTTCATTGCTGCCAGTTCGGCGTCCCGCATCTTCTTTAGGGTGAGATATAGATCCCAAAGCGGCGAGTACGCTGTCTCCCCATCCATGTGCTTTGCAGTACGCATTTCGAGATAGCAGGACGAGACCGGCACGTTGCGCTGGTATTTCCATACCTTGACTTGCCGAACGAGCCTTTTGACCGCGCCATTGTGTTTCGAATTCACGGCATTGACGTACTTGTTGTGTTCTTTTGGGTGCGTCAGCATCCATCCGCCGGCTGGGTTAGCAATCCAATAGCCGACTCCAGTCGACGAAGGGTACCCGGGGACAACTTCGACATCGCCATCCGAGAATCGGCAGACTACCGCTGGCTGTCGAATAACGATAAGGGTGCCATGGAATCGCAACTGCAGTTGCGTTTTGACTTTTTCGAGTGTTGTCAATGGCCCCAGGGGGCGCTCGCCTTTCAGTGAAACCAAGTAGTCGGCGTCGCTGTGATACCAGACGCCCGTGCCATGACGGAGCGATCCGATTTCGAACATCTGATGCACGCCGAGTTGAGCATTAAGTCTCGCCTCAATCGCGTACCGGTGGGAACTCGCATAGTCGAACTGTGTCGGGGACGGGGTGTAGTAGTCAGTTAGCTCACTTAGCCAGCCACGTGCGGTTGTCATCCCTGGTCCTCTCCCTGGGGCAAATCTGCGGTCGTCCTTTTTCCGTCACAGCCCATCTCAACCTAGCTAGAGAGTAGTGCCCCATAGAGTGGTGTAACTCGGTGGCCGAGATCGTGCTCGACTTCGTGTCGGCACGGACGTAGAGCGGCCACCGTGTGATCCTTCGAGTCAACCGTCTAAAGAATTCTCGAGGAGTCATCACGATGACCGCACCCCATATTGTCGACCCTGCAGGCCTGCTTGGCCAAGCCCTCGCCGACGCGTCACCTGATCTGATGCGCGAGCTCCTGGGAGACCATGATCAACGCGCTGCTGTCCGCCGATGCTGATGCTGTCTGCGGTGCCGAGTGGAATGCCCGCTCAGCTGAGCGCACCAACTACCGAAATGGCTACCGCCACCGACCGCTGGACACCCGCGTCGGCACCGTCGACGTCGCCATCCCCAAGCTGCGCTCGGGCAGCTACTTCCCCGAGTGGCTGCTCGAGCGCCGCAAGCGGGCCGAATCCGCCCTGATTACCGTCGTGGCGGACTGCTACCTAGCTGGAGTCTCCACCCGCCGGATGGACAAGCTGGTCAAAACCCTGGGCATCGACTCACTGTCCAAGTCGCAGGTCTCCCGCATGGCCGCCGACCTGGACGAGCAAGTCGCCGCGTTCCGGCACCGCCGGCTGGACGAGGCCGGACCGTTCACGTTCGTCACCGCCGATGCGCTGACGATCAAGGTCCGGGAGAACAAGCAGGTCGTGAAAGCTTCGGTCTTGCTGGCCACCGGGGTCAATGGCGACGGCCACCGCGAGGTGCTGGGTATGCAGGTCGCGACCAGTGAGACCAAGGCCTCGTGGAACACCTTCTTCGCCGACCTGGTCGCCCGCGGCCTGGGCGGGGTTCGACTGGTGACCTCCGATGCCCACGCCGGTCTGGTCGAGGCGATCGCGGCGAACCTGCCGGGCGCCGCCTGGCAGCGCTGCCGCACTCACTATGCCGCCAACCTCATGGCCACCTGCCCTAAGAGCATGTGGCCGGCGGTGAAAGCGATGCTGCACAGCGTCTATGACCAGCCCACCGCTGAGGCCGTCAATGCCCAGTTCGACCGGCTGTTGGAGTACACCGAAGGCCGACTGCCCGACGTCGCCGACCACCTCGGCGACGCCCGCGAAGACCTGCTCGCCTTCACTGCGTTCCCCGACGACGTGTGGCGACAGATCTGGTCCAACAATCCCACCGAACGGCTCAACCGCGAGATCCGCCGCCGCACCGACGTGGTCGGGATCTTTCCCAACCGCGATGCCATCGTCCGCCTCATCGGAGCCGTCCTGGCCGAGCAGACCGACGAATGGGCCGAAGAACGCCGCTACCTCGGCTTGGAAGTCCTCAACCGCTGCCGACTCACCCTGACCGCCAACCCCGACACCGGCCCGACGACGGAGGTGACCACCGATCCGCTGATGCAACTACCCGCCTGACCACCAACGAAGGATCAAAAACCAGTTACACCACTACCAGGGGCTTGACCAGCTAGAGCCCATGCCCCGCGGTCGCTTATCGGTACACCTCGCGCTAGCCCTGGTTAGCTGCGCGAAGTCGCCATCCCATCTATCAAGCCGTGGACTCAGCCCATCTTGATAGACCAGCACTTGACCTGCTCTCGACGATCGCCTGTTTCCCGGGCCGCCGCCCCAGGAAGGTCTAACAAGGTTCCTACGACCGGTGAGGTTGCTGGAGGGGCGTTCCGGCCGAGTCGGACGCCAATTACGCTTCGCCTTGTCGCGTTTGACGATCCTCCATTACGACGCACCCTGGAGGGGCATGATCGGAAGGCTCCGAGCCAGTCCGGTCGTCCCGTAGATATGTCGCGCCAGCGAGTTGCGGTGAGCAGGATCATTCGCGACAGAGGACTGAAGTCATCGGTACAGGTCGCCCCAAAGTGCTGCCCATTGCTCGGGGCGAAGATCACGTGGAAGGGCGCGTGAGTTGATTTCTGCTTTCCTCAGCGTGTCTCGGATGTGGTTGCGCGGCGCTCGTGTGGCCCGCTGCACGATGCGCTCAAGACTTCCGCCGCGGCCGATGAATATCGCGCGCACGAACCGCTCGTACGCATGTCGTTCCACAACGGGAACCAATGGAGTGGGGCGGCGGATGATGTGGATAATGCCACCGTCCACGCCTGGCCTCGGATGGAAGGCCGTGGATGGCACGCGTCCGTGCAGGGCGAAAGTGAACCAGGGTGCGGTCTGAGCAGTCAGCAATGTGGAGCCCCCGACGCCGGCACGTCTGCGAGCCACTTCCCATTGGGTGAGCAGCACAGCCTGCTGCCACGTCCCGGTGGTGAGCAGCCGGCGCAGGATCGGCGTCGTGATGTGGAACGGAACGTTTCCAACGATTACCGGGGTGGTGAGCGGGTAAGCGAGGACGTCGGCCCGTTTGACCACCACACCGGGCATGCGCTGGCGCAGCTTAGCAACCCGGTGCTCGTCGATGTCGATCGCGGTAAGCGGCCTCTGAAGGCGTGCCAGGTGCCGAGTAAGTGCGCCACTGCCGGAACCGATTTCTAGAATCGGCCCCTGCGTAGCTGCGACGATTGCGGCAATCTTTTCGAGGGTGGGGCCATGAACGAGAAAGTTCTGGCCAAGTTCGTGTCGGCCGCCATGGGTTGAACGGGGCATGATCGCGCTCCAAGAATTGAACGGGAGCGCCTCGAGAACAGGCAGGTCAAGACCGAGAAAGTGGGTACGCAGAGGTGCCGTTCCGAGACGCATGAGGTCTCTCGGACGGACGACGCGCTAAAGCGTTCAGCGAAGCGCGCCGTCAGGCGCGGCGGTCGCGAACAGCAAGCGAGTACGCCGCAGCGAACCCGCAAATCAAATTGCCCATGAACGAGAGCATAGCAGCATCCGTCGGCGTGTCCACGGTCGGCGCCAAACGGACAACACGACCGGCCCTGCCGTCTCTTCTACCTACAGTTTTGCGCGACAGCGGAGCGGGAACCGAGCATTGCTCCGGTTGTGAAGTCTGACGGCTGTATGGCTTCACTCCTGCCCGCTCTCCGACGGTAATTGTCCGCCGGTTGACCAGGCATCGGATCAACGGCCAGGAGACAGTCGGACGCTCTCAGTAGCCCCGTCGGCGTACGTCACTTTCACGTCGACGCCGTCCGTTCGGGCGTCCCCGTGGAGCTCGTCACCGGGCATCCACAGTGCGAACCGCTCTTCTCCTACGGTGGCCACGACGTCGCCGTAGCGCTCACTGTGGTATCGAACCCCGACGACGTCGTCACCCGAGTATCCGACGATCGTTGACAGGTCCCCCTGGGATCCTTGTGAACTTCCCCCGATACTGAACGGCTGGATCGCGCGTGGGTCCAAGGGCATGACGTCTCTGGTGCCGAGCCCGGCGGAGGCTGGTCCGCGCTGCCCCCAGGTGCATGTCGCGGTGAGTCCGTCGTCTCCGGCGAGCACGACGGTGGTCCAGGAGCCCCGTTTTTCTGCAACGGTGCTGCGATTGGTTCCCAACCGCATGTGTGCCGGGTTGGTGCAGCCGGCGAAATCGCATTGATGGCACAACACCGCATCGTCGGTGTTGGACCACCCCAACCTCGAGATGACACCGTATTCGAGCTGGTAGGGGAACAAATGCGCCGGCACGGTCCCGCGGCGGGACGGCCCGGGCAGACTCGCCGCCCGGAACGAACCATGCCCGGTCGACGACACCCCGCCGATCCACGGCCAGCACTGATCCCGGCGGCGAAAGCGTTTGGATTCGAACCGAGAAATGACGGCAGGATCGTCGAGCCAAGAACGCCACAGACGTTCGGGAATGCGTACAGGCTGGGGCTGACCGATCAACGTCATCTGGAACGCCGGTGGCGCGGGAGTGCTGTCGGGCATGCCGGGCAGCGGCAATGGAGCATCGTTGACGAACGTCATCGCCTGCTCCTGACACTCGATCCGGACTGTTACCCGAGCTGACTGTAAGAAGGTGCACCGACAGAACCTGTCCCGCGCAGCGGCATCGCATGAACGCCGGTAACAGCTCCAGCAGACCCGCTGAACCGCACCACAGCGCCGAAGGCGGAGGCCCATCGCAGTAGCGATGGAATGGTTCTTCTGCATTTGGCAGAAGACCGGCAAATCAAAAGACGTGACGAAGCAGGTCCTCGTTTGCGGCGTAAAGGGCGTAGTCAGATCGAGTCGGCTGCCGCTCGGGACGGAGATTGTCATTTGTCAGGTCATGAGGTAGGTCAGCGGCAGCTCTCTACCCAACAAGGCCGTCGCTGTCGTCCTCTTCGTCTCGGTGCACCCAGTCGCGGTGCGCATCCTCGTCGAAGTCCTCATAGTTGTCTTCGCGTTCGTCGTCGTCGTCCACCTCGTAGTCGATCGCGAGCGGATCAGGCGCGTCGTCGATCGACGTGAGCTCGTAGGTGTGTCGGGTGTATCCCTCGTCTCCGGGTGGATAGGATGTGACAACCTTGAACACAGCTCGTGCTTGGTTCTGGTTGTCGAGCAATCGCGCTACCTTGGCCTGGATCGTTTCGGGTACCGCGGCCTTGAACGAATCGCCCTCTTCGGGGATGAACGTCATCTTGGCCTCGGACCAGGTCCACCCGTCAACCACGCCAATCACCACGTGCCCATATGTCACGTCGGCGTTGGTCGCGCTCGCCACAGATACGAGACGCTGAGCGCCCGCTCCGGTCAGCGTGACGTCAGAACGACGCCCGTCACCGCGTCGCAACTCGCCGGCCACTGACCACTGCCCCTCAACAACTGCTTGCGCCATGAGACGCAGCGCATTCCTCGCGCCGCCCTGGAGCCGCTGAAGAGAGTCATCGAGCGCGCCGTCGTCTGGTCCGGCGGCCTCTGCGAGCGCTATAACCTTCACGACCGTATTCAGCGCATCGCCCTCAACCGTGTCCGCTTCAGACATTGGATCAATTGCCGCATTCTTCTTCTTGACGACCGGCATGGGCGATCGAAAAACAACGCGCACCGACCCCGGGGCGGGTGCGAGCACCTGCAAATTAGCGGAATACTGCACTCTCTTGGTCGAAGACTTCACGACCTCCTTGACGGCGATGGCTGTCCTCGAGATGAATTTCCCGAACCACTCGGCACCGGTCTCGTGGCCTACCACTCCCTCGCCTGAGAGATGGAGATCAAGCTCCGTCCGACGTCCGGACTGGAGCGCACGGAGGGCCGGCACCAAGTCAGGTCGGCTCTCGGCAGACGTCGCCAACGACATCCGACTCAACTGCGATAGCAACGAATCCCCGGATGTCGCGTTCCATGCTTCGCGAAGGTACTGCTCATGTGGTTGTTGATTCATGGTGCAATCACCTCCACGTAGCCTTTCCGGACACCCTCAACCGGCTCCTTCGACTCATCCGTCACGGTTGACCAAAAGTCGCTCCAATAGCGCGTGACAGCCGGGTCGTTCCTGTCCGCGATGAACCCGTCGACCAACCCGCCCATGGGTTGGATTCGTATCCCATTCTCCGCCGTCCGAGTCAGAAGGGGGAAGAGCCTCGATTGGTCTACTCCGACGACGTCACTATGGCTCACGAGGATGACTACATCGATGTCCTTCGGCTCCCAGGCCTTGTGGGTCACGAAACCTCCATCCACCCACAACCTCGCTTCCGGCAGGATCTCCCAGACCTGCTCCGCGTAAAGCTCGAAGGCTTGCAGGAGGGTGTCCCGGCGGGTCGAGTGAGGAGCCCCATCGACGAACCGCAGCCTGAGGTCCTTCGCGGAACCCCGGTGAATTCCCTCCGGCAACCTCCCCGCGGCATTCAGCATGGGAAGCCGACAGCCGTCCGCGTTCAACTCAACCCCTTTGCTGCAGTGACTTAGACGAATGATTGCATACCGTACGTTCCGGTATCGGAGATCGGTCCCGTTTCTCAGCCAAGTTGAATGCTCTCCCACGGCACCCACATACCGGAGCCACACTGCAGCTCCCGAAGACCCCAAACCGCCACGCCGAAACGCGAACACAACCTCGATCCAACTGACAACTCTCCAGACAGAGAAATGGCCCGACTCAGGGTCAGGCCATCTCTCAGCTCAATGGCCGGGCGCCTGCCCGGCGGCCGGCCACCGTCGGTGTCCCCCGAAATGAACTCCGCTGCGCTCCGTTCTGTGAAAAACATTGATTTGTTTTCCTTAACGTCTTTGAGGGGCGGTTTCCGGTTGTTGCTCGTAGGTTCGGAGCTGCCTGGGGACGCTGCGGTATGGCTTATTTGTTTTCGCTGTTCGTATGGCCGGAAGTGAGTGGCCGCCGCGGTGTTCTCGACGACTCGACTGCTTATTGAGAGATGCGACTCGATCGCTGTTTAAGGACACGACAGAGAGGTCGTCCACCCAGGTGCAAGCCCGATCCATGACGGAACGAGAGTGAAAGGGAGCGCTCGTGAGGCAACTATGGGCAGGAATCGATGCAGGCAAAGCGCACCACCACTGTGTGGTGATCGACAGCGAGGGAACGCGATTGCTTTCGCATCGCGTCGCCAACGACGAAACCGAACTCAGCGATTTGATCGACGACGCCCTCTGCCTCTCGGGTGGAGGTGTGGTGACGTGGGCGGTGGATCTCAACAACGGTGGTGCTGCATTGCTGATCGCGCTGATGGCCGAACGAGAGCAACGGTTGCACTACATCCCAGGCCGGGTGGTCCATCACGCCGCTGGTGGCTATCGCGGGGACAGCAAGACCGACGCGAAGGACGCCGCGATTATCGCCGATCAGGCGCGGATGCGCCGCGACCTGCACCCGATGCGGGCCGGCGACGAGATCAGTATCGAACTGGGCATTCTGACCTCGAGGCGTACCGATCTGATGCGAGACCGTACCCGCACCATCAACCGACTCCGTGCACTACTGGGCACCTACTTTCCGGCCCTCGAGCGGGCGTTGGACATCAGCAACGTCAAAGCGACGTTGATCTTGCTCTCGGGCTATCAGACGCCGGACGGGATCCGCAGGCTCGGCCAGGCACGGTTGCAGGCATGGCTGCGGAAACGTAAGGCCTACAACGCCACCCAGATCGCAGCGAAGGCGATCGCCGCGGCGCAGTCACAACATGTGAGAGTTGCCGGCCAGGACGTAGCAGCGACCACGGTCGCGAAATTAGCGGTGCAGGTCATGAACATCGATGCGGAGATGGCCGAGCTCGATCGTGATATCGAGGAACGGTTCCGCAGTCATCATCATGCGGAGGTGATCGAGTCGATGCCCGGTTTCGGGCCGGTACTCGGGGCGGAAGTGCTCGCCGCCACCGGCGGCGATTTCACCGCATTCGGGACCGCGGACCGATTGGCCGGGATCGCTGGACTTGCCCCGGTACCACGTGATTCGGGTCGGGTGAGCGGAAATCTGCGGCGCCCACGCCGATACGATCGTCGACTGTTGCGGGCGTTCTATCTCTCCGCGCAGTTGAGCGTTCGAAGTTGCGTGCCGTCGCAGACCTACTACGCGCGTAAACGTGCGGAAGGGAAACGGCACACCCAAGCCGTTCTGGCGTTGGCCCGGCGGCGGTTGAATGTGTTGTGGGCGATGCTCCGCGACAACGCGGTCTATCGGCCGGAGCCGACTGTTGCATCGGCCGCCTGAGTAACAGATCCATGCGGAGACGGTGCACAGCCCGAGTCAATCCAAGACGGTGGAAAGCTGCCCGTCCGGGGCGGTGAAGAGTCGACTGCCCAGAGTGGCGATCGCCTCCATGTCGCCGGGGGTTCCCGGTTGCCAGGGCAGCACCAGTCGATCCTTGGCTTTGTCGACGTAACGCGGAATCACGTGCAGGTGGAAATGGAACACTGTCTGCCAGGCGTCGGCGCCGCAGCAGTTGAGCAGGTTCACCCCGTCTGCACCGAATTCCGCGACCGCTGCCTTCGCGATTCGCTGCGCGGCCAGAGTGACATCGGTCAGGTCCTCGGCCGGGATCTCGAACAGATCTTTACTGTGCTGCTTGGGAATAACCAGTATGTGACCGTCCGAGCCCGGATTGATGTCCATGAAGGCATACGTCGTCTCGTCCTCGGCCACTTTCACGCTCGGGACTGTGCCGGCAACGATGCCGCAGAACAGGCAATGATCGCTCATGGCCACGGAGTTTAGCCTCAGCAACATGGGCGCGGCCCTCTCAACCGCAGTTTGGGCCGTAGATCAGACCGCACTGCGGGCGTCACTGGGATGAGCTGATTTCAGTTCTGGCTATCCGGTCCACGCGATGCGTGTCCAGTTGGAGCGACTCGGTCACGGGGTGTGAGAGTTGGCTTGCAACACACACTGCCTGAGTCGCCAGGTGCGGTCAGGTTCCCATTCGAGCGCTCCGTTGTCTGTCGTCCAGTACCAGCCGTCGTGGAACGCTTTCGAGGTGGTCAGGCTGTCGGCGAGATCGGTCAGCATGGCGCTGATCGAGACCCACTGTGGTCCAGGCTCGTCCGCTCCCGTCTTATCGAATTCGGTCACGCAGCCGTGCATGGGTCCAGGTCGGGTGTCAACGCACAAAAAGTTGCTGTCGAGTCCCGCGAAGGGGACGAAAGCCGGAATGAAGGTGTCGGCTTGAAATCCAGCCTCGGCAGGCGCGTCAACAGGCCCACCGCCGTACAAGCGAGCACTCTCGTCCCAAATCCGAGTCGATGACTCCCAATGCCAGATGGCATCGTCCAACGTGAGAAACGCGAAACGGTGGAGCAACCCCAGCAACCGGTCGTCGGAAACTCCGTCGACCAAGGTGTAAAGCTCGATCAACTCGGCCGGCCAACTTTGTCCCGTCTTCGCCATCGCGGCATCGACACTGTCGCGGTCGGCTCCAGTGATCGTCGTGCCGGGAAAGTGGACTCGCAGCCAATCGGAGATCCGGCTCCACTGATCACGAACCGAACCCGCCGTCGTTGAATGCACGGCGCTTCGCGCGTGCGAAGAACCCTCGATCATCGCCTCGACAGCAGCGCGGCGCTGTGCGTTCTCTTCCTCGGTGACACACCTGCGGATATCGGCTTCGAGTTCAGCGCGGTCAAGACTCTGATCGCCGAATCCTGGCACACGGGCATGTGCGCTTCCCAAGGACACCCAGATCATCGGCCGCGATCCGTCCTCGGACACAGCCAACTGCACGCCTTCCTCGGCGATCTGCGCGATCGCAGCATCATCACCAACGACGTAACCATCGCGTAGGAGAACCTCGCCGGAACCCGAGCCTGGCCGAGCAACCGCCCAATAGGTCACGGAGCACTCTCTTTCATCTTCATCCGATGCTGGAAATCGATTATTCGTTCTGAGAGATTGTCTCAGTCAAGCGGGGCGACACGGTCAGGCACCTTTTCGTTACTAGTAGCGGACGCGTTCGGGGCATTTGCCCCGCGCCGCGTGCCGCGCCGGAGATGGGAACGGCCTTCGGCCGTGCTTGACAAAAGCTATTGAGATTCACTTCTGGCCTTCCGATTCTCGTCGGCGGTGACCTGCGCGCAACCCCTGGCGGCGCAAGCGCCGGCCGATGGCTCCGAGAAAATTTTCGCCACTCGCAAGCTCCCGTCAAAATTTTCTCGGCCCAGGGGTGGCACTCCGGCCCCCTCGTGCCGACGCGATTCTCCTTTGCCAGAAGGCGAAAAAATTGGCGGGGCACGAGGCCCGGTCACTTTCACAGCAAGGGGAACAACATGCAGAACATCCGTTTGAGGGCCGCCACCGACGTTTTGGCCGCAATCCCGGCATTGCTCGGATTCGTGCCCGTCAATTCCGTCGTGATGATCGCTCTCACCGGATCACCGGCCACGCTCGCGTTCGTTGCGCGCACCGATGTCATCGGTGCCGACGCTGGCGCCGACTACAGCACTGCACTCGAGCAAGCGGCAGTCACGTCCGTTATCTGGGTTGTCGTCGGCGCCGGTCCGGTAGCCGCCGCCGGACTCGATCAGATCGAGGCAGCCCAGCGCGAGCTCGACAGCAGGGGAATCCGCAGCGTCCGCACCCTTGTCGCCGAGTCTCTCGAAATCGGAGCGGAGTGGTTCGACACCAACGGCGAGGAGAGCGGCCGCACCGCCGACCCGATCCTGTCGGAGGTCAGCATGAACCGAATCATGAGCGGACGTCAGACGTCGAGCAGCCGCGCCGAGATCGAAGCCCGTTACCGCGAGGACACGGCCGCCGACATGGACGCAGCCCGCGCCGCCGCAGCCGAGCAGGGCGAGGACTTCGCACGAAACACGATCACGGAAATCGCCGCAGTCGTGCGCAATTTCGAGGTTCCCAGTCTCGACCTCGCCGCCCGCGCCGGATTGTGCGCGGCAGCGGACCCGCATCACCGCGATGCCATGATCGGAATCGTCACGATCAGCCCGCAAGCCGCAGCGGACGCCTTCGGAACCATCGCCGCGCACCTACGCGGAAACTATCGAGTCCAGGCCCTCACCCTTGCCGGGTTGGCCGCATACGTCGACGGCGACGGAGTCGCCGCCGGAATTGCGCTCGACGCTGCTGGCGCTATCGGCGTCGACCCCAGCCTCACGACGTTGCTCAAGCTGCTCGACGCGTCCCGCACGGCCGGAATCAAGCCGGAGGCGATCGCCGAACTTGCCACCATCGGCGTCGAGGTGGCGCGTTCGATGGGAATCGACCTCGACACCGAATAGCCGATCGGACAAAAACGCGGCCCCGACTCAACTCGAGAGAGTCGGGGCCGCCCCCGTACGTGGTGGTGGTTGCTCGGGCATCGAGCCCTTACAACCACTGCGCCGCACTGCGCGGACCGGCGAACCGAGCCGCGTCGTGCGTCGGTCAGTGGAAGAGCTCGTCCGGATCGCCCGCCGCCGGAAACGCGATGTCGATACGCGGAATCTGCGCAACCGACGTTCCGGTCAGACCTTCGACGACCGCAACGAGATCCGCGTCGGTGATCTTTTGCGTGTGCTTCGTTGCCTGGTATGCCGCCGCTTCCACTGCGGACCGCTCCCGCGGAGTGAAGTTCTCGCTCATTTTCTCGTGCCTTTCGCTCGTCAAAAGAGTGTCGGAGTGTCCGTGCGAAGCAACGCGGATTCCACCGCGTCTGCGTCCCATCCATTGCGCAACGCATCCCGCAGAGCCTTCGATCGCGCCGCCCGTGCGGCGCGATCCGGGCCGTACCAATGCCAGCTCTGCCCCCGGCCGCCGCCGCGCCCCTTCGCGCTCATCCCTGCAAGATTCTGCGATTGCGTACCCGCAACCACATGCGGACGTCCGGCGATGCTCGTCGTGGCCCGGACACAGATCGGGTTGTCGCACACTTCGTGGATCGCGAACTCGGAATCGGTCAACGGCCGACCTAGTTCGAGCATCAACGCGTACCGATGCGGGCGCACGACTCGCTGCCGGCCATCGCGCATCAGCCAAAATCTTCCGTACCCGTCATCGGAGATGCTGCCGGTCCAAAAATGGCAATCCCGCTCGCCCGGTCCGCGCACGATGAACCGCTCGAATCGTTCCCGTTCCGGATCGCCGAGCGCCGGAAGCGTTAGGACGTCTGGCATCAGCACACGCCCCTAACGCTTGTGAGACTTGCCGACGAATCGGCCGCGGTTTCCTCCAACCGGGGACAGCGATATCCCTCATGTGGATGCCCGAGATTTCTGTTCCCGCTCCGCTCGATCTCAGGCAACGCACAATCGGTCGCTGACACCCAACCGGGGAAAACCGCGAAGGCCGGCATTGATTAGCTGGTCGCTTCTACGACGCCAGCGCGGCAGGATCGGTCGACGAAGTCGAAGCCGGTGCCGGTGCCGAATCTTCCTTCGACGGAGTCTTGTCAGCGGGAGCCTTTTCCGATTTCTGTTTCGGTTTGGTCGACCGCAGCAATTTGTTGACCTCAGTTGTCGTCAGGCCGGTCAGCTGCGCGATGCTCGCCACCGTTTCGCCGCGAGATTTGAGATCCGCAATCGCATCCGCACCAGCACGATCCGCGTCGGCGATCTTGGTGTCGGTTTCTTCGCGGATGCGTGCGATACGCATTCGCGCATCGTCTGCAATCTTCTCCCGCGACTCCTGCGCCTTGAAGAATCGGACGAGATCGTCCTCGACCTTCTTCAATCGCTCTTGCTCTTCCGCGAGACGGGCGGCATTCGCTGCGCGTGCCCGTTCCCTTGCGCTGATCGTGGATGTGTTTGAGGACGCCATGCCGCAAACCTTACCGCCGGCAGCGGCGATCGGCCATCAATTGTTCCCCGCCCACCTAACGGTTCCCGGCTCAAAAAACCGGGCCGACCAATGCAACTTCACTGAACCCTTTCACACATCACCATGTCAAACCATCTATCCACCCATGTCACCCACATTTTCCAACACTTCGCTTCCCTCAGCACAAGCAGTTCCTCCCTCACCAAATGCACTTCGTTTCACTCAGTCAAACCCCTAAATTCAGACACACCTCTTGCTGAATTTCAGACTTTGGGGGTGTGGTGCTCTTTCTGTGCCGCCGGAAGCGGCTAAGGTGGCCATGTGATGACCCTCCACGTGCTGCACGCGGGCGATGGCTACGAGTACCTGACAAGTCAGGTTGCCACCGCTGACCGCGAACGCGAGCACGGGCAGGAGTTGACCGACTACTACTCCGCACACGGCACCCCGCCCGGTACGTGGTTCGGTGGCGGACTCGAAGATCTCGCACGAATGGATGCCGACACCGAGATCGCGGACGAGCATCGGATCAGTGACGGCGCCACGGTGTCGGAACCGCAGATGAAGGCACTCTTCGGGGAGGGCATGCACCCCAACGCCGACCCTATGGTTGAGGCGTCAATCAAGAGTGGGATGGACCCGAAGAAGGCCGTCAAAGAGGCTCGACTCGGCCGCAAGTTCCCGGACTTCGCCAATGACATCCCCCTGCTGAAAGCCCACCGCGCAGCCCTGGAGCAGTTCGCGGTCGACAATGCCCGCCGGCCATCGAAAGCGGAGTCCGGTGCGTTGATGGAGAAGGTCGGAACCGCACTGTTCGAGGAGACGCACAAGCGTTCCGCACAGAACCCACAAGAGCTGTGGTCCTGGATTTCGGCGCAGAAGAACCGCGTCCGGCAACCCGTCGCAGGACAAGATCTGGTGTTCACACCACCCAAGAGCGTGTCGACGATGTGGGCTCTCGCCGACGACGATCTACGCCGCCAGATCGAACGAATCCACCACGAGACCGTCAAGGGCACACTCGGCTGGATCGAGAAGGAAGCGTGCTTCACCCGCACCGGTGCGACGAGCCAAGAGCACCAGGACACCACCGGCATGGTCGCCACCCTCTACGACCACTACGACTCCCGCGCGGGGGACCCGAACCTGCATACCCACGCCGTCGTGTCCATCAAGGTGTGCACCGAAAAGGACGGCAAGTGGCGAGCTCTCGACGGCGCCACCCTGCACCGCTACGCCGTCGCCGCCTCCCAGCGCTACAACGCGGCGATCATGTCGAAAATGCACACCGAGCTCGGTTTCGGACTGACCGAACGCAGCACCGGACGTGGCCGGCAGAACGTCGTCGAGATCGCCGAAGTGCCGCAGCAGCTATGTGAAATGTTCTCCTCACGGCGCACCCAGATCGAGACCCGACGTGATCAGCTCGTCGCCGAATACCGCCAAAAACACGACCGGATGCCCAGCGCGAAAGCGATGTACGCGCTCTACCAACAAGCCAACCTCGACACCCGCGCCGGGAAGCAGGAACCGCAAACCCTGCGCGAAATGCAGAACAACTGGATCACCCGATCCGCGCAGATCCTCGGCGACGACACAGCAGTAGGAACCCTCGCCGAGCAATGGCGCGGTGTGCAGCGCGAACACGCCGCCGGAGTGCGTGAACACCAGGCTATGCGCAAGGCCGGAACACCGGCCGAGGAAGCGAAACGCGTCGTCGAACACCTCGAGAACGGACGCGCAACGTGGGCCATCACCCACGTACACAGCGCCGTCGACGCCAACTTTGCGGCCGTCTCCTTCCCTGACGAAGCAGCCCGCGCAGCCGCAGTGAAGACCGTCACCGAACACGTACTGGGCGCGTCCGTGCACCTCCCGGCGGCGGAGCTACCCCCCGCGCCGGAGGCTCTCAGACGCCGTGACGGTGAGTTCATCCTCACCAACCACGGCACCGCATTACATACCTCCGCGAGCATCATCACCGCCGAACAGTTCATGCTCGACGCCACTCGAACACCGACCGCCTACATCGCGGCACAAGCCGGACTCGACAAGGTCGTCGAGAAGATCGCCCGCACCAGCGATCATCCACTCAACGCCGGACAGCGCGAACTAGCCGAGCATTTCGTCGGCTCCGGAACACTGCTCGCCGTCGGTGTCGGCCCGGCCGGCACCGGCAAGACGACGTCGATGAAAGCGGTCACCGACACTTGGCGCGCAACCGGACACGAGGTCATTGCGCTCGCACCATCCGCCGTCGCGGCCGAAACCTTGGGCGAAGAAATCGACGTCACTGCCCACACCCTCGCGACCCTGACGTACCCGTGGCGCGGCCTCGAAGGCCACGAACCACGCAGCCTCCCCGAGCACATCGAGATCCCCGCCGGGGCGATGCTGCTCGTCGACGAAGCATCCCTGGCATCGACCAAAGACCTCGCCGCCATCACCGAAATCGCCGCCGCCAAGGGCGCCGTGGTCCGTCTACTCGGTGACCCGAACCAACTCGACGCCGTCGAAACCGGTGGAGCGCTGCGACTGCTCGCCGAAGAGACCAACGCGCCCGAACTCACGGTCGTCGTGCGCTTCGGCAAAGACACCGAACAAGCCGAGAACTCCCTCGCCCTGCGGCACGGTGAAGAGAGCAGCTTGGAGCTGTTCTACGCCCGCGGATGGGTCCACGAGGGCACCGCCGCCGAGATGAAAGACGCCGCCGCCACCGCCTACCTCGCCGACATCGGGGCCGGGAAAACCTCGATCGTCATGCTCTCCACCCGAGACGACGTCCGCGAAGTGAACCTCGCGATCCAAGCGCACTACCGCGTCGCCGGCACCGCCAAATCCGGCAACACAGTGACCCTGTCCGACGAACTCGACGCCGGAGTCGGTGACATCGTTCTGACCCGCAAGAACAAGCGCCGTCTGCGCACCAAGGGCGGCAAACGGCGCAACATGTTCGTCCGCAACGGCGACTTGTGGACCGTCACCGCCGTCAACGAGAACGGTTCACTGAACCTGCGCAGCAAAACCCACGAGGGCACGATCACCCTGCCTGCCCGGTACGTGAAGCGGAACACCGAACTCGGCTACGCCGCCACCGTGCACCGCAGCCAAGGCATCACCGTCGACACCTCCCACACCGCCGTCGGGCACACCACCAACCGGCCCGGCCTCTACGTCGCGACCACCCGCGGCCGCACCGAGAACCACCTGTACGTTCCCGTCGAACCCGGCGTCACCCAAGACACCGAGGGCATGCACCTGGGGTCCATCAACAACCCGGCCTCACGTGAAGTACTCGAAAAGATCCTCGCCAACGACAACGGCCACAAAGCCGCCATCACCGAGATCCGTGAGGCGCTCGAGCATGCTCGCAGTCCCGAACGACTCCGCGAGGCGTACCACGCCGCACACAGCAGGTTGCGCGATCGCTGGCTCGACGACGTCCTCGACCGGGCGCTGCCCGCAGCACTGCTCGCGACGATCGCCGCCGAAAACCCCGGCAGCCTCGCCGAACTGCGCACCACACTCGGACAGGCGCACGACCGCGGTGACAGCGCCCGGCGCATCCTCAACGACGCACTCGCAACAGGTGAACTCCACACCGCCCGCGATGTCGCCCGTGTCCTGAACTCCCGCATCGTCGAAGCCACTCAGGCCGCAGCAGAAGCGGCGGCCGAGCGTTCCGACACAGCGCTCCCCCCGCTGCCACCGCGCACCACCAGCACCGACAAAGAACTCGACGACTACGCCCGCATCGTCGCCGATCGCTACGCCACCGCCCGACCGGAACATGAGCGCACCGACGGCATCGGCGCGACCATCCGCCGGTACGACGAGACGCGGGCGCAACTCGACACCACCCGCATCCACCGACCCGTGCGGGAAGCGTTCGAACCCGAGATCGCCGAACGGATCCTCGCCGAAGCCGGTGTGCAGCGACTGGGCCGCCACCTGCGCAAAGCAGCGCTCACCGGGATCGCACCCGAGGCAGTTCTGTCCTGGCACGCACAGCAACTCGAAGCGCGCGGCGAAGACGTCACCGCAGCGAACCTGATCAAAGACATGGCACCAGCCATCACCGCAGCAACCGAGAAGACGAACACCCGCTGGGCAGCCGACCACGACGAGATCCTGCGCGAGCACTTCCCTCTCGCGGTCGCCGCCGCCGAACGCACCGAAGACCCGAGGTGGAACGCAGCAGTAGGACGTATCCGCGAACTCGTCACCCACGCCGGTTTCGACGTCGACGAACTGTGCCGCACGATCGAGACCGCCGCGCACTCCACCGCACACGTCACCGGCATCACCGACGCACTCGACACCATCGCGCCGGCCGCATCAGAGCCCGCCGACCCCGCAGCACCGCACTGGGTGCCCTCCCCCGACCTCGACGCCCACCTCGTCGACCCCACCCTCGCCGAGCAGCTGGAGACCACCTACACCGACATCGCTGCCGAACACACCGCGAACACCCGTCGCATCGGTACCGACGATGCTCGCGGCAACCACCCCGAACTGCGCTTCACCGAGCACCTCGAAGCGCGTCCCGAAGACCCGGAGCTGGCAGCGCAGTGGGATCGCACCGCCGCCGAGATCCAGGCATACCGCGACCGCCACAACATCACCGACACCACCTCAGTGGCCGGCGACCGACCCGAAAACAAAGCCGACATCGCACCCTTCAACACCGTTCACCGCGACATCGACACCCTGCACGACCGCATGCAAGAACATCGCGAAGAACAGCGCCGCGCCGAGCGCCAGCAGGCGACGCTCGAGCACCAGCACACCATCGCCCAACATGTGGAACACGAACAAAAACGCCGCGGACCGCGCCTGTGACAGCCGACGGGCTGGCGTTTCGTCAGACGACAGAGGGGGCGGGCGATCTCAGCGTGATCGCCACCATCCCGCGATCCGATCGCGCCATCTAGGTGCAGCGATCGCAGGGGCAGGACTGAGCGGGGGAACCACCGGTTGTGGTTGCTGGACTTGTGTCGAGGTGGGCCGGCCGCTTGCGATGATCCGGCGATCAGCCGCGCCAGGAGGTCGACGCACCTGAACCCCGACGTCGGTGAGGATGCTCAGATCGAGAGTCCATTCCCCAACGGAGCGGGCTCGCCACTCATCGAATGCGGCAGCAACATGGCGCCGCGCCTGCGGACGGGTCATTCCGGTGACCGCAATCAGATGCTGCAAAGCTTGCTCTTCATTGCCTTTGATCTGCGCGAATCCGAAATGCGTCACCTGGTGACAGGGCGTACAGAGACAGATGAGCCGGCCCAGACGTTGCACTTTGGTCGGCCAGTCGTACTGCCATCTCTCGTGCACTTCGAGCCACCGCTGCGACGCTCTGTCTTCCGGGAAACCGCAGATCTCGCACTGCATCCCGGCGCGCCGCGTGACCATTCGGCGCAGTCTTTCCCAATCCTTCGGTTCGACGCAGTACCGGACATTGGTGAACCAACACGTATCAGGGACGAGGTCGACGAACAGACCATGACCGAGAGACCGGTCTTCACCCGGCAGGACCTCCGGAATGTCAGGGATCGCGACCCATCGCGACAGACCTGCCATCTCAACTCGGGGCGCATACCATCGCTTGGCTGACGGATCCCACTTCGCGCCCCCGGCCTTCGCCAGATCCTTCTCTACGTACGGAACATCCAGCCATATTCGACCCATCGTCGCTGCTCCCCTCAGCCTGCTCGACGAGCTAGACCCTACCGATCGCACAGTGCCTGTCGCGCTCGACGAGGCGTGCACGTGAGTGCGAAACGCCGAACTCAGTCCGTGACCTTGAAGTAGCGGACTTCCCGGAGCGGTTCGCGGACTCCCTCGCTCCAGTAGTAAAGATCGACCAGCGTCGAGTCCTCAGTGTTGACGCGATCGATGCCGACTTCATTCACGAGACCGAAGCCGTACTCCACGAATTCTGATTCATCCCGCTTCCGGGCAAACAGTTTCATTCGACGAGTATCGCCAACCCCGCCGACAGGATCGACGGCGTGTCGGAAAACTCATTGCCGTGACACACAAAGTGAGTCACACTGTGAAACATGGATGTGAAACGGCTACCTGTAACACTCGACAGCGACGATCAAGCGGAAATCGCCGTGTTCGCCGACCCTGACCGCCTCGAAGCAGGAATCCTGCGGGAATGGGCGCAGCAGCAGCACATCACCATCCGCGACAACTCCGAGTCCGGGATCGCGCGCGCCCTTCTCCGTGTGGGTGCAGAAGCACTCCGCGAGAAGGCTCTCGAAGCCGGCTATGCCGAACTCGCCAAGGATCAAGAAGAAGGCCTAACGGAACAACGAGCGCGGCGGCGAAGCTACGCCGAGCGCGTCGACCGGGCCTACGGCGAATGACGGCCGCGCTCCGCGGGCAGATCTACTGGTTCGACATGGGACACGGCGAGAAGCCGTGGGTGGTGGTCTCCAACAACGTCCGTAACCGCAACCTGAACACGGTCCTCGCCGCACGCGTGACCACCACACCGAAGCCCGGCGTTCCGACGGCCGTCCCTCTCGGAGCCGCAGATCCACTTGTCGGTTCGATCCTGGCGGACGACCTCATCCAGCTCTTCGACGACGAGCTCGCCGCGAGCAGGCCGGCGGGAGCGCTCTCCCCCGCAACAGTGGTCAAACTGAACAAAGCACTCGCGATCGCACTCGGGCTGCCCTGACGAACTCGCTGTACGACTGTGGCCCTCGACCGGAAAGGTCGAGGGCCACAGTCATGGCAAGCGGCGGGAACTGTCACAGGTCGGTAAATCGCGATACCGAGAGCCACCGGAGCGTGAGGCCGAAACCCAGCCAGAGCACGACGAACGCGCCGACCGCCCACTGGCCTGGTGTCTCCTGAGAAATCAGCGATGCTGCGACGAACAGGGCGAGAAAAATCAATCCGGACCGGATGAACATTCCACTCATCCGTGCGAGTGACCGGATCAAAGGGAAATCCATCCGTCCGAGGGGGTCGTGCTCCTGCATGGCAGTCCACCAATCCGAATCGAGTTGTGTTGCAAAGCATCCTATGAAAAAAGGGGTGTGTCCGCCACAGCACGGCGCGCAGGTCCCAGGCGGGACAACCCACGATCGCCGCAGCCGTGGCGGACACGAGAAGCATCAACTACCCCGGTCCCGTATCTCGAACGGTGGGCGAGACCGCCCGAAGGGCCTGGGGCTGTTGAGGCTTCGGCTTGTGAGGGCTATTCGACGGGTCGATATGTTTCGGTGTCGTCGTCGAATTCCCACCGGTCGCCGTCGATCTCGACGGCCGTGAAATCGTCAGAAGGATCTTCGGCGGTCGCGCGGCCGCCGTCGATCATCTCGAGAACCTGATCCATCGTCAGCGCAGTCACCTTCCCGGCTGCGCTATCGACCAACCCGAGGACCTGATCGATCAGCGGTGCGTCCGCGGCTTCGGGTCGAGGGTCGGTGTCGGCGGCGACGAATTCCGCGAAATCCGTTCCGATCTTGGGGTCGTTCGGCTGGTAGCCGCACTCTCCGCCACGGCATTCCTCGTTGAAGCCCATCTTGGGCAGCCGAGAGATCATTGGCCACAGCACATGGTTGTGCCAGGCTGCCATACCGCCGTGATACGGGTTCTTCTTCAGCTGCTGGTACACCTCACGGTGCGCCCACATCGCCGCCGTCAGCTCTTCGACCATCGGATCATGTTTGTACCAACACGATCGGATCTGCTGCCCACCGACGTTGTACCGCCGGCGCAGCCACTCGACCCACTGCCCGAGCTCGAGCCACAGCTCCGCAGCAGCCTCGCGATCCAGGTGGCGCCAATCAGCGGGGCCAGGTTGGTATACCGGAATACTCATCACACACCTCCTTGATGGAGCATGCGCACCGAAGCTGCGCACGGTTCGCACGAATCACGGTGCCGCACATCCCGTAATCCGTCGGACAGAGTGAAGATACCGTCGTTGTACGTTACTTCCGGATCCCGAACGAGGGCGCCGGCCGGGGAGACGACGATGATCGGCCGCTCGTACACCCCGCTGGCGCCGACGCCAATCCACAACGCAGAATCCCCGGGCGCCCAGTGGTCCGCGCACTCCCACGGCGAGGCCGCAGATTCGGAGCTCATAGTTCGGCCTTCGCGCAGAACGCGTCGAACGCCGACTGATTCGCCCGCACCCGCTTCGAGAGATCCGGAACATCCCACACCGACGGCAGCCGCACCTTCATCGGCCTGGCGTTGCGGTAGATCATCAACGCTTGATCTTCCGGCATTTCACGAATTTCGTTGAGTGCCATCATCGGAACGCTGCGCGGTGCCGAACGCGGGTCCAGGCTGATGTATTCGTCGCGGCTACCCATCAACCGTGAGAGCGCCGACAATTCGCCTTCGTCACCTAGGCCTGGCAAGTAGATCCGTGCCGGGGAATCGCTCGACAACCGTTGCCCGTCGATGCGGCCCCAACGCTTCTCGTTCTGCAAGGCGCTGTGCACGAACGCCCAGATCTGGATTCCGCGGCCGCCCGAGTCCGTAATCAGATCCGGCATATGCGGAATCGCCGCGACATTGTTCATTTCGTCGAGGACCATCCGCAACGGCGGATCAATCTTGTCGTCCTCGTTGCCCAGCCCGTGTGTCTTCGCGATGTGATAGAGCTCGGCCGAGAGCACAGTGGTGAACGCGGCCGCCGAAGCGCTGTGTCCTTCCGAGACCAGATACACAGTGTTCTTGCCCTCGGTCATCAGCGCATGCAGATCCGCGGACTCGCTACGGGGGACGTTGATCGCGCTCATCAACTTCGGGGACGCCAACGGTTCGAGCAACCGCGCGCACGCGCTGACCACGTCATCGGAGGAATCGGACTGTGAGTCCAAGGCTTGCTCGAGTTCGGCGTGCCAGTCCGGAAGGTCCTGCTCGAGAACATCGCGGACCAGTTGGACGTTGCGCGAGGACGCCCAGATCCGCAGGTCGATCATGTTCTTGTTCTTGACGGCCGCGGAGTAGAGGTAGCCGCGCATGAGCATCGCGGCCTTGCCGTTCCAATAGCCGGAATTGCTGGTGTCGTCCATCGGCATGGCCTGGACCAGTGCTTCTGCACGCCGCTTGGCGACTTCCGGATCCTCGCACCCGTCGAGGATCGACCACCGCATCGGATTGGGGATCGCGGTCAGCCCCTCCGGGTCGAAGACCTCGACGTGCCCGACTTCCCGGCGCTGCGCCCACGTGGAGCGCAACAGATCGCCGCGGGTCGAGGTAGCGACGACCGGGCCGACGGCGTCGGTGACACCTTTCCAGCAGACACGCCACGTCTTACCCGCACCAGTCGGTCCGGTGCAGGTAAGCCCGTCGCGGTACTGGAGGAATACGCCCTCCCCTTTGTGGTCGTACAGCTCCGCGACTCGGGTGGTCTCGACAGCGGCATCGATGCGGCGCACCGGGACGTCTTTGAGTGAGAGGCGGGTCGCTTTCGCCTTCCGGACGGCCGCCTTTTCGCTGATACCGGTTCGGGCGAGTTCGGTGCGGTCAGCGAATCCGGACTCTCGCACCCGCCGAGCGGCGGCGCGTTTCATCTGCTGCCCGGAAACGAACAGCCCCATCCACAGGCACAACGCTGCAACGATCGCGATGGAAACCCACGTCAGTACCGGTCCGCCCGGCCGAGAACCTTCCGGCCACGCGAGTGCGGGGTCGCCCGGATTCCGGAACAGCCCTTCGAACACGTCGAGAACTCCGTACACACCGGTGGGGAGAGCGCCGCCATGACCGGACACGACACCCGAGATGTATCCGCCGGCAACGACGCTGACGACGGCCGAAGCAACGAGACTCACAAGGGGAAGCACGCCAGGCGGCACCATCGGTTGCGTAGGACGCTGAGTTGTACTCACGACTTGTCTCCTTCGATCGGGTCGGGCATCACAAGCTCGGGCCGCGAGAGTGTGGTGCGGGTGGATGCCATGCCGGATGGCCGGCCACGCGGTGACAGGGTCGTCCTACGGCCGCTGGACCTGCGCCGCATTATCAGAACCCACATCATGAGCGCGCAGGCCGCTACCGACCCGACGACCAGAATGGTGAAGGCGACGAGCGGCGGCATAGGAAGCGTCGCCAGGCGATCCGGAGCGTCTGTCGGGATCATGCTGCCTCTCCCTTGATCACTTCGTCGGTGTTGGTGAGTTCGATTTCCAGATCGGAACGGACGTGCTGCATGAGAATCGGATCGGCGCTGCCGTACTTGACCAGGCAATGTCCTTTCGCCAGGGACATGATGATTTCCGTCGACCCGGCCGGCAGGTGGTACATGCGAGCTGTTTCCTCCGCATCCTCGACACGGTCCTGCCCGTACAAGAAGACGATTCCGGCTTCTTTCATCAGCGCCCGCGCGGGAGAGTCGACGGGGAGGTCCGAGATGTGGTGGAACGCCGAAACGGTCGAAAGTCCGAGGCCGCGAGAGAGTTTCATGTTCTCCCGGAACACCTTTCCGGTCGAGCCGTCGGCGACGTGCCAGCCTTCCTCGATCAGCAGCAGCGTTTGCATGTGCTTGGCGGAGCGGGTTGCGAGAACGTTCGCGAGCCAGGTGTTGATCACGGTCATGATCACTCGCAACGCCGGTCCCTTGTTCGGGAGGGCCGAGACGTCGAAGTGCACGAACGAATGATCGAGTGCCTCGCGGACCTCCGGGGAGGTAGCGCCGTCGACGAGGCCCTTGAGGTCTCCTTCGCACAGTTCTTGCAGTGCGAGACCAGGATTGAGGCCCCAGCGGCGCGAGTCCTCGGCGTGCAGTGAGCCGAAGATGTTGCCGCTGCCGGGGCTCGCTTCGAGCAGTTCAGCGGCGAGTTCGCGCAAGGTCGGTTCGCGGTTCTCCGCATCGGCTCGTTCGTTGACGGATTTGAGTGCTTGGCGCACAGCTGCTTTTTCCGTCTCGACGAGGGAACGACCCATCGTGTCTTCGATGACGGCACCGACCAGTGCTTCCTGGCCGGCCGGGGAAACGCCGTCCGTACGTTGGGTTCCGCTCGCGATAGCCGGGTCGAGCAGATTGATCCGGACACCGTCACCGCCGGCGAGGAATCGGATCGACCGGGCGCCCATCGCCTGCGCGATACCGGAATACTCGCCGCCCTTGTTGCCCTGACGCTTTTTGTCGATGACGACGCACTGCCGGTTGTTCGCCAGGGCGAGTTGACGGATGCAGAACGCGGTTTTGATCAGCGAAGACTTCGCTTTGCCGATGTCACCGACGATAGCGACGTTGATGTTCTCGATTTCCGAGCCGTAGAGCGCGAACGGATCGGTGATCACCATCGACTGGTTGATCTTGTTCAGCCCGGTCATGAGTCCTTCGTGACGCACCGAGCGGCGCATCGTGGCCAGGTTCAGCGCTTCACCTTGCCGGGTGGTGGTCCACGCACCTTCCGCTCGCACCTCGTACCAGCCCCACCGGTCCAACCAGCGGTTGCGTTTGGGGGCAGGCCGGCGGGTGGTGATCCGGTCGGAGGAGTGGACCGCCTGGGCGACTGCGGATTCCTCCGCGCTCTCGACCTGGACGTTCTTCTTCCCGAGGCTGGGTGCGAGGGTCCATCGGTTGGACTTCTTGTGGCCGCGACGGTGCGCCGTGGTCTGTTCTGTCTTCGTCATCGCCGGTTCAGCCCCTTGTCTTGATTCGAGTCCATTTGGTGGCCGCCAGTCCGCGGCCGAGCGGCAACGTCAAGAACGCGGCCACGTCGTGGCGGTTGTCCTGCCACACGATTTCTCCGATGCCGCAGTTGTCGGCGGCCTGCTCCACGCGTGTCCCGGCGCGTAGTGCGTCGTCTTCGTTTCGGCCGGTGACCGAGACGGCCATCGAATAGATCAGGCCGTGGTGGCCGCTACCAGGCAGAAGATCCTGTCGGCGGCGAGCTGATTCGGTGATCGCCACGTCGGAGGCGCCGTCGGTGGTCTTTCCCTTGCGGCTCTCCTCGATGCGCTTGGCCTCGTCGCGGGTGACGTCCTTCTTCGCGGCTTCGCGGGATTGGGAGGCTTCCACGAAATCCATGCGCACCATCACCGTGCGGATGGTCGGGGCGGCGGCGATCTCGTCGTCTCCGACGTCGGGCTCGACTCCGGTCAGGAACGGACCAAGCCACAACGGGCCGAGTTCACGCGGTTCGATCGCACGCGGGGGAATCACCCCGGCCCGTGTGTGCCACGCTCCCGCAACCTCGACCGACTCGTCGCGGCCGATGTAGGAGGGCCAGCAGTTGTTCCACCGCACACCCTTGTGCGCGTCGAGGGGGAAGGTGGGGTCTTGGAATGCGCGGATCACCGCGCAGGCTCGCTGTTCGCCGTAGACCTCCACCCGGCCCATACCGGCGCGTTCGAGGGAATGCTGCGCCTTCTCCGTTTCGTCGCGAATGACCTGAGCGATACCGCCGACCAGGGCGGCATCCTTGCGGCGCGCGATGCGCGCAGCTTCGGCGAGGAACGTCGGCGACTTCGGAATGATCAGTACGCAGTACGAGCGGTGTTCCTCGACATACGGGGCGTTGCGGTCGAGGAGCTGACCGTAGGAACGGATCGCTTCGTCTATGCGCCGCACGGATTCACCGGCGGCCGAGATCATGCGCATCATCCAGTTCTCGTGCGGCGCCATATCGGCCGGGACACTGCGGTGCAGCAGCGCCACACCCCGAACGAACGAGGACCGCTTCGCGAAACCGGCAAGGATACGACCGAACGCAGCTGAGGTCACCGCCCACTCCGCATCACCGCGTAGACCTTCGGCCAAACCTTGCATCGCCACGATCACGGAGTAGTAGTTGTTGTCGCCCGGTGTGGTGTGCTCGAGGATGAACATGTCGTCGAGCCCGGTACCGGCCAGATCCACCGGCTTCGTCTGGTAGAGCGGGACAGGGAACTCCCACCCCGGATCGTGGTCGGGATCGCCGAAGTTTTCGTCCCTGGCGCTGACGTACACGTGCTCACCGCGCTTACGACGCTGACGGTTTCGAATCTGCTTGGCTTTGCTTGCCGCATAGGACTCACGCTGCCCGAATTCGAACGTCGCACCGATGACGGCCAAGATCAGCGCCAAGTCGAACCCGAGAACCCAGATGTTCTGCCCGATAACGAAGATCAGGACCAGCGCCAGGATGAGTGTCGCGCTCCACGCGATCAAGACCGGTTCGGCGAAAGGCAGGTTTCCTTTGCGGGCGATCTGACGCCCCAGGATCGACGTGCGTTGTTCACTCATCAGTGTTCTCCGTCCGCGTGTTCGGGAGCGTTCTGGGCCGAGGCCCCGGCCTTGTTCATCGCTGCACCGGCAGCAGCCACCGCGAAGGGCGCCGCCACTGTCGCTGCACCTGCCGCTGCGCCGGCGGTTGTCTTCGCCGCGCTCATCAATTTCGATTCGGCGCTTCCCGCTTTGGCTCCGCCCTTGCCGGAGTCTTTGCCACCGATCCCGACGGAACCGGACGAGGTTTGCCCTCCGTGGCCCGATCGACTGGACGCGTGATCGGACGATGCCGACGATGCGTCCGGGGAGGAATTGTGACCGCCGAGGTGATCGGACGGTCCGGTGCCGCGTCCGGGAGAGGTGGCGACATCGGCATTGCGGGACGCAGCTCCCCCGTCGCCGCCGCCGCCCGAGCCGCCTCCGGCTTGCTGCTGGTACATGCTCGCCGACGAGCCGATCATCTCGCCCGAGGCTGAGCCCGAGCTACCGAAGTCGGCGGAATCCGCAGCGGTCGGCAGGATCGGTGACCACTTGAGCAACGCGAACGGTGCCAGACCGATCATCACGAAGCACACGGCGATCAGGGCGAGTTGGCCCAGTGATTCCAATTTGCCGTCGTCGGCGACCGATCCTTTCGCCGAGACGTTGATGACAACGAACACCGCGGCCAGCAGAACGAACAACATGGGCTTGGACAGCACGACACCGAGAAACATCATCACCGGCCGAAGCGCCTTCTTTCGCCAGGTGGGGTGCACCCACATGCCGAATGCGATACCGCTGACCACTGCGAGAACGGGAAGCGCGGCCGCATGCATCAAGAAGCCGAAGAAGACCGAGAGCACACCGATAACCATCAACCCGAATCCGATGATGCCGGCCACGGCTCCACCGACCAGGGTTTCGTCGTTGAGAGCGCCCAGGGAGGTCGATACGTTGTTGATCACCTCGTCGGTGGTGGTGCCGATCGCGCCTACCAACGCGACCGAGATCTCGTGGGCGAGACTGATAACGAATTGGGCGATAGAGGGAGCGAAGAGCATCAGCATGATCCCGGCGGGCAAGTATCCGAAGAAGTCCTTGGCGAGTTCTTCGCCCGGGCGGCTTCCGTCGGCTGACTTGTAGAGCGCGAAGATCGTGGCGATAGCCAACACCAGGAGCCCCAACCCCGTCGACATCGCGTACACCGTCAAGAACTGCGGCTCCAACGGATCGAATTCGCCGATTCCTGCCAAACCGGGCAGGACCGAATCGGTCATCGACATCGCCGAACTCTTGAACTTGTTCGCCCAGGAATCGATCACGTCCGACGGGTCTTTGACGAACGCGACCAGATCACCGAGCGGGCCGGCAACGGTATCCCACGCGAAGGTGAAACTGTCGACGAAGATCTTGCCGCCCATATAGGCAGGTGTCGCCCTCATCATCCCTCCGAGGGTCTCTCCGAGGCGGTCACTGAAGCTGGTGTTCTGATCGATCCAGTTCATGGTGCCGCCGAACATTTTCCCGACCCTGGTGTTCCATTCCGCACACGCGAACATGTCTTCCCCAGGTGTTGCGCGCTCGCAGTTGACGAACATCGCATGCATGCACAGGACGCCGGGAACACCGTTGCCGGCGCACGGAGCAGTCCAGGCAGCGTCGGGGACCATGTCGGCGTTCGGCTGCTTCTTCATCGCCGCGAGCGAGGCCGCGTCCGGCGTCGGGCTCCACTCGAAACCCCAGGTGCTCGTCGTCTTCGTCGTCCACCGGGCCAGATCCTGCGCACACGTCGGAGACGGTGGGTACATGTCCGCAGCCTCATCGAGGGGATACGTGTTCGGATAGACACCCTTGAGGATCGACTCGTCCGTGATGCTCAAGGCGGCCTTCTGGTTCGCCTCCACACCCATGTCGACTCCGGACATCTGAGTACCGGCACCGCCGGCGGCGACCAGAGCGTCGATCAGAGCCGGATTCTTCGACATCATCACCTGCGGTGCCCACATGGCTATCCGCTCGGATTCTTTTGCCGTCCAGTACATCAACCGGTTCTCGTTGTGCATGACCTGCGTCGAGTACTGGCCCATATCGCCGCCTGTGTCCTTGCAGACGCCGGTGAACCACGAGGCGGATTTGAATTCCTCTGTGCCGGCGACGAACTTCTTCAGATCATCGGGAAATCCTTTGGGGAGTTCCTTGCCCGACTGAGTGGCATTCTGCACGCCAGGAGCCGGGTCGGTGTTGGGGACAGCAACTGGTTCCGCTGCCGCCGGCAACGCCAGTCCGAGCATCGCGAACAATGCCACGACCGCGGTCAGAATGATTTTGCGCCACATCAGTCAGGCCCCCTTCTAGTTGACGTAGAACGTGTAGAAGCCGTTCGCACCGGGCTTCGAAAGCGCCGAGTCAGCCGCCGGGAACTGAGCATCATCTGCGGACGGGCCGCTGACGAACTTCCAGTCCTGGGCTTTCCAGTCGCCGTTCTCCCACTTCACCGTGACGGTGCTCGTCGAGTAGACGGTGAGGATGCCGACCTTGTCGCTGCCCTCACTGACCGGACTTTGACCGACGCCCATGCCCCACACCGACACCGTGGCCGAGTCCTGGGTGAAGTCCGTGACGGTGACGATCAGCGGCACGTTGTTGACGGTCTTCCCCAGATCAGTTCGGCCACTGGAGATGTCGACAACGGCATTCAAGGCGTCCGTGGCGTTCGACGAGACAGCGACTTCCCGCAGCTTCGCAGCGTCGATCCGGCCCTGGTACGTCTGACCATTCGCCTGAATGAAGTTCACCGCCGCGGTCTGCGCTCCCGCCTGATCGCGGGTGTATCCGGCCGGGACACCGTCGATGGTCGTCGTCGGACCGTGGGCTGCACGAATTGCATCGGCTCCGCTCCCCTTGTCGTCATCACTACCACCGGAGGTGAGGAGCGCGATCACCAACGCGAGGAATACCACTGCGACGACACCAGTGGCGATAACGCGCTTGCGGTCAGAGAAGAACCCGGATCCGCCACCTGTGGATCCAGTCGCCGCGACCGGACGGTTGCCCGTACCTACCTGAGAAAAATCTTTGACCATGAGTTCTCTTCTTTCTCGTGAAAAATTCTGATCTGGAACGGAATTCGTCTCAGCCTTGAGTGACGAACATGATGGCGCCGATGATGACGGTCAGAAGTGTCAGGCCGCCGAATGCGGTGGCTGCGGTCTTGACCTCAGCTGCGTTGTCGGTCATCTCCGAGGCGTAGCCGCCGTTCTTCGCTGCTCGCATCTTGTACAGCGCGAAGATCAGTTTCACGCCGACACCGCCCATTGCGAGTGCCCAGATGGTGCCGAGCACGCGGACCCAGACGTTCTGGAACGCAGGTCCGAGGAACTCGAGGGTAGGGGTGACCCCTTCGAATGGGTTCTTCGACTTCGGCGCGTCCTGAGCTGCGGCAGGCGCGGCGGTCATGATTGCCAGGGCGATGGTGCCGGAGGTGATGGCTGCCGCTCGACGCAGCCGGCCGCCGCGGGTGGACGGGCTCACCGGTATGTTCTGTTCGTTCATCGTGTTCCCTTTCGATGTGGTGTTCGGCTGTGGTGCAGTGTTTTTCAATCCAGGCGCCCGCGATTTCGCGGGTGGGGTGGAGTTACCGGGCGAGGACGGAGGGGGCGGGGGTTCGGCCGGGGTTCCGGCTCGTACTCCGCGTATCGGTCTTCGTACTGCGCGACCGGTTCGGGTCGGGCTGTACGTCGAATAACTTCCGGAGGACGTTGGATCTGCTCGGGGGTGTACGGGTCGGCGTACTCGGCAGCGCGGCCGTACACGCTGGCAGCGAGAGCATCCGCGATTTCGGCGGCGACATTGGTGTAAGCCTCGATCGTGGACGGAAGGAGCCGGTCGTAGACGATGCGCTCTCCAGTCGCGAACGACGGCTCGTAGGGAACCCGGATGACGTTCTCTTCCGGAAGGCCCAGTCGAGCCAGTCCCTCGACGAGTTCAGGTTCGAGGGTGGGATCGGAGCCGGGTGTCACGACAGTCAGCACGATCGCGGAGGACACCAGATGGCCGAAGCCGCGGGCGATGATCCCCTTGAACATCCGCAACGCCATCTTGGTCATGTCGAGGCGCAGTGGCAGGGGAACGACCAACAGGTTCGAGTGCTGCACGGCCCATTGCCAATTCGCGGCCACGGGTTCGTTGCCGGTGTCGATGAAGATCAGGTCCCGATGACGGCGGAGTACAGCCATGATCGCCGCGCACTCGTCCCAGCCGATGCCATGATCGCGTGAGGTCGAAGTGTCGGCTCCGAGGACTTCGTCGTGCGTGGGTTGAAGTCGCAGGAACCTGCCGAGCGCACCTGACACGGCTCCCGCCGAGGTGAGATCGCGGGCGTTCTCGAGAACATCCCAGGGGCCGACGTCGGGATCGGTGGGATTCGCCGCGCGGTCTCCGAGGGTCCCGGTGGACTGGTTGGCATCCCACGCGACAACGCCGTGGCGGTGCGAACCGAAGGTGTTGGCCAGGGTCAGGGTCGTCGAAGTCTTTCCGGCATCACCTTTGAGGCTGATCACCGAGACGACCATGCAACCGGGTAGCGGCTGCTGAACTCGGGTGACGGATTGGCGGAACCGCACCTCCGCCGAGTCAGGCTTCGGCGCCATCTTCATGCCGACCGCCGCGTTGACACGTCCGCGCCAGCCCCATGTTGCGGGGCTGTCGTCGACTTCGCTGGTCTCCCGCTCGAACCGGTAGTCGAATTCGGGTTCGTCGTTCTCTGCCAGTGCGTCCTGCCCGACCGCATACGGGTCGTCGTATCCTGCCGACTCGTCGACCAACTCGGTATCGCCGGATTCGGTGGCTGACTCGATCTGAGGGGCTGGTTCAGGAGTCTCGATCGGGGCGGTCTCGGCTTCGGGCCGAGACTGCCGGCGTAGACGCTGGCCGCGCAGGTCAACGGCCTTTTCGGTGGTGTACGTGTCCTGGTGCTCGTCGTAGGGGTCAGGAGCGCTCACGGGAGTTCCTTTCGGGGAGGGGGTGGTTCCGGGGACGTTCTTCTCGCTGGTCATAGCTTTTTGAGGTCGTCGACGGCCCACAGACCGCCGCGACTGACGACCAGAACGGCGACGATGACGGTGTCGACGCCGACGATGGAGCCATCGGACGCAATCGCGGTCTGTTCGACCTGATACATCCGGTGCACCGCAGTCGCGGTGTCCACGGCGCCCTGGTTCGGTACAGAGCTGACCGTCGGCCAGACCTGCGCGTCCTTCGCGGCCCATTCGAGCCACTGACCGCCGGGGCTTCCGGTCGGGGTGGTTCCGGTGACGTCGCCGAGGAAGCGTTCGGTGAGCAGGTCGCCGGTGCGGGCGGCCGCGTCGTTGGGTCCGCGATCGTCAGCGGTGTTCCAGGTGAACCAGGTGGTGACCACGGCGTCGGCAACGGCAGCCGGATCGCTGCGGTCCACGATGGCGACCTGTTCGGGCGCGTGTTCCGGAACGGTGGCCGCAGGCCGCGTGGACTCGGCCGCCGAGGTTTCGTTCGGGGACCATTGCTGCGCCCGTGCACCCGTCGTCGTGGTGGACGGGCCGGTTGCGGTGCCTTCCGTGCCCGAGGAGCACCCGGCCAGGGCAATAGCGACGGCAGATGCAGCGGCGAGCGCGGCGAGGTGGCGTTTCACGACTCGTCCTCGATGAACAGATCCGACAACCGAATCGCCTGCCACGCCTGGTAACCAGGCTCTTCGCACCAGTCCACGGCCCGGTTGTTGTCGGTGATGTCGAGGTCGAGTGCAACACCGTGCTTGGCTGCCATACCGGCGAGGGAGTTCCCGTCGATCTCCGGATTGGAGATGTGCAGGAGCAACCGCACCGCGGGAACGTTCGCGTCCTCCCGTGCTTTGCCGGCGAGGAATACCGCCTTACCGGCTGCCGAGTCGTCTGCCGAGCGCTGGTTGCCTTCCTTGAAGACCGTGTCGTTCTTGTGGAACGTCCCGTACCAGGCCGCGTCGTCGACCGGTCCGAGTACAGCGAAGCTACCCCGCTCGTCACCTGCGGCGAACAGTTCCACCAACGGTGCGGTGGCGGCGGCTTCGGCGATCTCCTTCTTGCGTTTGGTCGCTTCCGCGTCGCGGAGTACGTCGTAGTCGAGATCGAGTTGTTTGACCAACTCGCGCTTGACCTTCGGCCACATGCTGCGCGAGAGCAGTTTGTTCTTCTTCGCCCACGCGCGGATCTCTGAGGAGTCGCTGGTGCGCAACTCGTCAGCGGCGGTACGTACTGCGTCTGCGGCCTGTTCCCATTCGGTGGCTGCGGATACCGTCATTTCTGGGATCTACCTTTCTTCGGGTGAAACTTCATTCCGGGGTGGTCATCGGGTTGCGATGTTCTGGTCTGGGTTGTTCTGTCAGGCAAAGCGTTTCGCTGCCAATCCCGAGGACGGCGGGGTCCAGTCGGAGATTTTGACGACATCGCCCGATTGCGGAGCTTCGACGACCTTGCCGCCGCCCATCCAGATGAAGATGTGGCCGCTGTGGGGTTGGATGATGTCGCCGGGTCGCAGGTCGGCAGGGTTGGTGATCGAGGTTCCGCGAGAGTCGCCTATCTGCATCTGGTCCTGGTGAGGGAGAACCGTTCGGCCGCCTGTCGCTTGCGCGACTGCGTATTTCACCAATCCTGAGCAGTCGAACCCGACCTTGTTGAAGTCGCCGAAACTGTCTGCCACTCCCCCGTCACGGACGCCGCGCGTCGGTCCGTTCTCGTCGCCGCCGCCCCAGGCATACGGGGTGCCGAGCCACCGCAGAGCGGCATCGACGACGACCGAACCCGTCGAGGGGCCGCCTGGAATCGGCCCCGCCGGTGCGGACGTGTCGGTGAATTCCTCGATCGCGAACTTCTGAATGTTGGTGACGTAGCCGCGTGTTTCCTCGTTCTGGCAGACCTGGCCCTGTGACAAGGTGTTTCCGGGGCCGCAGTTGTACATGGACAATGTCAGCGGGATCAGCTCACCTTGCAGGCGGCCGTCAGCCATCGCCTTTTTCGTCAGCTCGAGCATCTTGCAGTCGTAGGACGCCATCGACATCGCAGCGTCGGCCGGTGAGCGCATGTCGAGCTTTCCGTCCCCGTCCCCGTCCACGCCTTCCTGTGCAGCAGTTGAGGGAAGGAACTGTGCCGGGCCGTCCGCGCCGGAGTCGTTGTTGTGCGCGTTGACGTTGAAGCCGCTTTCCTGCTTGAACTGCCCTGCCAGCAGCGGAGCGGTGATCTCGGGGCAGGTACCGGCGGCTTTGAGGATCCACGGTTCGAACTCCGCAGGCACGCTGCCCGGCTTGAGTCCCCCGCCGCCCAGGCTCGGTCCACCGCACCCGGCGCCCGCCGGAAGCGGAGTGATCGCAGCAGCGTTCACGATCGCGGGAGACGGAACCCCGGTGCCCGGTGCAGGTGCGGGCGAGGGCGAGGGTGCAGGTCCAGACGGCTCGGCAGCACCGGCGAGCCACGGTGCGGGATCGGTCGGCGTTCCGGCGCCGTCGGGAAGTCGGCCACCCTCCCAGACCTCGAAATGCAGGTGCGGACCGGAGGATTCGCCTTCATTCCCAACGGCTGCGATTTCCTGACCAGCGGTGACCTGATCACCGGTCTTGACCTTGATCGTCGAGGCCGCCATGTGCCCGTAGACGGTGGAAATCCGCTGCCCATTGACGTCGGTGTCGATGATGACCCAGCTCCCGAACCCCCTCGCCGGGCCGGCTGCCGCGACGACACCGGAGGTAGCGGCATAGATCGGAGTACCGAGCGGGCCAGCGAAGTCGGTACCGCGGTGCATGGAACCACCGCGAGGACCGAACCCCGACGTCAGTTGGTAGGTACCGGCCTTGAGCGGCTGCGTCTTGGTTCCCGGAGCTGGTGCCACGGATCCGGTAGTTGCGGTTGTGGGCAGGCAATCGTTGGAAGGTTTGGGGTTGTTGTCGGTACCGAACATGACGAAACCGAGCATCAGGACCAATGCGACGATGACGCCGCCAGTGGCCTTGAGGCCGGTCTTCGTCGAGCTGGGTGAATCACCCATCGTCATGTCCTTGTCGTTGTGTCGTGCCGCGCCCGCCTGGGCAACGTGTGGGGACCTATCGAGGCCGAGAGGGCCGTGAGTATGAGTGGCAGGTGAACGTCAAAAGCTCTCGCCCAAGAGCGTTTTCGGCTCACCCGCCGTCAGGCGCTAGCCGCCAATCGCTTGTCGGTAGATGTCGACCATCGCGTCCAGAGCGGTTCGCTTTCCGTCGATCAACCACTGCCCGTAGGACTCGTGAACGCGGGAACCGAGGAAACTCGCGGCGGTGAATCCGGCGTCGACGACAGAGGTCAGTGCTTGCGCATCCTGGGAGGTCACCGTCGCCAGGACCGAGTTACCGAGACCGACGAAGTCGGAGTTCTGCGCCTGCGCACCCATCAACGTGGTCATCGAATCGGCCGGTTCGTGGAGCTGATCGGCGGTCATCTTCTGCCCCGGTGTCAGGACGCCGAGCGCGACGTTCGCCAGGTCCACACCGATCGGGAGGAGCTGACCGAGGGCCAGGACGTTCCCGGTTTCGGCGACTTGCCACGCGACTTCCTGGAGCTGCCCGACGTCGCGGGCGAGGCGGATGATGTCGACGTTGCCCAGCAGGTTCGCCACCAGCGCCGCCGAGGCGGCTGTGCCGGACGGATCGGGGATCAGTGCCAAGATCCGTGACACCGATTTCAGATCGACCCCGGCGGCCATCTTCACCAAAGGTGAGAGTTGGTTGTTCAGCTCCCCCGCGACCCGGTGCGCTTCTTTGACGTTGCCGGCCAACAGATGGCCGGGAAGTATTTGCAGGTTGGACGCGACGGCGTTGTAGTCCACCGAGGTCACACCCGAGACGACGCCGAGGATCTGGTTGATGATCGTCACCGGTTGGATCGCGGAGAGGATCGAGGTGGCGGTGGTGAGTTGATCGGTCGGTGTATCCGCCAGCGGTGCCACACCGTTCGACAAGCTCTGTGCGGGACCGGTCAGGCCCGCGTAGGTGCCGCCGGTACCGGTGCCACCACCCGAGAGGATGCTGTTCGCCAACGTCACCACCTGGTCAGCGGCACCCAGAACCTGCGGAACGTCGACCTTGTCGAGCGCGCCCAAGACCGAGTTCGTGGCGGCCTCAGGAGAATCAGCCGGAGCGTTGCGCAACCCGTCGCGAGCGGCCGGGTTCGCCGCCATCCACGCCTGTGTCTGTTGGACCGGCTTGAAGGTTCCGGCCAGCAGTTGCGCTTGCTGACGAACTGCGGCGACATCGACCGCCGCCGACGTCGAGGTGGGAGCGCCCGCGCTTTGCAGCTTGTCCACCGAGGTCGCCAACGCGGACGCAGCCCCCGGAGCAGCCGCGAGATCCGCGTAGCCGTAGTTCGAGGTCACCGCGCCCAAGAACTCCGACGCGTTCGCGGTTCCGGTGCCTGCCGAGGTATTCGCGGGTTCGGCGGCCGCCGGAGTCGATGCCGGCTTCGAGGCGGTGTCGGTCGGGGTGAGTGCGGTCTGACCAGTGACAGACGGAGTCGTTGTTGCCGAGACAGCAGTCGCGGTGGTCGGTGCGACTGTTCCGGGTGGGTTGGCAAGCACTCGTCCCAACGACGCCAGGAACGAATCCTTGCCGGTGTTGGTGTTGCAGTACTTGTCTTCCGGGTGGCAGATGTCGAAGACCCGACCCGACAAGGCGCCGTAGCCTTCCGCTGCCGGACCGGCGATGCCCTGCCCGTCGAGCTTGGGGCCGACGACCTGCGAACCAGCGGTACCGAGCTTCGGATTGGCGAGCATGACCGCAGCGAGAACCGAAGCAGCGGGAACGGGGCCGCTGCCTGCCCCGATGTTGACGGCGACGTCGTTGGCGACCTGCGCGCCCTGTGAATAGCCGCCGATGACGAACTTCGAGTTCGGGCACTGCTCCATCGCGGTCGCCATCGCCTGATCACCGGCGGTCTTCGATGCCGAGTAGGTCATGCCGGACTGCAAAAACGCTTCGGCCGGGTACGACGGATAGATGGCACGGAAGGTGTTAGGCCCGTACATCGTTTCGAGCTTCTCCCCCACCTGACCCAACATTCCGGCAGGCTTCGACGGATCGGCGTCGGCGCGGGTCTCGGTCGTTCCGGGAGCGAAGACACCGATATACCTGGTGCAGCCCGCCGCAGTGGACGGTGCGGCGTTGGCGAGGAGCGGTGCGGCCGCGAGGCCCGCGACCAGTGTCGAAATGATGGCGAACGCCGACGCGAAGCGGGCGGTGGAAGAGATGTTCATCAGTTTCCCTCTGCATCAGTGATGGACGTGATGAAATGCCGACCGTCGATCTCGGCGGTGGTGATGCGCTGAAAGAGCGAAGCGCCTTTACCTGAGGGGCGGGACTCGGTCAGCTCCATCGCGTACGTCCCGGCCGAAACGCCGGTCACCGTCATGCAATAGGTCGTTCCTTCCGGCGTCGCATTGATCGCCGATTGCATATCTGCTGCGAAGGGAGCTGCGCCGGGGGTGAGTAGCGCGATCGCTGCATCGGCAGAGCGCAGCGTGTAATACGCGTGCTCGAACGCTGCGATCACACCCTCGCCGCTGTTCTGATCACCGGCAGATACGGGACATCCGGCAGGTTCTGGAGACGGTGTAGTCGACGGTGTTGCAGCAGAATTGACGATCTCGCTGATGTTCGACGGCTCGTCGTCGGTGACCCGGCCGATGACCGACGCAGCGCCAACGACGACACCGACCAACAGCACCAGCACCGCGATCGCCAGTGCCGTCACGGCCGCGACCTGACGGCGAGGTGTCCGAGCATGCGGCATACGAGGGCGACTTGGGAGGCGGGCTGGGCGGGTACCAGTTCCGCCAGTCGCGCTACGTACCGCCGGTTTGGTGGCAGATCCCTTCGAACCAAACATCGTTACAAACTCCTTCTTCGACCAGGCAATCCATGTCAGATGGCCGGGACGGGCGTGCCCGTCCCGGCCAATCCGGCTATGCCTGTGTGCCTGCTCCGATTGCATCGCTGATCAGCTGCGATGCCAGGCCAGGGCTGGCGTTGGTGAAGAAGTCCGTGAGGGCGGTGTCGACCTGTTCGATGATCTGCTCGCCTCCGGGCTGGGCCGCGACGAAGTCTCGGGCCTGCTGGTCGATCGCCGGTGCGGCGACGACGGTGTCGCGGACGGTGGTGGCCACTGCCTGTCCGACGGGGCCGGAGTTCTCCCAGTCGGTAAGGGTGTTCTGCGTCTGGGTGGTCACGGCGGGCTGATCGATGTCGGGGATCTGGTCGCTGACGTCGACGGGTTCTCCCAATTCGCCTGCGCCGTAAGCGGTTGCGGCTGCAACGCCCGCGATTCCGCCACCCAAACCGCCGAGGGCTCCCAGAGGAGCGCCGAGCGCGAGAGCCCCGACTCCACATCCGGTCACCGTTCCCACGACCCCCGCGGGCACGGCTCCGATGGGGGTCACGATCGGGCTGAAAAGTCCGAGAGCGCTTGTACCGCCGACAGTTCCGCCGATTCCACACCCCACAAGACTGGCGGGACTGCCCACGGCGACGATTCCGGCAAGGGTTCCTGCTGCGCCGCCGCCGAGCTGGGCTGCGGCGATGCGACTTGCGCGATCGACCGGGATGCCGATCGACTTGTAGAACGTCGCCACCTGACTTTCGATGACGCCGGAGGTGTTGTTGGTGCGGGCGAGATCCTGATCGCTCATCCAGGTCTTCTGCTCGAAGACGAAGTCCCCGATGCGGCCCTTGGCTTTCGGTGCGATGATCGGTGCGACGATCTCGACGGGTCCGGGCAAGTGAATGTTGCTGTAGTCCACTGGGGCGACGCTGTAGTCGGCCGGTGCGTCGTAGGTGCCGGCATCGTAGTCCCAGTTCGGCAAAGGCTGCTGCGGAATGTTCTGGTATTCGGCGGGCGGCGGCACCCAGTAGACAGGCTCGGGTACAGGCTCGGTCGAGGGTGCAGGTGCAGGTGCAGGTGCAGGTGACGGTGACGGGGCAGTCACTCCGGGCTGCCCCGGTGCAGGCCCTGTCACCCCGGGCTGCGGAGCTGCCACCGCTATGCCCGCCGTCGCGAAAGTGGCCACCACCAGAGCTGTGAGGGTGCCGGCGGCGATGACAGGCGCGGACGGTGCGCGGTGGCGGCCGGTTGGCCGAGACTTGTGGTGCTTCATTGTGTGGAACCTTCCAATTGGGTTGTAAATACGGGGAATTGATGCGGACTGAGGTGGCGCTTAAGCGGCCACTGTTTCCGATGCGTTGGCATCAGAAAGCGGGGAGGGGTCCTGCGCCGAGGGCAGCGAGGACCGATGGTGAGGAACAAGTGAATGGCCAACGGGGCAGACTCGGGCGCCGGGAATACGCACCGAAATGCATGTGTGGCCCAGGCTCCTGCCGGCACACAGCGAACCCGCTCGGCCTCGAACTTGGAGTTCACCCCACTCTTTCGTTCTCACAGCTCCCCCGATTCGTTGGATGTGTCCGGCCCAGGTGACGGCCCGAGCCGGACACAAGATCAACCTATGAGGGTCAGTCTATAACAGTCAGTTTAAAACGGCTAGACAGTAGGGGTAATCCCACGATGGCTAATCTTCACGCCTAGGTGAATCGCACCGAACACGAGTGGACGGGGGATGAGTGGGCAGGAGATCCGTTCGCGGCTTTCAACCCAACGTGCTCCGTGATCGACGGTTGGAGCGAGGATTCACTCAAGCCGAACTTGCGCGCATTCTTGGTTTGACGCCCGGCGCAGTCAAAGCATGGGAAGCGGGAAGAGGCACGCCCAAAATCGAGACGCTCGTTAAATTGGTCGACCCTAGCGTGCTCGATATCGATATTTCCGCTTTGGTTTCCGTACCAAAAGGAGAGACCTTCCTTGGCGACCTTCGCACCCTGCGGCTGATCACACAGTCTCAACTTGCCGAGCGGATCGGTCTTTCCCAAACCATGATGGGTGCCCTCGAGCGCGGTGAGATCAACCTCAGCGAGGATGTCGCGGAGATGCTCGCCGCTGAACTCGACTACTCCCTGAGCGATATTCGTTCCGCATTCAACCGCGCGAGAAGCAGACCTCCGCACACCCCTGTGTGAAGAGTGCGCGGATCGCCTTCTCAATGCACCGCACGAATCGCACGCCGCGATAGGCGCGTCTTCTACCGTCATGCGGCGAACTTTTCCCGATTTTCCACACCACGGTTCGATTCCGCACCAAGCAACACGCTAAGTTTGCAGGTCCGGGCACTTCGGACAAATATTCCGCACGCGGAACTTTGCTGGGTGCGGAATTGGGGAAACGGCAGGAAAACAGTGGCGCGAGGATTCAAGTGACGGACCGGAACCAGTTCGCAGGAAGACTGAGTGCACTCTGGGCGGCCGCGAATAATCCGACGCTCAAGGCAGTAGCAGCGAGGGCGAAAGAACGTAGCTCCGAGGGGCCGAGCTATCAGCGCATCAGCGATTGGAAGCGCGGAGCGCGCGTTCCTGAAAAGTTTGAATCGCTGGAGCCTGTCCTCTGGGTACTTATATCGGCAGCAAGAGCGAAAGCGATACAGCCTTCCGAACATGGTTTGTATGACATGGCGGTGTGGCGGGAATGGTGGGCGGAAGCGCAGACGGGTAGCCGGCAGGCGGCCGACCCGTCGTCCGCGGCGCCAACTGCTTGCCCATATCTCGGTCTCGCCTCGTACACAGTCACAGATCGTGACCGATTCTTCGGCCGCGAGCGCAGCATCGAAGAAGCGGTTTCCGCCCTACAAGGCGCCACTACCTCCGGGATGTTCGTTCTCTATGCCGCCTCCGGAACGGGTAAATCTTCGCTCCTTCACGCCGGCATCGCCGGACGAGCCGCCACCCACGGATTGACATGGGGATCCACAAAACCGTGGAGCATCGAGACCGTAGACCCCGGCCCGGACCCCTTCGGTGCGCTTACCCGCATTTTCCCGGGCATACGAGAAGCCGAGTCGAGCGACGACTACCGGACGGTGCTCGATGACTACCTCGCGGATACCGAGAACGATGCACTGCTACTCATCGTCGACCAGTTCGAACAGGTACTCACCGCCGGTGCTCACGACGCGACCCGGGACGAGTTCATAGATCGACTCGACCGTCTCTCTCGCGTGGTCAGCTCAACGAGCACCATACGAGTGGTGATCGGCGTACGTGCGGACTTCGTACCCGAATGCTTGCAACACGCTCCCCTGGCCGACGCCCTACAGCACAGGCAGATCGTGCTTGCGCCTATGAGCTCCGAGGAACTGGCAGAAGCGATCAAACTGCCGGCAGCCGCCGTGAACGCTGAGCTCGAACCAGGGCTATCCGAACGAATCATCAGCGACCTCGATGCCACACGAGTAGGGCACAACCAGAGCGTTCTCCCCCTGATGTCGCACGTGCTCGAAAGCATGTGGATGCATCGGGACCAAGCCGGAAATCTCACCCTTCGAGCGTATGAGGCAGCCGGAGGAATCGAAGGTTCCGTCAACCGCGCCGCCGAAAACGCCTGGAAAGTTCTCGACGACGACGATCGCGCAGTGGCACCAGCCTTACTGTTGAGGTTGGTCCAGATCGGCGATGGCGCGCGCGATACCAGAAGGGCTGTCCCCCGGGCAGAACTGCTACGCGTGGGCGGCGCGGATGCCCGCAATGGCCGGGTCATCGAAGCGCTCACCACAGCTCGACTACTCACAGTCGACGACGCAGGCCTCGTGACTTTCGCTCATGAGGTGGTCATCGACTCCTGGATCCGGCTGCACAACATGATCAGCGCCAACCGGGCGAGCAACATGCTTCGGCAGACATTCGAACGCGACGCGGCCGAATGGGACCGCCGAGGTAGACAGTCCGCCGACCTGTGGGCCGGTGACAGGTTGCACGATGTCATCGCACAACTCGACGACCACCCGCTGACACCGATGGCATACAGCTTTCGGCGCGATGCAATAAAGAAGCAAGAACGGCGGAAGCTGCAAAAACGGGGAGCCGTGTCCGCGATCGCTGCCTTTGTCGCGGTCTTGATGGTCGTGTCCGTCTTTGCGTTCCGAGCGAGTGCGCGGTCCGATGTCCTCGCCTCGAGTGCCCAATTCCGAGAAGTGTTATCGACAGCGGACCGACTACAACAGTCCAACCCTTCGCTGTCGGCGCAGCTAGTTCTCGCAGCCCGCAACATGCAACCTGCCGAGACGTCCCGAGTCCTGGCCACACAAGATGCACCAATGGCAACACCGGCGGTGGGGCATGAAAATGCGATCTACACCGCCGCATACAGGCCTGACGGCAAAGTTCTCGCGACGGCGAGTGGCGACCACACAACGCGACTATGGGATGTCAGCAATCCGCAAGCCCCGACACCGATCGGATCGCCGCTGGAAGGGCACACGAGTTTCGTCACTGCGGCCGCCTGGTCCCCTGACGGCGCGATGCTAGCCACCGCGAGCGGCGACGGCACAGTGCGACTATGGGACGTACGCAATCCGCTCTCGCCCGAGGCGATCGGAAGCCCTCTGCAATCCGCCGGCGGCACCGTGTACGTGGTGTCGTTCAGCCCAGACGGACGCACCCTCGCCGCACCGAACGACGACGGAACCACAGGGCTGTGGGACGTAAGCAACCCAGAAGCAGCGTCTCTCCTCACTCCCCCACTTGCCGGGCCAGCAGGCCCGGTTAGAACAAGCGCGTTCAGTCCGGACGGGAAACTGCTCGCGGTCGGCAGCGACGACAAAACAGTGTGGCTGTGGAACGTCAGCGACCCGTCCAACCCCGTAATCGCAACAGCCCCGCTCACAGGATTTGCCCGAGCGGCGCACTCGGTGGCATTCAGTCCAAACGGCCAACTTCTCGCCGCCGGCAGCGACGATCGCACTGCCCGAGTCTGGAACATCGGAAACCCCGCGCAGCCGACCTTGGAAGGGCCGCCTCTCACTGGTCACACCGGTGCGCTGTGGTCCATTGCGTTCGGGCCGGACAGTCAAACGCTCGCAACCGCAAGCTGGGACGGCACCGCCCGACTGTGGAACCTCCGAGACCCTTCCCGCCCGCGCTCCCTAGGACAGCCCCTTGCCGGCAGTAACGGGGGCATGATCACAGTCGCCTTCGCTCCCGACGGCGCAACTATGGCAACAGGAAGTCAGGACGGCGTCCTCAGGATGTGGAACCGCCCTACATCCGTCATCGACGCCCACACCGACCGTGTCATGACCCCCAGATTCAGCTCGGACGGATCGCACATGGCCACGGGCTCTGTCGACGGCACCCTTCAAGTGTGGGACACCTCTGATCCCGATCACCCGATCGCACGGGGACGAGTCGTAGTGCCCAACGGCCAAATCGACAACCTGCAAATTTCACCGGATGGCCGAACCGTGCTGACAACGGGCGGAAACGATCGTGCAGTACTGCTCTGGGATGCCTCAGACCCCGACACAATCCGCCCTCTCGGCCGCCTCGAACTCGAGACCAGATACGCGTATCTGATGGCGATCACCCCGGACGGCCGGACCCTGGTCACCGGTAGCAGCGACAACTCGCTCCAGTTCTGGGACATCACCGACATCTCTGCGCCCGCCCCACTGGGGCAGCCGCTGCCGGTCCCCGGCGACCTGCTCACCAACGCGGCCTTCTCACCGGACGGCCGAACGCTCGCGATCGCGGCGTCGGGTACCAACGACATCACGCTCCTCGACAGCTCAGATCCGAGCCGTCCCAAGATGCTTCAACCACTGACCGGGCACACGAAGCAGGCCGAATCCGTTGTCTTCTCGCCGGACGGGAAAACCCTGGCCAGCGCTGGTGACGATCAGACGATTCGGTTCTGGGACGTAGCGAAACCAAGCGAGGCGCAAGGGATCGGCGACCCCCTGATCGGCCAATCAAGCACGATCCGGTCCGTCGCTTTCGCAACCGATGGGCGGACTCTGGCTTCGGGCAGTGACGAGGGAACCGTCCAGCTCTGGGACACCACAAACATCGCAGCTCCCATCAAACTCGGCGGTTCCATCGCATCCATCGGAGCCACCCGCTGGTACATCGCATTCAGCCCCACTTCCAATCACCTCGCGGCAGGTGGAGAGGGCGGAGCTGTCCGGCTATGGAATCTCACCCAGCGTGCGGCAGAAACCCGAGTGTGCAAGAACACGAACAATGTTCTTACCGACGCGACGTGGGACCAACTATTCCCTGAACTCCCCTACCGAACCACCTGCTAACTCATCCTTGGAAAGGGCACTGTGCGCTCACCGACTGCACTCCAGACCGCAAAGCCAATGCAGTTCGTCGCAGACGATCACGCACTCAACGTCGATGGTTCCAGCCTCCGCACCACCACAGACCCCGACATCGCGGCGAAGGCAATAGCCGCCGAAACCCTCGATCGAATACGAGTGGTGCTCGACAGCTACCCCGCAGATCCGATCGTGTTGCTTTCCGGTGGCGTTGATTCGATCCTCGTCGCAGCGACCGCAGTCGCCCTCGGCACCGCACCGCGTGCGATCACGATCGTCGTCGACGGGGAAGCCGTCGATCGAGCACCCGCGATAGCCGCTGCCGAAGCACTCGGACTGCGGCATGAAGTTGTTGTCCTGAGCTCATCAGACGTCGTCAGCCTCGCTAAATCGGCAGTGGCCGCCCTGGGAGTCAACGAACTGTGGGAGGTCGCAGCCGCGATCCCGATCCTCGCCGCCTCTGAATTGATCCGCCGATTCAGCGCCGCATCCCCGGCACCGGCAGCTGTTCTCACCGGCAGTGGTGCAGATGCAATTTTTGCAGGAGGACGGGTGATCCAGCACCCGATCGAATCCGCCGCAGCGAACCAGGCTTTAGACGAAGTGGTTCGCACCGAGACGGGAACGAACTTCGTTCGCGATCGCTTGGTCCCGGATTTCTACGAACGACTACTCGGCGACGACGCCCAAGCACTCATCCACGTATTCCAGACAGAACGGTTCTGGCAACTCGCTGAACAACTAGCGCCACCCGCTCTCTTCGGCCACGTCACTGGCGCAGCGCACGACAAACTCGCAGTCCGGCTGGCTTGTGAGCGCCTGCTTCCGGAAACTGCGCAGCACCTGGCCTGGACACGTAAATCCCCTATTCAACGGTCCAGCGGCCTGTTCGATGCGCTCGCCGATGCAGCGCGTGCCCGTGCCGCGCAGCTTCCAGGAGCAACGACCTACAGCAATCCGCTCACGGAACCGATGGAGTCCGTCGCAGTCAGGCTTTTTCTAGCCGCTTTAGACTGACCCATATAGGCGGAACGGATTGAACCGGCGTGTCGGCTGCGTATCTCGACATTTCTGCGGGAGTATTTGCAGGCAACACAATGCCCGCGCCACCGCGCGGACGAACTGGAAGGGGCTTGTCATGGCGAGAGGTCGTCCGAGTAAAGGCGAGCGGCGTCGTGTCGAGACGCGAGTGCCTGTGGATGTCAAAGACCGCCTCACCCTGATGCGCGAAGCTCGGGGACTAACTGAGAGCGAACTCGTCGCCGACATCCTCAGCGCTGCGGTAACCCGATTCGACCCGGCCGCGGTCCACACAGAGAGGCTGACGATGACCGCCTAATGATGACCACAACGCCGAAGACGCGGAAACCCCGCTTCGGTCTCATATGCGCAGTTGATCGCCCTTAAAACGACGATATCCCCCGGTTGACGGGCCGGGGGATTCGGATGTCGTAAGAAACGAGTTGACGCTCGGTTCTTAGGGTCTTGCTGCTTTCCCCGAAGGGACTGTCTTGCGTGACAGGTCTCAGGGTACATCGCGTCCTGATGCAAAATCCATAACCGATTTTTCGCGTGTCTCAGCGATGGAGCACACGCCCGCACCCATACAGCGCCCGTATTGCGGTAGCAGCCCTATGCGGCGCCGCTACGGAACAGCTCGGACACCCCGCAGAATGCAGGGGCACCTGTACGGGCACCAGTGCCATGCCCTGACGCCGATGTTGCTCAAAACGCTCGGCAAGGAAGCCGCGTGCCGGCGTTATTGCAAGGTCGCACTCGAGCTCGAAGACGGCGCATACGGCGGCATCGCTCGATGGCGAGGCGCCCAACATTGGGTCGAGATCGTCGTTCGGTGCGCGTTCACCGCTGAATACACACGGATTCGACCGATGCTTGTTCAGACATCTGGCGGGGGAATCAGCCTCAAGTCCCTGATCGCCGTGGCGACCGTTATGGCGGAAGCCGCGGATTACGACACCGGCCGGAACTCGCGCCTGACGGTAGAGACCATCGCCGAACGCATCAAGGGCGGGGAACGCACAGTCCAGCGAGCACGACAAGCACTCAAGCTCCTGCGCGTGGCCACCGAGGTCCTGCGCGGCCGACTCCGCACCAAGGACGAGCGGTATGCCTCATGGAGGTTCAACGACAAGGCCCGCGGCTGGGCGTCTGTCTGGGCATTGCACCCGAGCAAGCCTGTGGATAAAACCCGCATCACCGTCGCCGGTTCCATACAAATGGCACCCCACCCGCATAGCGGTCACTTTAAGAGCTTTACCTCTCGTAGAGAGGTACTTAATACAAAACGATCTGTGGATAAACGAGCCGCTTCGCGGCGCAAGGAGTCGAAGGCGGGGGTCGAGAAGGCCGAAGGCGTCCGGAAAGGCTTGTTGCTCGCATCCAGATGGCTCAGCAATCCACGAACTCCCGTTTGGGCGCGGCGGCACACCCCCCGAGGGTGGGCTCCCGCACTGACCGAACCAGCGGCGCACGGTTGGACGGCCGCGGATCTCAATGACGCGATCGACGCCTGGAGCAAGGCGACGCGGATGGCACCGGACCCGAAGCACCCCATCGCGTTCATCCGTTGGCTCATGAAGCAGCAGGATCTCGCTTTCGCGCCACACGTTCTCGCTCAGATAGCCGCTGACCAGGAAAAAGCCGAGCGTGAACGACAGGCAGCAGCGTTCGAGGCGGAACGGGGCCGGTACGCATCAGCCGCTGCCGAGGACTCCCCCGGCCGCCAAGCTGCCCGTTTCGTCGCCCGCCGAGCGGCCGACAGCGCCCGCATCCGAAAGACCCAGGCATCCGCGCGTGAGAATGAAACCTCGCCCGTGTGGATCACCCATCTCTCAGATCGGGGTAAGCGATGAACGGTAACCGCCCGCCCCCGAAGCGGCCGCCCGTCAAGCGCCGGCCGCTCTCCCCTTGCCAGACCGTCCCCCAGATCCACGAACGGTTGCGCACCGGCGCAAAGACGATCGTCATCGACCACCGCAACGACGAACCCCTAAAACTCACCGACGCCGAGCTGCCCGACGGCATCACGATCCGCATCGTCGGCGTCTCACGAGTCATCATCACCCGCCTGACACCCGAAACGAAGCGCAGTGCCCAGATCGTGGCCACCGACGCCGCACGATCCCAAATCTTCGGGCACACAACTCTCTTCGCCTACGGGAACGCCCATACCGACGCATTCGACACCACACGCGTCCGCGCCACCAACCGCGCCACAAGCAACCTCGTCGACGACTCCTTCGGCGACGTCGGAGAAGACACCACCACCTATGCCTACGACAACGCGACCGTGCACTCCCACGACCAAGCCACAGTGCACGCAACAGACCGGGTTTCTCTCGTTCATCACAGCTCGACGCCGGCCGAGGTCGAACACGGAGTGACAGTCTTCGGCCCAGCACGGCGAAATATTCGCCTCCGGACATAGGACTGTTGCGACAGTTGGATGAGTCAGGCAACGCCAGGAACGCTCCGCATTTTGCGCATTTTGCGTCTTTGCCTCGAATTGACAGTGGTGTGGGAGCAGAAGTGCAGCGGACCGCAAAACTTCCTCACCAGCGGTGATGCCGTGATTGAAAGCAGTTGGCGAAGTTGAGTTAATTAATGCATGCATGAACTCATTAACTACAGACAGAGTTAACGCATTAGTGCTAGCATTCATGCATGACGACAATCATGGTGTACAGCGAGGCTGGTGGCGTCACTAAGACGACGACCGCAGTCTCCCTCGCGATGGTGGCTGCCCTGTCGGGGTTCAAGACCACCCTCATCGACCTAGATCCCCGAGGTGCAGCCACTAAATGGATCGGCAGCTACCCGGAGGAATCGTGGCAGCACGTGGGCGCGATCCTGGCCGACGAAAACCCGGAAGGGTGGGCCGAAGATCTCGCCATTGACAGCGGGTGGGACGACAATCTGCGCATCATTCCGTCCTCGAGGTCACTCTCGAACCGTGAGAGGGACTACGAGGATCACGCCGAACTGAGGCTCGCAACGGCGTTGGAAGGGCACACTGCGGAAATTCGCATCATCGACTGCCCTAACCGCCAAGGTGGAACGCTTACGCAAAATGCGCTCGCCGCCAGCGACAAGGTCATCTACGCCGCAACCGCGAATCAAGACGGGATCGACGGCGTTGAAGGTGCGCAAGAGTCCGTCGCAAAGTTCCGCAAAAGCCGCGAAGTGATTGGTGCCCCCTGCCGTCTCAGTGAGGCGGGCATCGTCGTCGGCGCCGTCAAGGAGACAGTGATGACGAAAGTTTCAGTGAAAGCGCTGGAGCGACTGAGGGAAACGGGCCTCGTTCTCACGCCAATCATTCCGAATCGCACCATCGTCGACCAGTCGCGCATGACCGGCGAGTGGTACGGGAAATTCGACAAGGGCGAGCCCGTTTTCGCCGCGTACCAGCAGATATTTTCCGCATTCATTAACGCATGAGTGCGCGAGTTGACTTAATTAATTCATGCACGCGTGCAATAATGAACTAACTCATGCGTGAATTACGTAACGAATGCAGCAATGCATGAACTCATGAGTTACCGAACGAAGGAATGAACTAATGAGCAAAGAACCTGACCTCAGCGCCCCGCGGAGAGGGCCGCGTCCGGCCGTCGACGAGGCTGTCGATTCGGCAGAGGTTCCAGCCGCACGCAGGCCGGTAGGGCGGCCGAAGAAGGAAAAAGCCGAACCCGTCATCCAGTTCTCAACCAGACTCGGCTTGAGCTTCCGGGAAACTATCGACGCCGTCGAAGACGAAACCGGGCACAGCATCCGTTCGATCATCGAGCAGGCAATTCAGTCGACCTACCCCGACCACTACAAAAAGCATGGACGCAGTACCAGGTAGCGATCGCGCTGATTGATCTGAAATGCAAAGGGAGCCCCGCCGGATGCACCCGACGAGGCTCCAGACCGGGAAACCACTTGAAGGAAAGAACCCAGTCATGACCGACTTTAGCCTCCGAGCAGCTCGTATTCAGCTAGGTGCATTGCTTGCTGCACTCGCACTCGCGATCGTCATTGCGCTCGGTATCACCACCGGCGCATTCGTACTTTCCTTCGCCGTACAACGCGACCTTGCACGGCAAGCACTGATCCCGGAACACCTGACCTGGATCTTCCCGGCGATTGTCGACAGCGCCATCCTCGGCGCCACCATCGCCATCGTCATCATCAGCAAGCTCAACATGAACAAGCGCGACAGGGGCTTCTACATCGCCCTCGCAGTCAGCGTTGTCGTGATCAGCATCCTCGGAAACGCGTACCACGCCTATCACGCAGCAATTGCTGCACAGGAGTCGATCGATGGTGGGGGAGACCTTGGGTTCATTCCACTCGCGCCGGCCATTGCAGCGGCCATTGCGATCATTCCGCCGGCCCTGGTCTTGGCGTTCACGCACGGAATCACGATCTTGGTGAAGGCAGTCGGAATGGCGTACGCCGCTTACCGTTCGATCGTCGAAAGTGCCACTGACAGTGAGGATGCAAAGAGTATTGCATCTGACCTCGCCGTAGGCCGGGGACCGATCCGCGTCCCTCAGCCCAGCGAGAAGATCGCCCACAATATTGCGGAGCAGGAGGAAGAGGATCTAGACGTAGACGCCACAACGGTGGATGCGAAGACAGGCAACGAGGACGCTATTGCGGACTTTGCGGAGCCGTTTTTCGTCAACGAAATGACGGATGAAGGCCTCGACGAGATCCTCGATCCCCAAGACACAGCTACGGAGTTCCCAGACCGTCGCGACGCCGAAGAAGCACAGGCCGACACGGATGCCGACATAGACGACCTCATGGCCTTCATCGCCCGGGCGAATCTCGCGAAGAACGTCAAAGACACAGCGGTCCGCAAGCTCACGAACCCGAACCTCACGTGGGAGACCATCGCTCTGGAATCGAAGCCGCCTGTCGCGACATCGACCGCATGGCGTCGGTACGAGAAATTCGATACCGCAGCTCGAGAAGCAGGCTTCGACAGTCCACCATTGCCCGACCTGCGAGCCGCCGAGAACCCGATGCGCAGCGAACTCACCACCGTTTGACCCACACCCACCAATAAAAGGGTGGCCCCGACAGTGCTACGAACACCGTCAGGGCCGATGACCACAGAAAGCACCTGTGACCATGAACAATCATACCGACCGCTCCGAAAGCATCGACCACGGCAAAACCGGCCGACCACCTATACAGCCACGAGCGAAAATCACCCGAGAAGCGATCCTCGAAGTTTCTGCCACCCTGTTCAGCCGAACCGGTTACGCGGGCACCAGCATCAATGACATCCTGGCGATCTCCGAGACCACCAAAGGTGCGATGTACTTCCACTTCTCGAAGAAGGAATCCATCGCGAGCGAGATGCTCCGCCGCTGGTCCGCCGCAGTCTCCGAGACAGTGGGGAAGGCCGCAGCGACAGGTCAACCCGCGATCGGCAAGTGATCATGATCTACCGCGAACTCGCCCGCCGCACACAAACAGAAGCGATCACCCGAGCCGGACTCATCCTGTCCGTCGACAAGTCGCTCAGTGATGCGTGTGCCACCTACGAATCGTGGACCGACGCGATCACACCGATCGTCGTCGACGCGATCCGTTCCGGCGCCCTCGACTGCGCGGAAAGCATGTCCAGGCTCGCAGACACTCTCTGCGCCGGTTTCGTCGGCGCAGTGCAGGTTGCCGCTAGCCTCGACGAGAACCACACCATCACCAAACGAGTCGACGATCTGCTGCTGATGTGGCGCGGAACTGACCCGGCCGCCGTCCGTATGGTCGAAGGAGCATCTCTGTGAACAGCCATAACGAATCGGCGGCCACTCCGGAAAACGCTGCCGCCACAAGAACCAGCCCTCGGATCGGGCGCATCCCCGGCAGTAAAAACTCAGCAATGCAGGACCGCGCAGTGCGAACACGCGAAGCGATCATCGCCGTCGCGGCACGGCACTTCGACACCGACGGATACGGCAACACCAGCATCAACACCATCAGCGGTACCGGAAAATTCGCCAAAGGCGCGATGTACTACCACTTCCCATCCAAGGAAGCGATCGCCGAACACCTCGTTTCGGACTGGAACCACACCCTCGCCGAAACCATCAGCGAAGCACTGGCGGCCAGTCCAAGCAGCACGGCAAGGGAGAAGCTGACAGCGATCTTTATCTCGCTCGCACAGCACATCGGCGAAGACACCTACCTCCGCGCCGGAATGAAACTCACCCTCGAACCCGCCATCAACAATGGCGCAGCATTCGCACACTGGGTCGACGCCATCAGCGACATCATCGAAACCGCCATCACCACCGGCGAAATCCCCGACACCCCCACAGCTCACCGACTCGCGTGGAACCTGTGCGCCGGCACCATCGGAGCCGCCCACGCATCCGCGGTCATGAGAGAAGACATCGACCTCGCCACCCGCATCGGAGACACAGTCGCAGCCCACATCAAATCCGTGAGCGCATGAGACTCTCGACGACATCAGGGGAGGGACCGCGGTGACCACGAGAAGACCGAAAGTATCGTCCTATTCAGGGCAAGAACGCAGAATGTAGATCGAGGGATCGGTCGTGTGCTTAGCGCAATCGCCGTCGTCCTGCTCGTGATTCCGATCAAGAGTGCGCGATCCTGAATGTTGCAGGTGAGACGCTCTACCTGGATCAGGTCGGGCGTCCTACCGGGCTCAAATGCGACTCTTGTGGGCTCCTCGCAAGGGGAAGACGTACGAGAGCAAGTGCGGGCAGCGTGGACACATCGGTAGCTCTACGAGTCGCCCCGGGAAACTTAAGCCAGCTTGATCTGGGAAAGTTTCACTATCGCATCTGGTGTCTTTGCATCCGGAATGAGCTTGTCGGCGGCCACACGAGTCTTGGCTGCCGCGACACCCTCCGCCAAGGTGATCGAGCGCCCCGTGATGCTGGAGACGCCAATAATGTCACTCGGATCTGTCAACTTCTTGCCCCGCACAGGAACAGTCGTGGCCGACGAAGCTGGGCTTGAGGTGTCGGCCGACGACGAACTCTCGCGCCCCGGGTTCTTACCCATCTTGCCCTTGCCGTGCTTCGAGATCTTGTGGATCTTTTTGTGGCCTTTGACGCTGATAGTGCTCGGCTGGTCCCCACCCTTGCGCAGGCCTTCTGTCACGACGATGTAGCCGCGCGGAACGTGATGTCCTGAGCTTTTTGTCTCGGCAGCGAGATTCTCAGCCATGTCACTCCACCTTCCCTTCGCCCAGATTCTCCCCGGAATTCGAATCGACGTCCACCTCTGAAGCTTGTTTGAGTAAATCCTCAAGGATTCCACTAGGCAGAGCCAAAGGACCTGCCGTTACATTCCGGACTAGCTCGGCAGCACCGACTGGTCTGTACTTCTCCTCGACCTTTAGGAGAATCGTCAAACTGTCGTAGCCCAAAGGACGGTTGTCCTTTGCCGTGCCGGTAGCCAAGTTCAGCGCCCAAAGCGCCTGTTCCCACCACTTTTCCTGCTGAGTGGTCACGAAATCTTGGTACCGTTCGGCCCGCGCGATACGCCTTGCGTTCCTGCCAGCCGCAGACACCCCGATGAAAGCGATTCCCGCAGCCGCCACGGCCATGAGACCACCGAATCCTGGACTAACCGCAAACTTGCCCAGGCCGGCCAGGAACGCCTCGTGCCCCCACTTCCTGTACGCCGCCAGGCCGAACCGCCAGATCACCACAAGCACGACGAGCGCGAGGAGAGTGGTGATCCAAAAACTCCACTTTTTGAGCAGGCAGGGCTCGACAGTTTCCACATTCACAGCTGTGATTGTGCCGGGTACTTCGGCGAACTCGGCTTTCGAACTGGCCGTGTTGCCGGGATCAACTACCGAGAGCCGCGAAACGTGCTCCGGTACGCGAGGCTAGTACCTCGCGCTTGGGTCCGCTCGAAGCCCAGCGCCCATCAATCCTTGGGAATGAGACGGTCGTCCTTGTCTAATGCCCCCTGGCGAGTGGCGGATTGTTAGTGCCCGGCGGGTTGGGAGGAACCCCGGTGTTGGCATGGAGGGTGTCACCGTCGTAGGAGCCAGTACCTTTAGTCATTGACTGCCTCTTCTTACGCGGATGCCCTACGTGGTAGTGAGGCTGCGTGCTGTGATCCGGGTACGCATACCCGCACTCATAAACTGGCGCGCTGCCTTTTTTAAAGAATCCGAACATGACGGGTCTCCTCGGGTTTGTGAGGCCTCATCTTAGACGCGGCGCTATTGCCAGCTCCTGACCTCATCTATCTCATTGGGTAGCGTGCGGGTGTGGCCCTGGGAGAGATATTTTGAAGGCGCAACGCCGCTCGGCGGCCGTGACTGTACTGGTCTTCGCTGGATTCGGATTAGTATGCGGACTCGTAAGCGCCGCCGTGTTGTGGTGGTACGCCTCCCAACCCTTCACGATCTACACAGCCAGCTACCAGCCGCACGACCTCCAATCGTTCCATGTCGAGACGGTCCCGATTCGCCGATTCATAATTGGACTGATCATCGGTGCACCCCTATTGGGGGCAGCGGTCGGGGCACTCGCTTCCATCGCTGGGTGGAATCTCGCACGACGCGACCGCACGACTGGAATGTTCACCTGAACGCCGACCGGAGGTCAGGGCTGATTCTCTCAGCGCAATATGCACTGCCGCAACATATTTGGATCTCCCATTCGTCCAATGCGGCCTATGCGTCAGAACACTTTGGTCGTTCCTCGCAGACTAGGTGTACACGCCCGATCAGACACAAGGATCTACTGGCTCTGTTTGAGCGATCAATCCTTCAGAACGATCAAACATGTTTGTCTTGCGTGAGGTGGGTCGGGTGAGACAGTGCATGAACGGTGTGTCCATCAATCGATCGTTTCTCGGACACGCAACGGCGACGACGATCAGACAAAGCGACCAGCCGGGGGAGTGTTGCAAAAACCCGTCCCACTGCTTTTGTCCCAAATCCTCGCTTGTCGGTGAGTTCTGCAACACTGTGCCCTTACGAGCGACTTTTTGGTCTACGCAGTAACTCTCGGAGTTATTTGGCACGTTTTCCCCGAAGTATTTGACACGGAGAATGCGGCGAGGCCTGTCGAGCGTTGAAGTGACGGACTGAATTCCGGCTGGTTTCAGAGTGAGAGCATTCCGGCTTCCCTTTCGGTACGCGCCAGCTCGATGTTGGCGTACAGTGCCGATCGCTTCAAACCCGTGTTCCTGCATAATGTTTCGATCTTGAACTGCCCGGTCTCGTACGTCTGTAACAGGTACGCGCGCTCTTCCGGTGTTAGCTTGTGTTGACGGCCCTTCATCTTGCCGGCCGCCGCAGCCGCCGCAACAGCATCCCTGGTCCGACTTCGGATCAGATCGGACTCGAATTCGGCCATCAACCCGAGGACACCGATGAACATCTTGCCCATCGGATCGGTCGGGTCGTAAATCTTCCCGTCGATCGACAACGCCACACCTTTGGCAGCGAGTCGCTTCACCGTCTCGTGAAGATCCCCCGCTGACCGAGAGAGCCTGTCGAGTTTCGTCACACAGAACACGTCACCTTCGCGGGCAGCGTTGATCGCATTGTCGAGCCCGGGACGCCGAGTCTGCCGGCCACTGATTCCGTGATCGACATACACCCGGTCGCGATCGACACCCTCCTTGGCAAGAAGCTCGACCTGAATCGACGAATCCTGAGCCGCCGTACTCACACGCGCGTAGCCGATCTTCATTGCACTCCCGATTTTCGCCGTTCAGACGTCCCGGACACAATCTGTCCGTTAGAAACTATGCCATACCGGACGAATCCAACGGACACATATACCGGACGAAATCGCGAGAATTTCCCCACGTCAATTTCACGCAGAAGCGCGTTTGTGATCGTCCGGTATGACGATGGTCAAAACGCACACCGAAACCGGCAGGAGGGCTCTGAGTGCGTTTGCCTTGAACCGGTAAGCCTCCGCGATTGGCGAGTGAGGTCAGTACAGGAACAGTTGATGAGGAGTAAATCGTTCGCAGGCTGAACCGTACGCTGCTTATTCATGCACCTTTGCTATGTCGAAGATTCGGGCAACTCTGGGGAGGGCTTACTTACACTGAATGGTCTAACCGTCCTGCCACTTGCTTCAGGGGCCCCGGGTTTAGTTGTCCTCGAGCGGAATACACGTTCGGCGCCCGCGATTGTCGGCATCGGCCGCTAGATTTGGGCGTGGTCCGGCACCGTGCAGGACCACATCCCTGTGAGGTGGTTGATGGAACCCGTAACCCTAGTAGTCGCGGCGATCGCACTCGGTGCGTCGGACGGCGCACGTGAGACCACGAAACAGGCAATCGGCGACGCGTACACGGCCGTGAAGGGCTGGATTACGAACCGGTACAGCTCCGTGACCGCGGAGGTCGAGGGGCTGGAGCAGGAGCCAGAGGAAGAACTCCGCCGCGCACTCCTTGCGAAGAAACTGGATCAGGCGGGTGCTGGCGACGACGTCGATCTTCTGGGTCTCGCGCAAGCTCTCCTGGCAGCCGTCGAGGAGCAGGCTCCCGAGTTGCCTGCCACCATCGGCGTAGTGATTCGCCGCGCATCGGTTGGAGGCGACATCGAGGTCAAAGATGTGGCCGTCGACGGCGGGAGTGGTGTTGTCGCCGAGGACATCGCAGCTGCTGGCGATCTGCGGATCGGCCGAGTCGCAGCGCGTGCCCTTCAGGAGTCGCCCCACCCTACCTGGGCGCGGGAGCAATAGACGGTTGGTCTGCTTCCGCGCACAACTTCACCTCGACCCAGCGCAACGTCATCGCTGGCCGGGATAACAACACGTACTATTCGGTCGGCGCGACGGAGACGGGTAACAGCGGCGACCGCATCCGCGCAGTAACGGCGTCAGTCAAGCCGGTGCCTATCGGTCAGGGTCTATGGACCGTCGCTGTAAACAACGCGAGTTCGGGTCCGATTACGGACCTCGAAGTCGATGTGTATGCCGTTGATGGGGACGGCAACGGACTGGAGGGTGCGTGTCACCCGGCGAAGGGGAAGATCTCAGTGCAGGGGCTCTCCCGCGAGATGCTGTCGGGCGTGATGAGCGGAACACTTGATGCCATCGGCTCCCGCGCTAACTCGATGTACCCGCCGGGGATTTTCGGTGTGCCGACGAACCTCGGTTCCTATGGTGGGATGTTCTCGGATCACATCATGAGTGTCCCCGGCCTCTCCGCGCTTCTTCAGAACGCGCAACAGCAGATGGTCGACAAATACCCGCAGGTGATCTCGCGAGACCAGTCAGCTGAGGTGTTGTACAGCGCCCCCGGAGCGGCCGAATTACGGGTCGATCTCCAGTTCGCCGACGACATGGGCAACCTATGGCGTCGACGGCACGGCCAGCAACCTGAACCGGTGATGGAGGGCGAATAGGCCGGAGTCTCCCGAATCCGGCCGACACCCCGCGTTCCCTCGGAAGGTTGGGGGTTATCCGCTGCGCCGGAAGCGAACACGCAAGCGTGAACCCCCGACTGCGGCCGCTGTCGGGGGCTTACGCTCTACTTGCCCGGGTGCCGACGACTCCGGAAGTAGTTGTCGGGCGCCTGGAGCCAGGGAAAGAACTCGATGAGATACGGGCCGAGACCTCTCGTGTTTGGTGACGACATCGCTTCTGTCGCTAACCGATCAACGGTATATGTAGAAACCGCCATCGCACATCCGCTGGCTACAAAGAGAGGTTCGCCGTTCTTGTTTCCCAGCCTCACCGTGCCCGGGGCGGCACGCCACGCCCGCCCGGTGGGGGCCGAGGGCTCTTTCGTAGTCCCGTCAAGTCCGATAACCGTCCCTTATGTCAGTTCAAAGACTGCATATTTTCTCGTCGGGCGGTATCCGACCCGACGTCCTCAGGATAGCGGCGTGTCACGACCGGTCATTGTCGGAGCGTAGTTCTGCCATATGTGCAGCGGCATCCTGGTACGACGTGTACCCCTTGGATCTGTCCACCAGACGAATATCCATCTCTCCTTGGGTATAGCGATCAGTGAAGTAGATGCCGTGAATCGATTGGGGGACTAGGCGGGCCGTGTTGAACGAACACGATCCCAGGTGTGGGTAGCTGCGGCCCCGGTGCTCAGGGCGGGGATCATTCTGGTAGAGGAAGTTGAGTCTTTCCACATCATCTCCGGGTATTCGGTCCCAGAAGAACGACTTACTGTCGCTTCCACTTTCGACGGTCATCTGACGGACATGGAGGGACCAGTACGACTGGTTGATCACGATGTACGCAGGGATAGGCCCACGATTCCCTCCTTCCGGGATAACACTCTTTGCCGTCGGAGTCAGCGTCACTTCCCACAAGCCGTCGATTCGGGGTCTGTGGGTCAGTCTGTTCAGCAGTGGAAGGCGCCATCCCCAGAGATCCCATACGAGCAGAACTATCGAGGCGGCCGCGGGGAGCCATCCGATAACGAGTTTGGTGGTGCTGTCGAGACTGATCCCGGATAGCGCGAGGATGGCGGTGTAGACGAGGCCAACAGTGAGTACGACGATTCGCACCAAGGTAGTCGGACGCACGTTGGGGTCAGCTTCCGTATCCGAGATGGCCCCATGTCGCCAGGACTAGGTCTTTTCCATCCTGGACCGACCATTTCTTGTCACTCGTGAAAAGCCACTTCATCCAATTAGGTTCGACCATTTTGCGCTCACTCTCCTCTGATTCGAGGAGACTCCACAAGCTGACCAGCGTGGCGCGGAAACCCTCGTCGAGGTCACCAGTGGTGAGAGTCGAGGCAGGCACGTTGTAGACCAGGCACTCCATGAAGTACGAAGGCAGCTCGTCGATGGTGCCCGCTGTCGCGAGGAAGTTCTCAGCGTTCTTCAGTGCGCGAACGTAGTTCTTGTACCGGTGGTTGGTCTCGGTGTTGAGGCTGCGTCCGTTATCCAGTTGCTGTTGCGGCCAATTCACGATCTTGCTTCCGCCATCGGTTGGGAAGACGCAACTTCCTTCCTTCGAGATAGTCCGGTCGGAGTTGTCGTAGCGTCGGTAGTCGAAGCTCGGCACGACGTCGGCGCTCGGGCGGCTACCTTCCACGGCGCTGATGTTGATGGCAACTCTTCCGCTGGTGTCGACGGAGTCTGATCCGAAGGCTACGACGAGCGCATCAACTACTGCCTTACGCCAGCTTTCAGGAGTCCACGACCCTTGGTAAGGCGGTGGCGGTGGTGCTGCGCCGGTGACGCCCGCCTTGTATCCGTAGTAGAGGCAGTCCCGAAGCTCGATCACAACGTCGACGTCACTGTCACGGCGGACATTGGTGTTGTTGGGGTAACTGCCCTTTGTATAGATGAGGACGTTGGTGCCGTCGAAGGCATTACAGGTGGTAATCGCTTTGCGGACCATGTCCTCCGCTCGCTCTTGCTGCACCTGTTCGTTCTCGCTCGATGGCTTGATCCACCTGCTGAGAAGCTCTGTACGAGCTGAAGCTGACATTCCCACCGCGTGACTCCCGTCGTCAGGTGAGGACAATATCGGTTACCACCGACATCACTTTCATAAGAATGTTCGTACGGCTAGGTAGTTATCGACCCTTCTTCCATCAGTGGTCCTAACTGGACCGACGTGTTAACGGCAAGGTAATCGGTGATCAGGTAACCATGGATGGCATCTTCGTCTACGGCCTACTGCACGATCCGGCGTACTGCGAGGATTGTGCACCTGACTTGAAGAAAATTCTCCCGCACATCCCCACGCCGGAGACCCGAGAGCGTCGATCTGTATCCCCTTGACGTACAACTTAGTCGGGTTCCTCGGCAGAGGCTGAGAGACGTCCGAATATCGAAAGATGAAGTGGGGCAAGAAGAAAGCGACCCCGAGACCGGCAAGAATGCCGACGACCGCACCGCCACCATCGGCTACAACGCGAAAGTCCATAACCGGCTTCATTGCGACCGTGATTTTACGGGTGACCTATCGCACGCAGGCGCTGGGAGCATCGCGCCAGCGAAGTCGACAACTGGACGCGCAGCGGAGGAAAATCTCAGCCTGCGGGCCGACCTCCAGGATTGTCGCAGGCTCCCGATAGTCTGTGTGCTGTTCTGAAGACAGGAAGGGAGGCCTTGCACCACGTGACTGACGAAGCGCAATCGCGCTATGCATTGTCGTTCACCAGTGGTGGCCTCCTCGCCCGCGAGGGTGTGTCCGTCGCAGCGATATACCTTGAGTCTCGCGACTGGCAGGCGACCCGTGTCCGAGTTGTCGACGGCAACTTGTTGCAGGCTCGCACTACCTCATCGCTCGACAGGGTCTCCCGCGAGACCGTTCAGCGGCTCGCTGCGCTCGGCGATGATGAGATCGAACTGCTTGTCGAGGGCAGTCCGTCGGAGCAGCATCACCTGATGTGGGCCGCGGCTTGCCGCCGCTACGCGCTGATCGGCGACTTTGCCGAAGAGGTGCTGCGCGAGCGATTCCTCCTGATGCGGCCGACGCTCGACATCGAGGACTTTGACCGGTTCATCACCGGTAAGAGCCTGTGGCACCCCGAGCTCGACGGTCTGAAGTCGTCGACGCGACAGAAGCTTCGGCAGACGTTGTTTCGGATGCTCCGCGAGGCAGGTCTGTACACCGACGCCAGCCACATCATCCCCGCCGTGATCTCCGGGCGCGTCATCGACGTCCTGGACCGCCGCACGCCCAGCGACCTCCGATTCTTCCCGATGGTCACACCATTCACATCCTCAGGCAACCAGGTGCAGCGATGAGAACAACCCAGCGAAACCTCACTCACGAAGAGAAGCACGTATATGACGTGTTGCGTAGCGACCGGTTCTTGAGGATGGAGGGCCTCTCCAAGGAAGTTCCCTTCTTCATTTACCACTTTCCTCCTGCCTGGACCCTCGACGTCGACGGCATGCGCGACCGGGTCACCACGAAGCTCCAGAGCGATGACGGAATCAGTGTGGTCGAGATCAATCTGTACGACCTTGCCGTCGAACTCCTCAACGAACGGGGCGTCTGGGATCGCGTTCTCCAGGCGGAGCCGACGATGGACAAGGCCGACTTCCGCGACATGCTTCAGGGCATGCTCGATCCGCACGATCACCTCGCCCCAGCGATTCGAGCTCGGCTCGGAACTGAGCCAGGAACTGAACCGAAAGCAACCGTGGTCTTCCTCACCGGCATCGGTGAGGTATTTCCGTTTATCCGTACACACACGGTGCTGGAGAACTTGCAGAGCGTGGTCGTGGGTCGCCCGATGTTGGCGTGGTTCCCGGGCACGTACGAGTTCACCCGGTCGACCGGGCACCAGCTCCGCGCATTGAACCTTGGTGCGAGCGACAGCTATTACCGGGCCAAGGACATCCTCGAGCAGGAGACATGAGCATGACTGTGATCAATGAGATCTTCGCCAAGCCGATCGACCGTTCGATTGAGGGCGTCATCAAGGCTGACGACACCTCCCAACTCGCCACTGAGGTGGAGGAGTATGTCCTCACCAACGAGGCCGCCAAGGGTGTCGAGCAGGTGCTGGAGGCGTACACGAACTACACGAACGCCAACGGCGTGTGGATTTCCGGCTTCTTCGGCTCCGGCAAGTCGCACCTGTTGAAGATGCTGGCCCACTTGCTCGGCGACATCGACGGCCTCGACTACCCGCGTGCTGGGGTCTGCACCCAGTTTCGGACGAAGGCTGACGACGCGTTCCTGCCGGCGTTGATCGACAAGGCCGAACGGATCGAAGCGAAGAGCCTGCTGTTCAACATCGACCAGAAGGCCACCCTGATCTCGAAAGACCAGAACGACGCCCTGCTGAAGGTGTTCGTGAAGATCTTCGACGAGTCCCGCGGCTACTACGGCAACCAAGGACACATCGCCCGCTTCGAGCGCGACCTCGACTTCCGTGACCAGTACGTGGCGTTCCAGGAAGCCTTCGAACAGATTGCGGGAATTCCCTGGTCACAGGGACGCGAGCAAACGGCCCTTGAAGCAGGCAACATCGACAAGGCCTTTGCCGAGGTCAACGGCTCCGAGAGCCTCGGCATCATCCGCCAGTACAGTGCGAATTACTCGGTCTCGATCGAAGATTTCGCCGACGAGGTCGCCGCCTGGCTTGACCAACAGCCTGACGGTTACCGGTTGAATTTCTTCGTAGACGAGGTAGGCCAGTTCATCGGCACCCACACCCAACTCATGCTCAACCTCCAGACCATCGCCGAATCGCTCGCTACCAAATGCCAGGGGAGGGCGTGGATCTTCGTGACCTCCCAGGAGGACATGGAGAAGGTCGGCGGCGACCGCACCAAACAGCAGGCCAACGACTTCTCCAAGATTCAGGCGCGCTTCAAGAACCGGCTCAAACTCACCAGCCAGGACGTCGAGGAGGTCATCCGTAAGCGTCTGCTGGCCAAGGCCGATGGTGCGGGCACCGAAATCGAGGCGATCTACGACGCGGAGCAGGCGAACTTCAAGACCCTGTTCGACTTCGTAGAGGGCCGCCACTATCCGAATTATCGCGACGAGCAACATTTTGTCGGCACGTACCCATTCGTGGGCTACCAGTTCCCGCTTTTCCAGGCCGCGATCGAGTCGATCAGCGACCACAATCTCTTCGAGGGGCGCAACAGCTCCGTCGGTGAACGTTCCATGCTCGGTGTCGTTCAGGAAGTCGCCACCAGCCTCGCCGACCGGCCGCTCGGCACTCTCGCGTCCTTCGACCAGATGTTCGAGGGAATTCGGGCCTCGTTGAAGTCCGCCAATCAGCGCGCGATCTTGGGCGCCGAGAATTCCCGGGACAGCGGCAAGCTCAGCCCACTCGCGGCGCGGCTGCTCAAAGCGCTGTTCCTGGTGAAATACGTTGACAGCTTCAAATCCACGCCTCGCAACCTCACTGTGCTGGTCTACGACCGATTCGGCACCGATCTGACCCAGCTCGGCAAAGATGTCATCGACGCGCTCAACACACTGGAGGCGCAGACCTACATCCAGCGCAATGGCGACCTCTACGACTACCTGACCAACGAAGAGCAGAAGATCGAGCAGGAAATCAAGGACGTCGACATCGACAGCTCCGAGGCCTCCGCGAAACTCAACAAGCTGCTCGCCGAATCGGTCATCAAGACCACGAAGGCCACTGCCAAGAACGGCCAGAACTTCCCGTTCGGCTACAAGCTCGACGGCGTGCCCTACGGCAAGCAGTACGAGCTCTCGCTGCACTTCATCAGCCCCGAAACAGATTTCAGTCTGGAGCAGATCAAGATGCAAAGCGCGGGGTTCGACGAACTCCGAGTGGTGCTCCCGGTGGAAGCGAACCGAATCCTTGCCGACCTGCGTCTGCTGCTCAAGACCGAGAAGTACGTCAAACGTGCTCAGGGGTCCAGCCGCACCGCGATAGAGACCAGGATCCTCAGCGAGAAAGGCACCCAGAACGCCGAGCGGGAGAAGGAAATCGTCGAACGTCTGCGGACAGCGGTCGGGGCATCGATCCTGATCCACAACGCCGGGGTCCTCGACATGACCGCCGCGGATCCGCAGACACGCATCAACGACGGCTTCGGGAAGGTCATCGCCGCCACCTACACCAACCTCAGCATGCTCGGCGGTAAGACCTTCAGCGAGCAGAGCCTGAGCGCACTGGTGAACCCGGCCGAGGGCATGTTCGAGGAAACCGGCAGCATCCTCGATGTTCCCGCGGGCGACCTGCTCGGGCATCTGGAGATGCGCGGTAAGCGGCACGAGATGGTCACGATGAAGCAACTCGTCGACCGTTACACCACCAAGCCGTACGGCTGGGACCAGTGGTCCATCGCCGCCGTGGTGGCCTATCTAGCAGGGCAGGCGAAGGTCGAAATCCAGGTCGACGGTAAGACAATCGCCCGGACGGAGATCGCCGGGGCGCTGCGCAACACTCAGCGTTACCCGAAACTGATCGTCGCCCCGCAGCGCGTCTACGACCAGAAGATCGTGAACCTGTTCCGCAAGTTCGTCATCGACTTCACCGACGACGGCTCCGTCACGAAAGATGCCGCCGAACTCGGCCGCATCGGCAAGGAACACCTCGAAGCCAAACTCGCCGAGCTGAAGGCACTGCGTGCGGGCGCCGCCGTCTACCCGTTCATTGACCAGCTCGACGAACCGATCGGGCGGCTCGCGGAGCTGAGCAGCAATCAGGAGGCTTGGTTCGTCGAGCATTTCGCCGGTGCCGACGATTTGCTCGATGCCAAGGACAACGTGATCGATCCGATCAAGGCGTTCCTCAACGGCAATCAGCGCAGCATCTACGACGATGCCCGTTCGTTCATGCTGACACACAGCACCAACATCGCCTACCTACCCGCCGGAGTCGCCGACGGAATCGAGACCGCGCTCGAAGACGCCCAGATCTTCCGCGGCAATAAGACCACCAAGCTCGGCAGTGCGGTCGCGGCAGTACAGGAGCAACTCGATGGAGTGGTTGCTGTTGAACGGGACGAAGCAATCGCCAAGATCGACAACTACTGGAAGCAGATTCCGGTCAGCGCGGCGTATGCGGCCGCGGCGGAGGCGGCTCGTCAATCGGTGACCCGCCAGACCGAGCAGATTGTGGCGAGCGTCCAGCAGGAGATCCAGATCCCTACGATCCGTCACCTGGCCACGCAGTTCGACGACACGATCTATCCCGCGATCCTCGACGAGCTCGAAGCTGCGAAAGCTGTACCGGATCCAGAAACGGTGGTTCCCGACGACGACACGTCAAAGGCCCCGAGAATCCCGACACCTCCGACGAAGCACAGCATTTCGATCAAGAAACTCTCACTGCCGGGAGCCGGCGGAGTGCTCGAAAACGAAGCACAGGTCGACGCCTATCTAGGTCAACTTCGCGTGATTTTGCTCGCGACGATCAACGACAACAAACGCATCACCCTGTAGTGCCCAAGCGCCCCTCAAGGGCACGAGTTTAAGGACGCAGCATGGATACAAAGCCGTTGGAGAGCTTCGCGAAAGCTGCCAGGCGCGAACTACTTGTCGCCGTCGAGGCACGGGCATCGACGGTGCTCGCCGCCGGGTCCGTCGCGCGCAGCGAGCGCACCGAGACAGTACGCCTTCTTGAGTCCGAGATCGCCGACCACGGTCGTGAACACGTCATCGACAGAGTCGCCTACACCTGGTTCAACCGTCTCATCGCACTACGCTTCATGGACGCTCGCGGCTACACCGACGCCGGGATCGTCTCGCCGGCCTCGGGCCAGGCCCACGGCCAACCGGAGATCCTGGCCGACGCGAAACGCGGCGACCTCGACACCGAGGTCGTCACCAATATCAGCGCTCACGAGGCGATCATCGGCCTGCTGGACGGCACCCGCCGCAGCACCGACGCCGAGGGCGAGGCCTATGCACTGTTGCTCACCGCGTATTGCCGACATTGGCACAAGACAATGCCATTCATGTTCGAAGCCGAGGGTGCTTACACCGAGTTGCTAGTGCCCGCTGGTCTGCTCGCCGATGGAGCGCTGCTCTCCCGGGCCCGCGGAGTGCTTACCGAGGACGTCTGCGGGGACGCGGAGGTGATCGGCTGGCTCTACCAGTTCTACATCTCCGAGCGGAAAGACGAAATCTTCGCCGGGTTCAAGAAAAACAAGAAGGCCGGCGCCGACGAGATCCCCGCAGCCACCCAGCTCTTCACTCCACACTGGATCGTCCGTTACCTCCTAGAGAACACGCTCGGACGACTCTGGATGCTCAACAGACCGTCCTCGCGACTGGTCGACCAAATGGACTACTACATCGCGCCGATCGACGAGGAAACCGACTTTCTAAAAGTTGCAGGGCCGGAAGAGTTGACGGTGATCGACCCGGCCTGCGGCTCGGGCCACATGCTCACCTACGCCTTCGACTTGCTCTACGCGATCTACGAGGAAGCGGGCTACGCACCCTCTGATATCCCGAGCCTCATCCTCACCCACAATCTCCACGGCACAGAGATCGACTCCCGCGCCGGGGCTCTCGCCGCGTTCGCCCTCACCATGAAGGCACGCGGAAAAGATCGTCGTTTCTTCACTCGTTCGGGAATTTCGCCGAAGATCTGTGTGATTGAGCCGATCTCATTCACTCCCGATGATCTGGGCTTGCTCATCACGAAGGACGGGGACCGCGACGCCGAAGAAGCGTTCTGGAATCAGTTCCATGACGCCGATGTCTTGGGTTCGTTGATCCGGCCAGACCCAGATGCGACCGCGCAGGCTGCCATGGTTTTGGAAGCGCTTAAGGACCAGGAAGCGACACTCTACTACGACACGCTGATTCGTGCCCGTCTGGTGGTCCGGCAGGCCGAGATACTGAGTTGTGAGTATCTGGTAGTCACGGCCAACCCGCCTTACATGGGTGCCAAGAATATGGACACGCGACTCGCTGATTTCGCCAAGTCCGAGTCCAAGGACTCGAAGTCTGACCTATTTTCAATGTTCGTTGAACGGTGCCTGGATCTCCTGCCAGTGGGCGGCTATTCCGGGCTGATGACACCATTCGTGTGGATGTTTATCTCAAGCTACGAAGCTTTACGGAATCGAGTAATTCGTGAAGAGACAATTACTACGCTCATTCAGCTCGAATACTCGGGGTTCGATGGTGCAACGGTTCCGATCTGCGCATATGTGCTTCGCCGCGGGCAGTCGGATCAGGCGGGCGCTTTCGTTCGCTTGTTCGACTTCGTAGGGCCTGCCGTTCAGGGGCCGAAGACCCTCGAAATCATCCAGGCTGATCGCTTGAAACGCGCCGGTGAAACAAGTAGCGGTATGGAGCGTCACTTGTACAGGACCGCAACGTCGGATTTCGCCAAGGTGCCTGGTACTCCGATTGCATACTGGCTTTCCGACTCCATGCGTGCGACATTTAGCGACTTCCCCGCGTTGTCGTCGCGCTCGCGCTCCACAATCGGAATGGTTACCGGCAAGAACGCTTTGTATGTCCGACAGTGGTGGGAAGTTGCGGCGAATCTGACGTGCCTGGATGCGCAGAGCCGTGATCAGGCTGCGCAAACTAGTCGCAGATGGTTCCCCTATGCCAAGGGTGGTGAATTTCGACGCTGGGCGGGGAACCTTGATTCGGTTGTCGATTGGCAACACGATGGATTGCGCCTGCAGACCACCTTGGCGCCTGGCGGTTCGAGGACATGGGCGCATAATTTCAATCTTGACCGGATTTTCCGTCCAGGTATTGCGTGGACGGTCGTCACGTCAGGTGCGCAGACCTTCCGGAATGTCCCGAGGGGGTCACTTTTTGATGCGGCGGCAGGTATATGTCAGTCGGGAACCGATGACGTCCACCTCGGAGTTCTGAACTCCTCGGCTGCTTCAGCAATTCTTGCGACGCTTAATCCTACGCTCAACCTTCATCCGGGCTATCTTGGCTCTGTACCTGTTTCGCCTGCTGCTGACAGTCATGCCTGCCAGGAAAACGTTAGGGCCGCAGTTGCCACCTCGCAGGCAGACTGGGATGACTTCGAGACCTCGTGGGATTTTAAGCGCCCTTCATGGTTTGGGGACTTTGCCGGGCTGAGTTCCCTCCGGCAGCGCTATTTCTTATGGTCGAAGAACCAGAAAAGTATTGCCGACGAGCAACAAACCCGCGAAACGCAAAACAACCGCATCGTTGCTGAAGCTTATGGGTTGCAAGACGAGGTTCTGATCGACGTGCCTCTGCATCGCGTCTCCCTGACCCGCAATGTCGAGTTCCGATACGGACCTGGTAGGTCCGCTACCGAGTACGAGGCATTGGAGCGAGCAGATTTCGCTGCGGAGATCATCTCCTATGCCGTGGGCTGCATGTTCGGCCGTTACAGCCTCGATGAGCCGGGCCTGATTCTCGCCGATCAGAGTGCGACGCTTCAGGATTATCTCGCCAAGGTTTCGTTAAGCTCAACAACTAGCGACCTGACGTTCATGCCGGACGCCGACAATGTGATTCCGTTCGTCGACGATGGCTGGTTCGAGGATGACATCGTCGAACAATTCCGGCAATTCTTGAAAGCTGCGTTTGCCGCAGAACACTTCGAGGAGAACCTACGGTTTGTAGAGGAGTCGCTGGGCGTAAAGACACTGCGCGACTACTTCGTCACTAAGTCGGGGAGGTCGAAGTTCTACGACGACCACGTGAAGCGCTACAAGAAGCGCCCGATTTACTGGATGTTCTCCAGTCCCAAGGGCTCGTTCAACGCGCTGATCTACTTGCACCGCTACACGCCGTCGACGGTCTCGACTGTGCTCAACGAGTACTTGCGTGAGTACGAGAACAAATTGCAGAAGGCATTTGAGCGTGCCGAGGCTGCGGCCGCTGGCGGCACATCGGTGAAGGACCAGAAGGAAGCCGACCGGCTGCGCAAAATACTCGCCGAACTGCGTGACTACGAGCATGACGTGTTCTATCCGCTCGCCACCCAGCAGGTCGAGATCGATCTCGATGACGGCGTCAAAGTGAACTACCCGAAGCTCTACCCGGCGGTGAAGAAGATTGTTGGCTTGGAGTCCAGCGATGTGTAACGAGTCGCACGTGCGCGCTCGGACCAGCTCGTGACGACAAGGACGATGAATGAGTAAGACCCCCACGATCGCGGACCACCTTGCGGATCGCTTCGACTCCAAGCGCATAGTCGTATGGCACGATCTCGACGGTGGCTACTCCGCCGGACTCGATGTGCTCGCGCCGAGCGACGTGACGGTGCTGCGCATCGTCGATGACGAGTTCGCCGTTAAGCATCGGGTACTGCGTAAAGAACCGACGGCGAAGTTCTTGATCTACCGATCCGGCGGTGTACCCGAAGGTGTCGGGAACTGGTTGCTCGACATCGAACTGGCCTACGGTCCGGTGTTCACTGCAGACCGTGGCGCGTTGATGCGGGTCGATCTCGGGCTCACAGCGCAGGGTTCCGATGAGTTGATTGCCAGTTATCGGGCGTTCTTCGACGACACGAAGCTGGTAGCGCGGCTCAAATCGCTGCCGTTGAACGGCGGAGACCTGACGGTAGTGCAGGCGCAGATGTGCGCCGTGCTTCTGAATCAGAAGGAACACAGCTTCTCTGAGCTGACCCGCACGCTGCTGATACAGCACGCCGACGGCGAAACCGCCGGATTCGATGCGTTTACCTCCCACGGCCTGGCGGACTTCTACTGGACTGGAGCTTCCGGCATCTACGGGTTCACCTCTCAGACGCCGACGATGGCAGGTTTCGTGCTGTGGATGTTTCAGCGCGCGGTCGACGGGTTCGCAGTCACCGAGTCGAACAAGGCACGAAACTTGTCGCTCGACTTCCGCGGTTTCCGTGACTCCAAGCGCAGCAGTGCAGCGATGAAATCGCTGGCCCGAACCGTCGAGGGCAATCTCGACTACACCGATCACATGAGTGAGATCGGTTGGGAGACACTGAAGGACACGGACATCTTCGACGCCGGCGAGCGTGAGGTGATCCGGCGCCTGGTGGAGGGGATCAGTGCGCAGACGATGCCGTATCGCGACATCACCGATGCGATCAGCGCAAGACGTCGTGACAGTTTCTGGTTCGACGACTACGCGACCCTGTATGAAGGGCTGAGCGCCGCAGCCGAACTGATTCCGGCGATCCGGAACGCCGTGTTCGACCTCAGCAGCTTCGACGAGGGACTGACACGGTATCGCGATGAGTGGTTCCGCATCGACCAGCGCTATCGCCAGTTCACCCAGGCGTACCTCACCGCTGAGTTCAAGCAGCCGATCGAGGCACTGGCAGACCTGGTCGAAAATGCCTATGTCACCAATTTTCTGGCTCCGCTCGGAGTGGCATGGCAACAGCAAGTCGATACGGTCACGCAGTGGCGCACCATTAATACGACCTCGCAAACCTCGTTCTACGACCACTACGTCGCCCCGAGCCTCACCGGTCGCAAGAAGGCCGTTGTGATCGTCTCCGACGCACTGCGCTACGAGGTCGCCGACGAGCTGAGTACCAGGATCCGCGGAGAGAACAAGTTCTCCGCCACCATCGAAGCCATGCTCGGCGTCCTGCCCTCGTATACCCAACTCGGGATGGCAGCACTGCTCCCACACACCACGCTGGCACATTCCTCAGACGGCGACCCGGTGCTGGTCGACGGGCAGAAGTCCGACGGTACCGCGAACCGCAGCAAGATCCTCAATGCAGTCGGCGGGACGGCGATCCAGGCGAGAGATTTCATCGAGATGAAGCCGTCCGAACGCCGCGACCTGTACTCGTCGAATCAAGTGCTGTACGTCTACCACGACACGATCGATGCGACCGGGGACAAAGCCGTCTCCGAACACCGAACCTTCACGGCGGCAGCGGACGCGGTCCGCGAACTGATCGACATCGTCAAGAAGCTCGCGAGCGCGAACGCGACGAACATCATCGTCACCGCCGATCACGGGTTCCTCTATCAGCGTTCCAAGCTGGCTGAGCAGTTCAACCAGACGGTGAAACCGCAGGGCGAGCAGATCGTGAAGTCAACGCGCCGCTACGTGCTGGGGCGAGGATTGAAGAAGGACGCAGCGTTCACGACATTCCAACCCGACCAAGTGGGACTGTCGAGCGACCTGGAAGTGCAGATCCCGAATTCGATCCAGCGGATCGTGCAGCCCGGAGCCGGATACCAGTTCGTGCACGGCGGCGCCTCCCTGCAGGAGATCGTGGTGCCGGTGATCCAGATCAACAAGAGGCGCATCGACACCGTCGAGCCGGTGAACGTCGACATCCACCCCGAGTCAGATCGGATCACCACGGGGCAGATCGTCGTCAAGCTGTACCAGTCGGCGAAGGTGGAGCCGCACAAACCTGCGCGGCGGCTGCGTGCCGGGCTGTACTTCGGAGACATACTGATCTCCAACGAGCAGGAGATGACCTTCGACTCGAGCAGTGATGCTGGACGTGATCGGTTCCAAAGCGTGACACTGCTTCTCGGTAGGAACGCGGACGAGGCCAACAACCACAGCGTCGAATTCCGGCTCTCGGAGCCGATCGAGGGCACCGATCAGTGGAAGAAGTACAAGAGCGCGCCGTACACGGTCAAACGTGCCTTCGCCAGTGACGATGGATGGGATTTCTGATGAGTGACCACATCGACCTGACAGAGGTGGCCCTCCGCGAGCAGACTCCCGCGGAGGATCCTGCTAGTGCTGTGGCCGAGCTGACAGCGTTGGACCGCAAGATCAACGCGCATTTCCCGGGTGCTGTCGTGCGCAAGGACCTCGTCAAGACGGTCAAAGGCAACGCGATCGTGCCGTCGTACGTGCTGGAGTACCTGCTCGGGCAGTTCGCCGCGTCCGACGACGAGGCGACGATCCAGGAGGGCATCGAGAAGGTGCGCCGGATCCTTGCCGAGCACTACGTGCACCGCAACGAGTCGGAGCTGGTGAAGTCGAAGATTCGTGAGAAGGGTCGCTTCCGGATCATCGATCGGGTCAGCGTGACGTTGAACGAGAAGGACGACGTCTATCAGGCGACGTTCGCGAACGTCGGCATCAGCGGGGTGCTCGTGGATTCGAGCACGGTGACCGCGAACCAGAAACTGCTGGTGGGCGGCGTGTGGTGCCTGTGCGACATCGAGTACTTCCACAGTGACGACGCCCGTGTGGTGCCCTGGATTCTGGGTCGATTGCAGCCGATCCAGATGTCGAGTTTTGACTACGCCGGGTACCTCGAGGCCCGCGCCGAGTTCACTACCGATGAATGGATAGACCTTCTGATCCAGTCAATCGGCTTCAACCCCGAGATGTTTGGGCGACGCGCGAAACTGCTTCAGTTGATCCGGCTGATCCCGTTCGTGGAACGTAACTACAACCTCGTCGAATTGGGCCCGAAGGGCACCGGCAAATCGCACATCTACTCTGAGTTTTCGCCCCATGGCATGTTGATCTCCGGCGGTGAGATCACCGTGCCGAAACTGTTCGTGAACAACGCCAACGGGAAGATCGGCCTCGTTGGATACTGGGACGTCGTCGCGTTCGATGAGTTCGCGGGCAAGAAGAAGCGCACGGACAAGGCGCTGGTCGACATCATGAAGAACTACATGGCGAACAAGTCCTTCTCCCGCGGTGTCGAGACGCTCGGCGCGGAGGCGTCCATGGTGTTCGTCGGCAACACCTCGCACACCGTTCCGTACATGCTCAAGCACTCAGACCTCTTCGACGAGCTCCCCGAGAGTTACCATGACTCGGCCTACCTCGACCGCCTGCATTTCTACATCCCTGGTTGGGAAATCGACACGATCCGCGGCGAGATGTTCTCCAGCGGTTACGGTTTCGTCGTCGACTACATTGCCGAAGTCCTCAAGTCGATGCGAAATCTCGACTACTCCGATCGTTACCAGCAGTACTACACACTCGGATCGGACATCTCCACTCGCGACCGAGACGGCATCCACAAGACCTTCTCCGGTCTGATGAAGCTGCTCTACCCGCACGAGCAGGCCACCGCCCAGGAGATCGAAGAGATCTTGCGCTTCGCGATCGAGGGCCGCAAGCGCGTCAAGGACCAGATCCTGCGCATGGACTCCACCATGGCAACGGTGAAGTTCGGGTACCAATCGCTTGTGGGTGAGTGGACCGCTGTCACGACACTGGAGGAAGACGAGTACCCCCGGCACTACTACCGCGATCGACCAGACGCTGTCGAGGAGATCGAGGACCTTGTCGGTCCGGCCCAACCCGGGGCAGGTGCAGCCGGCTCGGAGAAGGCGGTTGTCTCCGTCCCGGTGAAGGAGGAGTTGTATCGAGGACACCGAGATTTCATCGAAAATCAGCGCGGCGTCTCCTACGAAACGCTCCTTATGCCGTACTTGCGCGGCGCGTCCGAGATCGAGTTGCACGACCCGTACATCCGGATGAACCACCAGGGTCGGAATCTCGTCGAGTTACTGGCCTTGATCGCGGCGGCCAAAGACCCCGCCGACGAGGTGACATTCAAGCTCTTCACCCTGCTCGAAACCGACCCTGAGTATCAGAAGAGACAGTTGCAGATGATCGGCCAGATCATTCAGGGGGCTGCCCAACAGGGCATCAAGCTTGACGTGGCTAAGGACCCTGGCGGTCATGATCGCTGGATCCGCACGAACAACGGATGGCGCATCAACCTCGGCCGGGGCCTCGACATCTTTCAGAAGCAAGAAGGCGGCTGGTTCGACTTCGGCAGTACGCGGCAGGAGTTCCGTCAGGCCAGGGCATTCGGCGTGACGTATATCCGGGAAGCGAATTGATGGCGGACGTCGACCGAGGTGACCCCGTCGACGTCGCCCGTGACTGAATGGTCGAGAAGGGTATCGTCCCCGTGTGACGGAGTCGCCGGTCTCCGCGGCTTAACGATGACCATGGCCAGCGCCCTCACCGCGTCGAAAATCGATCCGATTTCGTCACCCGGTCGGTGATTGGATTTGTGCAGTTCAGACTTGTTCGGATCTGTCGAGAACTCGTGTCGAAAATCTATGTCGAATTCCTGCGAGGCATGGTCTTTTCGACGGGGGCGCTGGTCGATCTTCCGGTGAAAGCGGATACCGGGACGATGCAACGTTCGGGGCTCACTTCCTGGCAGTACCGTGAGATCTCCGTCGCGGGTGGTTGCCGTGTGAGATCGCCAATTGTCGTCGGCCCCGATCTGTCGAGACAACGAGAGCATTCAGTGGGTGGGTCGTCAGGTATCGCGTCATTAGGCGCGCACGCGTTTCACCGGTGGGTAGATGTAGCACTCGATCTTGTGCTTCTTGGCCCATTCGAGTGCCTGCGTGGTATATCCCGTTGCAGCGAAGAAGAGCGCTTTCTTCTTGGACTGTGCGATTCCGTAGATCCGTTGCATCTCGCCGATACCCACGGGCGACTTGTGATGTTTGACCTGCGCAATTGCGAATAGCGACTCAACGTCGATCCCGCCATCGGCACCGGGTGACGACAACTTCGCGCCCTAGTGGCCGTTCTTGGTCATCCACTTACATGCCAATTCGAGCGCCAGCGGGTGTACCGACTTCCCGTGTGACGACGCGTTTCCATCCACTGTTGTCGCGACGAACCACAAACCCGCCGGAAGCCCCGTCGAACAGTGTCCGTGTCGAACACCGAAAAGGCGGATTCGGCCACCAGTGCCCGGACCAGCTCGCCGTCGGATCTGCCGGGCGGTCACGTTCGGCTAGCACGTCGAGGTACTCGGCGAACCCGCACCAGCCGATACGACCATCTGCTGGATCGAATCCGGTCGATAACGCCCCGATGGCGTGGTCGAGTGGCTTTTTCGATGCGCCGTTGGACGCATCCTCATGATCGTGCCGAGTTTCCCTGGCGGCGTGGAGCGCCACCAAAGCAATGAACTTCCTTCACGGGATCGCCGAAACCCCGGTGACATGCACATCGTGGCAGAGGTCGATCCGGGTCTTCGATAACGATTCTATCGCCCATACGAGCCGAGATGTGCCCCGATTATCCTGAACGGACGACTGCGGGATGAGGGGTGCTGCGCCGGTGCGCCTTCGCCATCTACGGCTCGTTCACTGAACTCCACCCGCGCTCGGGCTTCGGTAGGTCGGAGTCGAAGTGGTTGCGGGCATATTCCTCGATCGCCAGTTGTGCGAGCTCCTTGCTGTTGAGACCCAACTGTTCACCCATGCGGAAGAACAACCTAATGGTTGGCGACGGAAGTTTGAACGTGATCTCGAGTTCGATGACTTCCTCGGGGTTGTGGTTCTGTGCTTCGGTCAAACCCGTGGAGGTCGTATCGGGGAGTTCGGTCATAGGGGGCCATCCTGTTCCAGGCAGCACGTGCCTTCCTCGAGATTCGAACGAACCGGGAGATCAGAATTCGATTATCGAGTCCATGTTGTTCTGGGAGTCCGTATGAAAATAGAGTGAGCCGCCATCTTGTTTCGTCTTCGCGACTATCCAACCTCGCTGTGTTGAGCCGTGGCGAATGGTGTCGAGCTCAGGCTGGTCCTCGCTCAAGCAATCGCTGATCGAAATATTCGCTTTCGACGTTGCTTGGCTTCCATCAGGCAAGATCTCGGTGAGTTCCAGTGATGCGGCTGTCATGAAACTCGTACCCGGATCGAGGGTCACCGTAAATTCCAAAGCTTGATAGAAACCTGATCCAGATCCACAAGGGACATTCGTCTGGATAGATTCGAGAGTCGCAGTCCCTCTGGTGCTACCGAGACTGATCCCAGTCTTGTCGCCGGGCTTGAGGATGGCAGGCTCACTTGTCGCGACTGGAGTTCCGTTCGACGAGGGGGTGGGTAACGCGACCGTAGTCGGAGAGCCGGAATCCGAGACGTCGGCGCTGGAGCCACACGCTGAAAGAACAAGAGCTGTGGCGATTATCCCCGCGGCATAAATGTGCATTCGCATCAGAGGACTATAGAGGTTCGTTTCTCCGTATCTATTCTTGTCTGCAAACTTCGGGACCCTCGATGCCTGTCGACGAAGCCGCCGATCCTTCGAAATCTTTCAGGCTGCGGTCCGTGAGGGCCAGACGGTCGTCATCGACGAGTTGCTGACTTCGCGCTCCCACGCCTGATCCTGGCAGATGCTGACGGCTCCAAACCTGACGGAAAACCCTAAAGAAGGGTAGTTTTCGACAGATGTTGTTCGGTTACGCCAGGGTGTCGAGCGCAGATCAGAACCCCGCCCACCAGATCGACGCCCTGACGCGGGCGGGGATCGACGCCGCAAACATCCACACCGACCAGGCGGGCGGTGCGAAAGCCTCACGCCCGCAACTCGACGCAGTGCTGTCCCGACTACGTAGCGGTGACACGTTGGCGATCACCCGACTGGATCGGTTGGGGCGTTCGGTGTTGCATCTGATCACCCTCGGTGCAGAGTTGCGCGAGCGGGGAATCGGATTGAAGGTTCTCGAGCAGGGCATCGACACTGGCACAGCGGAAGGGCGAGCGATGTTCGGGATGCTCTCCGTCCTTGCGGAACTCCAACGTGAGTTGATCGTGGCGATTATCTATACGCGTCGGTTTCCTGTGAGGGACATGGGGTTACGACACGCCTGCTGACGTCCCTCGCGGATATCCCACACCCAGTGAGTGACGGGGATTAGCTTCGAAGTGTGAATGGTCCGTTTGTTGCCGAGAAGGCGATCGGGCCTGTCGCCGGCAAGGTGACGTGGCTGGTGCTCGATGATCGGCTCGATCCGGTCGATGAGGTCACCCAGTTCGCGTTGTATCTCGACGGCGGCGGCGCGAGCGTCAACACGTTGCGGGCCTACATTCCCCGGCTTGCCCGGTTCCTGAATTGGTGCCATTTCCAGGTAGTGGAGTGGACCAAAATATCTCTGCCGCAACTGATTTTGTACAAGCGGTCACTGGAAGCGGAACCGGGACCCTCCGGTCGGGTGCGTGCCGGCAAGACGGTGAACGCACACATCACGGCGATCGTCGAGTTTCTCAGGTACTGCGCCCGGATGGGCGTGATCGACGACGCGGTCGTCGACAAGTTCGTCGAGGCCAAACATCTGCGCTTTGCTCCGGAGACGATGCCGCAGCGCGAAAACGGCGCGCATCGATACATCACCGCGAAGGTCATCAAGGCCAAGGAAGTGACGCGGCCACCGGAATCCCTCAGCGACGACGAGGTGACCGCGCTCCTCGTAGCGACGGCGAACGTCAGGGACTTCCTACTGATCCAGTTGATGGTCGAGACCGGATTGCGTGTCGGCGAGACCCTGGGGTTACGCCGGGAAGACCTGCATTTCCTTCCGGACTCGAAGGCCTTGGGCTGCGCCCTGCCCGGCGCCCATCTGCATGTGCGACGCCGGGCCAACGAGAACCACGCGCTCGCGAAGAGTCACTACCCGCGCAGTGTCCCGGTCGGCCCGCAGACGACCACGGCCTACCGCGACTACCAGTACGAACGTGATCGGCTTGTACCCGACAGTGGATGCGATTTCGTGTTCATCAACCTGTACTCGACGTCGGCGCCCGATACCGCCATGAGATATCAGAACACCCGAAACTGCCTGACCCGAGTGGCTCGCCGTGCGGGGGTGGAGGCGCGGCTGCACATGTTGCGGCACACGGCGGGTACGTCATGGGCCCGCGCGGGCACCCCGATCGACGTGGTGCAAAAGTTGATGGGACATCAGAGTCCGGTGTCGACGGCGAAATACCTGCACCCGTCCGACGAGCAGATGCGGGCCGCCGTGGACGCCGTCGCACACCGGCGGAACGCGCACGCGAAGACCATCCGATGAGCGCGGTGGCCGCCGCCGGCCATGCGATCACGCCGGGCGACGGCGACCGGTGGCACACGTTTCTGACGGAACGGCTCGATGAGCGGTGGCGCCCGAACGAATGGGACCCGCAGACGCTGATCTTCACCGGCGATCCACACAATCAGAAAACCTTTGTGTATTTGTGCGCCCATCCGAATTGTGTGCACCCGACCGGGGTTCGCAACACCATATGCTCGTTCTGCCTCACCGAAGCCAAGCCGCACAGCAAAACCCTCACGCGCCGCTTTCACGACACCATCGTCGAACCTTGTACGGTCGCCGCCGCCGACGTCCGTTGCGCACGTCCCCGATACTCCACCGCCGGTTTGTGTTTCACACACCAGAGCCGGTTCGCGCACGCGGCGAAGACCCGCGGCATCGGCATCACCGAGTTCATGGCCGACGCGCAACCACTCGGTGCGCTGGCAACCTGCGCGGTCGGGGGCTGCAGTCACCAGGTTTTCCACCCCTCGACACCACTATGCCAATCCCACCGCAGCCAGTATCGGGGCCGTCAGGACCGCGGCGAGCCGCCGATCGACGCGCACGAGTTCGCGGCCCAGGCGCTGCCGCTGATCCGCTCGCACGAATTCACCCTGGCCGGGTGCACGGATCTGGTGCGAGCGGAGCTGCTGTGGATCCTGCAAGAACGCGACCGCCGGGGATTCGGAATCTCCCTCTTGCGGATGCGTAATCTCGTCAAAGCCGCCCACGGCGCGCGCACCCTGTTCGAGGCCACCGCCTCGGACGCGCACGTCGTGAGCTTCCTGCGGATGACGTTGCCGCTGCTGCGGCAGCAGCGGGGCGCATTCGAGGGAATCGATCTCACCGAGCCGGACCGGTGGGGCCCCGAGGTCCTCGACCGGTTCCCCAGCGCCGCGGGCACCCGCAGCCGCAACCTCGTCATCGACTGGTCCGCCGTCGGCTGCGGCTGGCTACGCATGCTCGGCAAGACATGGGCCAAGGAAACCCTGCCCCGATACGAGCACCTGAGGCCGTCGCTGCGGGCACTGACGTGGGCGTCCGAGGCCCTCGAGTTCGGCCCCGCCTTCACCGATCGTCGTGCTGCGGGGCGCGGCGACATCGCCGCCATCATCGACCATTGCCGCCGCAAGACCGCCGCCACCGGTGCGCCTTTCGCGGGCAGCTACGCCGACGACAGACTGGGGAACATCAAGGCTGTCCTCGGGTATTGCCGGTCCGCCGGACACATGGACGAGATTCCCGGGGCATTCGCGCTCACCGCCGCGCACCTGAAACAACGACCGGTCCCTCCTCACCGCGACGACGACGAACCGGGGCGGGCCCTGCCCACCGAGATCGTCGAGGTCCTCGACCGGAACATGACGTTGTTGCGGCCCACGTTCACTGCCGGACACCGCGTCGAGGGATGGTCGAACGACGACTACGCAGTGATGCGGCAGACGATCTATCAGCTGCTGCGCGACACCGGCCGGCGACCGGGAGAAATCACCGCCCTGCGCCGTGACTGTCTCGACACCGATCCCGGTGGCGGCCCGGTGCTGATCTACACCAACGCCAAGGCCAACCGACTCGGGCGCCGACTGCACATCACCACCGCTGCCGCGGCGGCGGTCAGCGCCTGGTTGGCGCGGGTGACGACCCTGCGGCCCGATCGCCGCACCGCCCACCTGTTTCCGCAACTGGATCTGTCGGACCCGTGCTCGGACAAGCACTTCAAGGCGTCCGCGTTCGGCGTCATCTTCCGCCAGTGGGTGGACTCGATCGACGAACTGGCGCCCTTGATCCGGACGGTTCCCCACCCCGGTGGCCTCATCGATCGGCGGGATCTGGTCGCCTACTCGCTGCGCCACACCTACGCACAAAATCATGCCGACGCGGGCACTCCCGTCGATGTGCTCGCCGCTTTGATGGACCACCGCGACCTCGCCGTCACCCAGGGCTACTACCGCATCGGACACCACCGCAAGCGCGAGGCGATCGAACGCGTCGGCAACATGGTGATGGACCGGCGAGGTGCGCTGCGTCCCACACCCGAGCTCATCGAATATGAACGGCGAACCGTCTCCACGCTTCTCGGCGGATGCGTCGAACCGTCGAACGTCAACTCCGGCGGCAAATCCTGCCCGATCAGGTTTCAATGCGGTGGCTGCGACCACTACCGGCCCGACCCCTCCTACATCCCCGAAATCGAGCAGGAAATCCGCAAGATCAAGGCCGACGTGAAAGAGGCCGAATTGTGCGCCGCACCGCAAGTGGTGGACAACCTGCGCTACAACCTCGCCATGTTCGAGGGCATCCTGACCAAAATGACCACCCACCTGCACCGACTCGACCCCGACGAACGCGCCGCCCTCGATGCCGCAATCGGCACCATCCGCCAAGCCCGCGAACACCAACGGCACTTTCTGCCGCTGAGCGTCGCCCACCGCAGAGGCGCTGTCGATGACTGACACCCGCACCGACAGGCTCCTCACGGCCCGCCGACAAGCCAGCCGCGACAAACACGCCCACGCCCTCCGCGCACTCGACCAGCTGGTGCGATCCGGTACCCGGATCACCTACGCGCGGGTCGCCCGCGAGGCCGGCGTGTCGACGTGGCTGCTCTACAACCAGCCGGAGCTGACGACCGCAATCCGGGACGCGATGGCCCAACAGAGCCCACCCCGACACCCGCCAGGCCCCCTCACGTCCGGGGACAGCCTGCGCACCGACCTCGAACTCGCCCGGCACGAGATCGCCGCGCTCCGCACCTCCGAACGCAAGCTCCGTGAGCGGCTGCAACGCACCCTCGGCAACGAAATCGAACAGATCGACCACTCCCAGCTGGCCGCTCGCATCGCCGACCTCGAGGCCCTCGTCGCCAACCTGCGTGTCGACAACGCGCAGCTACGCGAAACCAATACTCGGTTGGTCGAGCTGACCGACCAGCAACGCGACGACCTCGAGACCGCGAACATCCTGCTCCGCCGGTACATGAAAGAAGCCAGCCGCTCGCACCCATGATCGGCGAAACACCTACACCGGCCGCGTGGCTATCGGCTTTGGAGAGAATGGTCGGGGCACAGAAGTGTTGGCGAGGTGCACCAGCCGGCGTCGGCGAGCCACCGTTGCACCGGTACGGGTAACACTGTTCTTGCCGCGGTGGCGAGCTCTCCGGTGAGGATGGGGCCATCTCCGCACAGGGCGCAGGCAACGTCGAAGACCGGCAGGTCGGGTTCGCACTGGCGACAATGATGTTGGGCTACCAGCTCGCCACGCCGGTCTTTGTCGGGACGAAGCCAGCTCACCGCGAGATCGTCGCGCTGATGCGCCGCCTCGGCTCGGGTGGCCGGTTCGTGCCTGCAAGTGGGGCAGGCGCGGGTTGTCCTGCGTGTCCGGCTCGGCCGGGGGACAGTGCCGGATACCGAACCGGACTCCGGAGCCGCGGGCTCGGGAGTTGTTGCGAGAGAGACTGTTCCAGTAGTTTTTGCTGCTGCGGCTTTGTTCAGATGCCCGTAGACGGTAGTGCGAGGCACGCCCAACATGTCGGCGATCTGGACAACGGTGTGTTCACCGCCGTCGTAGAGTTGCTGCGCGAGCTGGACCTGATCGTCGGTGAGTTTCGGTGGGCGTCCGCCCTTGCGGCCGCGAGTCCTGGCCGCCGCCACACCTTCCCGGACATTGTTCACGGCGAGCTCACGCTGGAGTTCGGCCAAAACCGACAGCATTTCGAACATCGCCCGGCCCTCGGCGGTGGCGGTGTCGATGCCCTGCTCGAGAACCTTCAAACCTACCCCGCGCTTGCGCAGGTCGGCGCCGAGCGTGATCAGGTGCAGCACCGAACGACTGAGCCGATCCAGGTGCGTGATGACCAGGATGTCGCCGTCGTCCAACAGGGCGAGCACCACATCCAACTGAGGGCGGGAGGCCTTCGCGCCGCTGACGTGATCGACGTGAATGTTTTCAGTGGTAACCCCCGCCCGGCGCAGCGCGTCGATCTGGTGGGCAGGGTTCTGATCTGCGGTCGAGACCCGGGCATATCCGAGCAGCATCCGTCGACAATACCCCGACGGTGGTTAGTCGACATTGATTTTCGACGGTGTTTTCGACACCTCTTTCGCTCGCATCGGAGGGACACCCGCCGACTCGGATTTCATTCATGTCAGGGTGTCGGGCTCGGCCCTCATTTTTCGAAACCTCGCCCATGATCGGCGACACCGCCGATCGCCTCATGCTGGCATCCACCGCTCGTCACCCATGTAACTCACCAGAGCGATGTCGCCGAATATCCTGATTCCCCAGCTGAAGAGGAGAATCCTTCCTGCCGTCGTATAGATAATGGCGAACACCCGGGACGGCTTGGCCGCTGCGCGGGCGCGCGGCAGAAAGGGCGGCCGTCCGCCGAAGCTCACCGACGATCAAATCGCACTCGCCCAGCAGCTCTACGACGCGGGGGAGAAGACGGTCGCGCAGATCGCAGCGATGTTGAATGTTCCCCGCACTACTGTCTACGGACACCTGAACAAGCGCGCACCGGCGACGAGTGCGCCGACTGATTCGGTGAGCACGGTCGCTGTGGTCCCTGTTGCGGCGGTGCGAACGTCGCGGATCTGCCCGTCCTGCGGGTACGAGCCGAGCACCAGAGCCGAAGCGGCCCATCAACGCGGCGATCTGGCCGTGATCTGGTTGCATCCTCATACCGACAATCCCGCCGATCCTGGTGCGGTGCTCGCCCGATCGCATTGCCATCAGTGCGAGCCGGGGCCGCCGGCGTTCGATGTCGCATGCACGGTGTGCGGTGACGGTCCGATCCTTGCCGGCGACTTCGCACAGACCGCACGCAGTGGCACCCTGCCGGATCCGGTGCAGCAGTGGCTCACCGCGAGCGGGTGGACCGTACTGCCTGAGCTGCGATGCCCCGACCACACCTGAGAGGGTTGCATACGGAATCACGTCGGCAGGCTGCGGCACACGCCTGACCGACTGCCGGATTCACAAACCGGGACAACGGCTCGGGAACCAACAACATCCACCATCACTGTCAGACCGAGCAGCTAGCGTCGATACCGCGACGAGCAACAGGTCGCCACACTGACCCCGGCCGCGCGGCACCATCGACGGCCCTGATCGGCAAGAACCCAATCCCCTTGCCGATCGGTCGCACGTGGCGACCTGTTTCCCATTTTCTCGCGTCGTCGGTGTTGGACCACCCCAACCGCGCAATGACACCTGTCATCCGTTTAGGGGACGAGGAAGACCGCTGCTCCGGCGCTGACAGGGCGGTGATCGGGGTCCCCGGCAGTTGCGGTCGCGGTCACCAGGCCGCTGCCGGTGAACACTGTCGCCGGGGTGTATCGGCACCAGTCCTCCGCTGCGATGGGGCCGCTGTAATCCAGCGGGACGCGTCGGACCTCGGTCGTGCCGGCGGCGCCGGTCGTCAGATTGCGCCAGTTCACGCTCACGCCGATGCAGTCGAAGGTGTCGATCGCATACGCTGTGGGGCGCGACAATTGGAAGGTCACCTCTCCCGGGGTTCCTGTCGTTGCCGACGGGAACAGCGGCACCACGGGTGGGATGTAGCACCGGAATCCGACGCCGCACCCCGAGAAGAACGTGACCGGGATCTGAAACTGCGTGGTCGACGGCATCGAACCGGGAGGCGGATCTGCCTCGGCGGCGGATGATCCGGCGAATGATGCCAGGATTGCTGTCATCGCAAGTATTCCGGCGACGAGTAGGCGATGTATCGCGCTGCGGCGCATCTGTGCCCTCCAACATGGGTCCGCCCGACCGTGCTGTCATGTCAGCGTAAGCGCCGAACCAACAGAACTCTCCCGAATTCGGGATTTCGCCGCGAGCAGGCTTCGAAGGGTAGGTACGCTCCGCATACGGGGCAGGGAGACTCAGTAGCCGTCGTTCCGGCGCCGCTCACGTTCTATTCTGCGTTGTTCTTCCGCGCGGGCACGGCATTGGCGGAGGAATTCGGCGTCGGCCTCGGGATCCTGGGCGACGTATCTGCCCGGTTTGGACTCGTACTCGGCGAATCGCCCACTGGTGTGCGGTGGGCGCGTCCCGCTGCCACCCCAGATGCCGCCGCCGACCGGTCGACCTGCGAGCAGCCACATCACCGATCCCACCAGCGGCAACAACACCACCACCACTAGCCAGGCCAGCTTGGGGATGTTCCGGACACCGTGCTCATCGGCGGTGGCGACGTCGATGAGGCAGAAGATCCACAGGACGATGATCAATCCACCCAGATACGGCATCGGTATTGCCTCCTCCCGTGCTGACGGAGTCGCAAGATCGTGAAGATCCATTGTAGACCGGGCGGTTTGTGTCAAAGAAGTACCGATCAACACGGGCACCGAAATGTCCCGAGATCGCAAGTCGCCATCGGAACGTTCGAGCGGCTCGCCGCCGTCACTATCGCACCGGAGCTGACCCGGTACGACGACTGCTTGTCGTCGACGTCCTACTCTCGATCAGTCTCGCCGGACGTGAAATACCTCGGCCGCCGCTTCGGCCACTGCGGGCCGATCATGGTTGCCTGCCAGCTACGTCAGTGCGCGACCCACCACTGGTATAGCGCTGCACGATCGTCTTCTGGAGACCCGACATATCCGTACGCGACTTCATCGGTCGCTGCTCTCACCACGATGGGTGCCAGTGACGGCTCACCTCTGTCGCTGCAGTCCAAACTGAGCACGTCCAAAACTTTGCCCATCGACTGCGCTGGATATCCGGTTCCCGAACGCTGTGCGAGCTCCCCGTACGTGATCTTCTTACCGCTTTTCGCGACGTCGATGAGGACGGAACGAGCGGCATCAAGCGTCGTTGACAGCAATTCCGTGATGGTTACCTCGGCATTGCCCTTCCACGGAATGGTGATGGTCGATCGAGATTTCCACATCGGAGCTTCTACGGTCATTCGTCCTCATTCTCGTTCGCCGAGCAGCGTCGATTTCGGATTCGCTGCTATGACTGGCGCCGCCGTGCAGCATGAGTCGGTCACGGGCGGCGCTCGCGAAGGGGCGGAAAAGAACCTTGGTCTCAATAGGTCAACGCATCACCGACGATAACGGATCAACCCCAGAAGATCGGATCCCCACCGTTTTCGATGTGATCGAGCAAATCCTGAACATGAGGGCTCGGATCCAAGAACTGGTAGCGGTGAAATTTGAGGTGCCGATCCCGCCAATACAGAGTCCACAGCCCGGTTTTCTTCGTGTAAGACAGGCGGGCGATCGGGAATCGTGTCCATTCGGGTCCGAAGTCCTCTCGCCACGGCGACCGGCATTCGCAGATCGTGACATGGCGCGGCGCGATGTCGCATTCGACCCGAATCTCATGACGCAGACGATCGGGAACTCTACTGGCGCAGTACTTCACGATCCGGGCGACATCGAGTTCGGGGAGTCCGGTGGCAGCCATGACCATCATCATGCCAACCGCCGTTATGGCCAGCTTTGCTATCCGACTGCGGAGGAGCCGAGCACCTGGTCTTCTCGTTGGCGTGGACTGTTCCAGTCGAGCACCCGACGAGGCCGATTGTTGAGTCTTACCGCGATCGAATTCAGGTCCTCCTGGCTGAAAGTGCGCAGGTCAGCGTTCTTGCGCAGGTACTGGCGCAGGAGCCCGTTCGTATTTTCGTTCGTCCCTCGTTGCCACGGATGATGCGGGGCGCAAAAGTAGACGGGCAGGTCGAGTGCTGCGGTGATGCGCTCGTGCGCGGCCATTTCCTGTCCCCGATCCCACGTCAACGACCGACGCAGATGCGCAGGCAACCGGCCCAGATAGGCAATCAAGGCGTCCGCAACCGTCTCGGCCCGGTACCCGTCCGGCAGTGCGACCACATGCACGGCGCGTGATTGCCGATCCACCAGCGTCGCGACCGCCGACGGGCGGGTGCCGAACACGAGATCACCTTCCAGATGTCCGGGCTCGCTACGAGCATCTGCTGCTGGGCTGCGGTGATCGATGGGGACCCTGTTCCGTATCTGCCCGCGCCCGTGGGAGCGTTTCTTCCCACGAGGCCGGCGGATCCGCCGATCGGTACGCAGTTCGTGAAATTTTGTGTCGTCGAATACTTGCCGCGACGGTATATACAGGCAACGGTAAATCGTCTCGTGCGAAACCCACATCTGCGGATCGGACGGATACTCGCGCCGGAGCCAGGCGGAGATCTGCTGCGGTGACCACTGCTCACTCAGCTTCCCTGTGACAACCTCCTGCAGAAAATGCCTGGTAGAGAGAGTCGAGATTTGAGGGCGGCGCGCGCGGACATACGCTGCGGCATCCGCCGGGGTCGCCCGATAGTGTTCGCGGCCGCCGTTGCGGGCGATCTCCCGAGCGATCGTGGACGGGGATCTTCCGAGTTTGTCGGCGATCGTCCGAGCACTGTCACCGGCGGCGATCCCACGGGAAATCTCTTCACGCTCCCCGGCCGTGAGACGAGATGCTCGCCGACGACGTGGGAGCGGCCGGATACCGCCGGATTTACGCAGGAACCGGCCGATCTGAGGGACACTCTCCCCGAGGACCCGCCCGGTCGCACTCAGCGAATCACCGCGACGCCACATCTCCCAGATCGTGTTCTCTTGATCCATAGTGAACCCGAGCGCCTTGTTGCCCATCCATGCCTCCACGATCACGCATCATCTCACCAGTAGTGATGCGTTGACGTGTTGAGACCAAGACCCTTTACGGACCAGAATCGAATCGGCCAACGACGGTGTCGGTCTGAGGGTAAGCGATCGCTCTCAATTTTCGGGTTAACCTGCGTGGGGCAAACCCGCGCGAAAGGCGTCGACATGGACATGATCAGTCATCCAGAGATCAGGTACGTTGTGCCGCCGGTTGACATGAACGGGGTGGCGACAGGCCAAGCGCCCCGAAAGCGGCATGACTTGGACTGCGGACATTTCAAATTCGATGACGGCACGGTTCTTGGTTCACCGCAACTGGCTACCGAAGAGCAGATGCGTAATGTGCCTCCCTGCCGGGACTGTGTGAGTAGGACGTCCTCCGGCGAACGCGAATCGCAGGCACGAGGCTCCGCCGGCCCCACTGGGCCGCTGTGCCCGACCTGCTTTGTATCCACACCCCTCAACGGCACATGCGATACCTGCGACTGAGAACTTAGGGGGAGCCGATGGGCGCATTGAAGATTCGGTCCTGCCGGGATCTCGTCAGCCCTCACATCTGGATCGCCCAAATGTAGACACGTTTTCCCTGATCCAGGGCGGGGTTCCACATGCCTCGAAGGAATCCGTGACTGGTCACCGGAGACTCGCACGACATTGAATTCGATGAAGGCACAGGACGATATTCCGACGGAACCTCATCGAAATCATGGGCCACCGTGGGTCCGTATGACGTCAGATGAGCCTCGGTGTGAAGGTTTTCCCGCGCGGGCGCGCGAACTCGACTCGATGACCAGGTATGCGCTCGAGTCGGGAAAGGAACTGTAGTTCTCGGCGTACAAGATCGTGTCGTCATCTGTCAGATGTAAACCGAGGTTCGTTGCCAGCGACTCTGCGGCTTTCTCGGCTGATCGTGTGCTCACCCACCGATAGAGCGAAGGGCCACCCATTGCCAGAGCCAGCGCTCCGATGACGACAACGGCAATGCACGCCCACTGTCGCCTGGATATCGAATGAGATCCGTGTGACTGACCGCCGGCCGACATCCTCATTCGTGGATGTACTCCACGTTCGATTCCTTGTTCTTCTTCTCCAGATAGGCGCCGAGCATCCAGATGAGGTTATCGGCGCGTGAGTAGTTGCCGTCCGGCGTGATCGCAACTCCGACCAGTGAGTACCTCAGGAAGTACTTGAGTGATCGGTTCTTGCTTCCGATCAACGCACAGAGACGATCAACGTCCTCTTCTACCGTTTCCCTGATTTCGGGCACCCACAGCCCGAGAAGTCTGGTGATGTGGCGGTCGGGTTTGAAACCATTCCAATGCAGGTTGCGGAGGAATTCGCTGGCGAGCGGATAACCCATACCCGGTAGGTCCCGTTCGCGGTGCGTCATCCGAACGAGGCCGCTGTCGAGATGCTTTTCGCCGGGCCACCGGCGTGGGGGTGAGATCAGGTAGCCGGCGAGGATCATCATCAGGTGCTGGTTGTCGAGCTGGTAGCCGGCATCCTCTGCGAGGGCGACGAAGGCGCGTGCGATTCCGAGGATCTGGTCGTAGTAATTGGGGTGATCGGTCAGCAGCTTCGCCCAGCGGATGATCGCTTTTGCATCACCGGTGCCCCCCTGCCCGCTCAAATGCTCACGGATGTCGGCGAGCGTTAACGTCCCGTCGAGGACGGCGGTGTGCGTTTTGTCGGGGTCGAAGTCGTAGAGAAGTCCTTCGAGGTGCTGGTCACGGACCTTGACGAAACTCGCCCAGTTTCGGGAGTTGCTGCCGAGGGCGTTGACTGCAGCTTTGAAGACCTGCTGGTTGCTGTACGTCTGAGCGAGGGGGTTGTCCATCGCTTCTTGGTCGAGATAGCGCACCGCGTAGTCGAGGAACTGCGACGAGGTGGCGGCGCCTGTCGGGAGGCTGTAATCCCTCTCGATCCTTGCCCTGACCTTGTAGTTCGAGAACAATCGTTCACCGACCAGGTCGTAGTCCAACTTCTTCACCATTAGCTCCTCATCGCACGGACCGGATTGCGCTAGAGAGTCGCTTTGGCTTGCCGACGTCCCGTCCACTGTGGATCGGTCGGTGCGGCGGATTGGTTACCGCCTGGATCTTCTGTGCCTTCGCCGATATCGGTCTGGTCCTGTTTCACACTCCAGCGGAAGCTGCCCATAACGTGCGGACCGAATGCCAGCGATCAGGGATCGGTCATCGTCCGGTCGCACTGGCGCCATTGTGAGCACGAGCCGCCGGCCTTCGAAATCGCCTGTGTGGTGTGCGGTGACGGTCCGATTCTTTCCGACGCCTTTGCTTACGCCGCGATAGTCGAAGGTCTTCCGATCCCTGTTCAACAGTGGCCCACTGACAACGGACGGAATTGGTGCCGTCCCTCTTGTGCCTGGACCACCGATGAGGCCGCTGAATGGATTTTCCACCGGCAACTATGGCAGTCGAAGGCCGTGCTCTACGCGAAAACTCGCGGTGATTCGGCCTATCTCGGCCTACGCCACCGACTCGGCGATCTATCGACTGTGCTGTGTGACCCCTGACCGGTAGGAGAGACCCTGCAAAAGAGCGCTGTTCGAGAAGATCGAAACAACACCGCCGGCTCCGGCGATAAGGTACTCGATCAGAGACTATTGACCGCTCCGCGGCATCTCGAAATCCTTGACAAAAGGAGCAACCTTGGCGCCCCAGTACGCCCCCAAGTTGAAAGAAAAAGTTGCCGAGAAGTGGGTGACAAGCTTGCGAGGGCAACTCTTTCCTGGTGAGGAAATCTGGGCCTTGTCGAAAACCAATCAAGTCCGGCCCGTGCTGGACGGACTCGCAATCACCAATGCCCGCGTCATGGCATTCAGCAGCATCGACGTAGCTACCCGCGGACCCCGAGTCGCTCTCGAGGCCGACAATATTTCCCGGTTCGAGTTCGTCAAAAAGATGACCGGGAAACAACTCCACATCACCGACCTTGCTCAGCAGGTGCATCAGTTCGGCGCGATCACTGACGCGGACATCGACTTCGTCAGTCACTACGTCCACCATCTGGCGTCGGCGGGCTTTCCTCCCGGGATACGTGAGACTCTTCGAGCCCGCGATGCTGTCGCCACCGAAAACGTGCGTGCACGCGAGGCCCGACGATTCGACGTCGAAATTATCGGTGCGCCGCTCAAGGACGTCGCGTGGCGAACCATAGACGAGCACACGGCCCCAGACGAATTGCCCTGGTTCGTCATCAACTCCGGGTCCGCAGGGATCCTCGCCGCGTTCGAAGACCGTCTCATCATTGCGAAAGTCGGCGGCATGGCCGGCTTCATGACCGGATCCATGGGCGGTGGACGAGTTACCACCTTCCCCTACTCCGACATCACCAACATCGAATACAACAGCGGGATGATGAGCGGTGTTCTCGAGGTACTCACCCCGAGCTACCAGGGAACCGCGAACCACGACTACTGGAGATCGGCCAGCACCAGCCGCAACAAAGCCGGTGATAGCCCCTTCACTCTGTCGAACTGCCTTCCGCTCCCCAAAGCGCAGCACAAACTGGCCCTTCCTCGCCTCACCGAACTTCAGAAGAAAATCATCGATTACAAGCGCCCGACATTTCACGTACAGCACAGTCCGAGTGCCGCCGCGGCGCCTTCGACAAGTCTGGCGGAAGAACTCCACAACCTCGCAGACCTCCATCATCAAGGCATCCTCGACGACGCCGAATTCGCGGCAGCAAAACAAGCAACCATCGCCCGCCACTCGAACTCATAACCGCCGCAGAAGAGCGCGCGCTGCGAGATGGATTGTTCAGATACCTGACGCCCTTCATTGCATAGCTTTGATTCATTTTTCGATCTCGAACACACCTACACACCTGAAATAGAGGGCAATCTCTGTGACTTCCCACCCCGATCCGAAGATGCCAGCCACCCCTGATGCTAGTGACCCGATCGCCTCGAGCTCGGGAAGTGACACGTCCTCGCGCAACAACTTCCAACATCTGTGGGATACACCCTTAGCTTCCGAATCGGCCGGCAACGCTGGTCCGAAGGCAAATCCGGGCTGGTACGCCGATCCCGACGCCCACGTGCTCAGGTGGTGGGACGGAACAGCGTGGTCGTCGCACACCGCGCCCCTCGATGCCGCGCCCACGCGTCCCCAGATGCGTCCAACACCGCCCTCTCACGGGCACAGGCCTATCGATCGACATTGGGCGACGGTTGCTGCTGTGTCGATTGCACTGATACTGCTGGCGCTGTCTCTCGGGGCGGTATTCATCGCCTTGGGTCAGATCGTCAGGGGCACCAGCACCCAAGGCACCTACATCCGGCTCGGCATATTTCCCTTTGTGGCGGCTGCCTGCGGCTTCTTCCTCTACGTGAAGTCACGCACGAAGGCCCGTCACGATCCACTCGGCCCGGTCGCCGGGCGGGCCACTCATATGCGCATTCTCGCTATCGGATCGGCGAGCATACTTGTGGCCGGCGCGGTGTTCGCCGGCCTTGCACTGTCATCAGAAAGTAAGAACAGTGACACCCGGGACTCCACCGCATCCGTGGCTGCAATCGACGACAACGCGATTTACGGGACCGCCGAGGATTGGTTCGGAGCGGTCTGTGCGCCGGGAAAATTCTTCGACGGAAACCCGATTGGTGGCGCTATCGCCGGCGCGACATGCATAACCACCAGCAGTGAGACGGTATTCATTCTCGAATACGACTCGAACTTCAAGATGCAGAACGACCTCGTCGCCTACCACATGCGTTTCTATGCATCGAGTATCGATGGGAGCGGACGAATCACGGTCTTCGCCGTCAACAACCAAAATACGGGAAGAGCGCTGACCCCTCTGGAATCATTCGGCTTCAACATACGCACCGTCTCGTAAGGCTTGCACCTAGATACGAGGGGCTCAGACAGAGACCCAGTAGCCGTTTCAGCCGATAATGTGGCCGTCTTCGCCGCAAACTCGATGATCGTCTTCGCAGCCACGGGTGCGGCACATGGACGACACGCGACTGCTGAAACCCGCTTCGAGCTTTCAATCAACCCCGGCGGCAGCTGATGTAACGCCATCGGGATGTAACAGGAAAAGGTGTATACGGGGAGTGAGGTCAGGTCAGCCGGTCCTCTGTCAGTCGCGCACTCCTGACGGACGTCAATAGATCGATTTCCTACGGTAACCGGTAGTTCGACTCTCGAATCATGTTGCAATCCAACCGAATCTGGAAGCCACTGACTAGTTCGAGGCAGTCTGCGAACCATCGTGACGACCCTCCTGGTCTTGGCAACTCGGTGCCTGCATCGCGATCGATAGCATGGTTGTGACGCCGCTTCGAAGAGATACTCGCTGTCGTCAGGGGTGAAATTCTCTCTTCGCCAGAAGTTTTCGGGGTTCGGACGGCGAGTGAGTAGTTAGCCGACCGTGAGGCACGGCCCGGAAGTGGCCCATCAGGGCGGGGTTAGGTGTCCGACCTGATGGGCCGTGCGCGCCGGAGTCTGGGGAGACAGGCGCGCGGTACCGGGTGGCCCACCGGATGTCGGCCTGCGCAGGACCGGTGTTCGGTCGGCTGAGTGCAACGCCACGTCGGGATGACGTTGCGTTGAACGATTATAGCGAATGCTTTGTCCCCGTTCGACTCCCGGCGGCGCTCCGCATAGGCGTGTGCATCGGCGCACTCAGGGGAGACGCGGGCGACTGTCTCCGCCACTATTCGGGCGCGGCGCCGGGACTGTTGTCGTGGTGTTGTTGGAGTTCGGTGTTGATGCGCCGCGCTTCGGCGAGTTGGTCTTCGAGGATGATGATCCGGCACGCGGCCTCGATCACAGAAGAAAACTGGTAACGGGACGTGTTGAACTAGGACGAGTAGACCACCTATCTCAGAGGCCCGACGTCGTTGAGCCCGGCTGGGAAATAATGGGGCTCAAGCGAAGGCAGGGCCACCGAAGTACAACCGAACTCGAACCGAGTACTGGCACGCGCCGTCACCGATAGGGATAGTGCCGCTGACATATACGTCGCCGATGGAGACAGCTCCAGCATCGCGGGCCCTACGGAGTACAGCCTCGTTTATCTGCTCGCTGAGTTCGGGCCCATTCAATTGAGCCGGCAGGATGAAGCGGAACATCGCCTCGTTGCTCTTCGCTCCCACAGGACCATTGTGCGCCGTCCGGAGCCAAGCCGTGCAGGCGTCACCCCGATCAGACATGAAGTGGATGACCAGGCCGAGGTGCGCTTGGTGCAAAGCTCGGCTATCCTGCCATGTCTTGACCTTCCTCGGACATGTCCATACCGGTGAGACGCTTCCATTCCGGAGGAATGTGCAGGGCCACGATCTCTACCTCCTGTTTCGCCCCGAGATCTGGCCTGACTTGGTGAGTATCGGTCCAGCGGATTGGTAGCGAAAAAGTGGTGTCGATGTACAGCTCCGCCTCTGCGGGGGAGGTGTCACGGTTGAGGTGCAGGAGGTAACCGTGCTCGGTGGACTCGGCGCCCTTCATTCTCCACTTATCTCCCGGGCGCCCCCAGATCGGGAATCTACTCGGTGTCATCATCTTGATGAGCAGAGGCCAGTGGTCGAACCCTGATGGTGGTTTGGGAGGGATGAGCTGCCCGTCGTCATCGACCAGCTCCTGTCCGGCGCCACTGGAGTAGCGGCGGGTTTGCGCGGACTTGGTGTCGCGCTGAGACCATGAACCGAGCTCGTTGTCGATGGAGAAGTGCACTGTATCGACGCGGTTCGGCGGGCCCGCTATGTCGTTCTTGGGCCACCGTCGGTACTCGGCGGTCCCGGATATGCGAGCACATTTCTCGGTGTTCTGCAGCAGGCTGATCGCAGCTAAAGTGTCTTCTAGTGTTATCGCCATGCTCATAGCCTGCCAGAAAGGCGAATCGAAGGTTGTTTCGTCGTCTTTCTGGTCCGAGGTTTGCCGCGATTCTCTCTCGACATTCTTAGCTCCATCCCGGCCGCCAATAGTAGCCTGACATATCAGTACCGCGAGTTTATGAACGGCATCGGCCGCAGAAGCAGTTCGAGCTACACAACCCTAGCCATCAGCGTCAATCATCGCTACGTATCGGGCATATGTGGCTGCAGACGCCACCGCATGTCGCTCGATGGTGGCAGGGGAGTAGCCGAGAGTGTCGGCGAGGATTGCGGCGGGTGCGAGCTTGGTGAGTTCGTGCAGGGTGCCGAGCCGGGCGGCGCGGGTGCCGAACGTCGACTTCAGGCGGTTCCGCAAGTGGCCCGGGTTGATGTGTTGGCCAGGGATATAGCCGCGGAACACCCAGCGCGTACTTGGGTGGGCGGCGGTGTTCCCGAGGTCTCGTTCTCCGGCGAGATATCGGAATGGTTCGTCGAGCGGTGCGGGAAGAGCGATGGCGATGTCGCCGAGTGTGACGGTCACGAGTTCGTCTGAGACTATGACGTGGTCCCAGGTGAGTTTCACGACCCGGTCGATCTGTTGGCCGAAGACGAGCACCAGGATCGCCGCGGCTCGATCTCGCGGATTCAGTGCGGGTTGGTTTGATGTAATGCCATCGACGACGTCTTGCTGGGCCTCAGGGCTCATCTTAGAGCTTGTACCACGACGATGTGGTGTCATTGTAAGGTCCCGAGCGACCAGCTTTGTCTTGACTGCCCACGCGAGGAACCGGATGGCGAACTCTCGCGTGCTCGGGCCTTCGGCCTGCCACGCGTCCAGATCCGCTTGGGATAGATCGTCGATCGAGATGTCCCGGTCGGTGAGCCAGTTGAGGAATTCGATTGTGACGGAAACGGTTTGCTTCGACCGCAGGAACGTGCCGTGTGACACCGACTCCATGCAATACATCTGCCGCAGGTGATGCCAACGAATGTACCGGGTCGCGACTTCCCGGTGCTCGGACGACTTCAGCCGGTCGAGGGCTTCATCGGACCAGTCGATGTAGCGGTGGAGTAGTCCGTCTCTGGGCGGCAGGATCTGGTGGGTGACCAGGAGTTCTCGGACGTATTCTCGGGTGCGCGATCGGGGGAGTTGGTCGATGACGTCGTGGGAAACGAGCGGTGTGCGGGCCAGCTCGGTGAGGAACGCTGTGACATGTTCCTGGTTGATCCAGGTCAGACCGCTGTTGGCCCGTTTCATCGACTTCAGGGCAGCTGCAAAGGGTTTCAGTTCGTCGTTGATGCTAGCAGTCTCTGGATTCGTCAGTAGTCGGTCGACGGTCGCCCTCAGGACGCATCGCCAGCAGCATCCCTGTGCGTACAGTTCTTCCTCGGCGCCGCACTCAACGCAGTCGACGTTGAGTTTTATGCCCGCGCATTTGCGGCACGCCTGCTGGCCGTTGATGATTCCCGGCAACACCCCGTCGTGACCGCACGCGCATACGCCTCGAGTTCGTTTGGCTGCTTGGTAGCAGTAACCGCACACTCCGAGGCCCTGCCAGGTGACGACACATTCTCTGTGCTCACCGCAGCGATCGCATGGAACTTCCCACCGTTGTGGGTCTTCAGGTTTACGTGGTCTTGCCATCGTCATCATCGCTACGGACGACTCGGATCCGGCGGGCAACCGAGCGCTTGTCGCTGATGCCTAGGTCGGCCGGGTTGGCCGGTGCGTCGGCCGTGGCCGCAGCTCGGATCTCGACATATGGTTCGAAGAGATCGTTGGGTGTGCATTCAAGGATGTCGCACAGCGCGGCGAAGGTGCGCGCAGGGATCCGCTCGGGTGTGCCTGTCACCAATCGGTGCACTTGTGCGTTTGATAGGTTGATTCCGCGGGACTTGAGAAGCGGGATGAGTTCCGTTGTCTTCCAGAGGTTGTGATCGGCCATTCGTTGGCGGAGATTCCAGCGATAGCCGATTCGGCGTTGCTCGCTCACGTGTCCTTCCCGGTCCTTCTTTCGTCACGTGTGACGATTCGTTGCTGGATCATCCGTTGGATGGTCTTTTGTTTGAAGTCTGCCGAGACTGAGGTGTAGAGCGCGGTGGTGGATGAGTAGGCGTGGCCAACTTGCTGCTGGACAAACATAGGATCGTATCCGGCCTCGAGGAGATGAGTGACGTAGGAGTGGCGCAGGCAGTGCATCTTCAACTCTGTCGGTAGCCCAGCCAGTTCGCGGACCGCAGTGAAGGTGCGATTGAAGTTGCGGATGCCCGTGGCGCCAGCCCGTTCCGACGGCCACAACGAGGCCGAGCGGTCCGCAGTGGCGAACTGTTCGCGACCCTGCGGCGAGAGCCAGTGATCGAGAAGATCGACCACCCAGTCAAACTCAGGCACCGTGAGAACAGTGCGACGGCGCGGTCCTGACCCCGACATGCCTTTGGCGTAGCGGATCTGAACGGCGCCATAGCGGCCGTACTTGTCTACGTGCGGATTTGGGCCGAAGTCGTGGTAGTCGAGCATGGAAAGTTCCCGACGGCGCAAACCGTAGGCGTAGCACACCTTGAACGCGGTGGAGTCTCGCATCAGTGGGAGCCAGCGCTTCGAGCCCTTGGCGAACTCTTGATCGACGAGGTCATCGCAGGTGTCGAAGAATGTCTGCAACTCGGTCTGAGTGAAGCTGCGCCGGTCCGCTGGGATGGCGTCATCGGTCTTGTGGCGCGGCGTGTTCCACTCGAACACGACTTGGGCGGGAACGTCGTCAAATACTTTGCTGCAGAACGCAGCCCACCCATACCTTTCGTCAGTGACGTAATAGCAGAAGGACCTGATCGTGCCAGCGTTCGCGCGCAGCGTCGACACCGAGACGGCTTTCGGCCCGGTTCGTCGATCAGCCAGGAACTCATCGACATGGATCGGCTGCCAGCCCCACGGATACTCGTTGGAGTGCTCCTGGAACCGAGAGACCAGGCCGCACGAGGACCGAATGAACGGCACACCGAGCCCACGGGCCAGCATTTGCGCTCGCCAGCCATCGAGCATCGCCTCAAAGACTCGGTCCTCGGGTCGCAGCAGCCCGACGACGCCGTTCGACAGGAACTCTGGCAGCCGACCTGGAACACTCTGCATGAACGCAAGTGTAGCGCGAGAATCTCTCATCTGTTTGCATAAACCGATGTCGATCTGGGGATCAGGCTCGTGGGCCACCGTCCGGCAGCAAGTCGTCACCGGCCACAGGCAGCAGTTTCGCTTGAGATCCAATGGGACGAGTTCTCTCATCTAGTTGAACTCGACCTTCTTTAACGCCGATAATAATGATTCTGTAAAGCTGGCAGGTCAGGGCGCCACAATCAGCT
>NZ_CP096567.1:300000-516925 GCF_023221595.1 Rhodococcus qingshengii JCM 15477
CTCACAGATCACGACGCTGCGTTCCACCGGGGCCACCGTGGTGATCGCAGTTCCGACAGCTGCTCAGTGTGCGTCGACGATGCAGGAGGTCTCGAACCAGGGATGGAATGCCGACCGATACATGTCGTCAGTGTGCGCGAGCTTGACGTTTGACGTCGCCGGCGCGGCAGCCAATGGCTGGCACATCACGACGTATGCGAAGGACCCCACGCGTGGTGAGTTCGTCAACGACCCAGTCGTAGTGACCGCGATCGACTCAATTAAGAAGGCCTCGCCCAGTACGCCGATCACGACCACGACGATGACTGGCTTCCTCTACCCGCAGCCGTTCTTCGAAGCGGCAAAGGTTGCGGCGAAGTCTCCGCTGGGTCTGAGCCGACTCGGGATGATGGACGCCGTCACTCACCTGGACTTCCAGCCTGCACTCCTCAAGCCGGGCGTGAAGTTCAAACTCGACGGTCTCAAGGACCAGGTCGCGATCGAGGCGTCCTATCTGAGTGTCTACAACTCTGACACCAAGCTGTTCGAGGACGGCAAGCTGTACGACTTCGAAGGACAGATGACGGGGTAGTCGAGCACCAGCTCAGAGACCCGGCGGACGATCGTCCGCCGGGTCTCTGAACTACTTCCTGACCAGGCCCACGGGTCTGGCTTGCTCCGCCACATCCAAGGAGAAGACATATGACTGATAGACGTCTACTTCGACAGCGTCGGCGGTCGTATCTTGGAGGTTGCCCTGCACAATATGAACCTGCATGGTCGAGTCGTGTGCTGTGGTGCGGTATCCCAGTACGAAGGCCCGGCTGGATCTCCAGGCCCAGCGAACGTTCCTACTGTGCTCGTGACGAAGAGGCTCGCGATGCAGGGCTTCATCGTCTACGACTTCGCGGAGTCGTTCCCCACTGCACTCGCTGACCTCGAGGCCTGGTTTCCTCTGGCGATGTGAAGGTTCTTGAGGACGTCCGGGAAGGCATGCAGGCGGCCCCGTCAGCGTTGGTCGACCTGCTGGGCGGAGGCAACGTCGGCAAGTTGATGGTGCGTGTCGGTCCAGACGCCTGAGTCTCGACGCTCACCGGATCCATAGCCTTCGTTGGCGCCCGCGACGAGGACGTGATCCTCGGCGAGGGCGTCGCATTCAGTCGTTGAAGCGGGGGAGTAGTCCGTACTGCTCGACCGAGCTGTCGAGGATGCGGAACCCCTCGGCGTCGGTGACCTGGTCGAGTCCGGCCGCGACCTCCTCGATCGAGAGTGTTCGACTCGACAGTCCAGGCACCGCGGCGCTGAACAGCAGAGCCGCGCGTCCTCCGCCCGCAGCTAGCGTCTGGCAGGTGAGTTCACACGATCCGTGGGACAGGTAGGCCACCACCGGGGAGACGATCGACGCCTGTAGGTACCGAAGATCGAGATCGGGATGGTTCTCGAAATATGCCTTGGCATATCCGGTCGCAGCGACAGGCGCCAGCGCGTTTATCCGGATGTCGAGGTCGCGATTGTCCAGCGAGGCTGCTTTCGTGAGCCCGACGACGCCGGCCTTGGCGGTCACGTAGGGCACCGAGTCGGGCGCGCCGAACACACCGAGGGCTGACGTCGTATTGACGATGCGGCCGTGCCCCTGACCTCGCATGTGCCGCAGGGCCTCCTGCATTGTCCAGAAGGTCCCGAACAAATGCATGTTCAAAGTCTCGGCAAAGGTCTGCGTCGAGACCTCCTGGGCAGACCCGCTCCCGCCGGCCCCGGCGTTGTTGACCAGGATGTCGATGCGCCCGAAGGTGTCGACGGTCTGCCGGACAAGACCGATCGCCTCGGTCTCGACACCGACGTTCCCGGTGGCCGAGACGGCCGTCAAGCCCTCGTCGCGTAGCTGTTCGGAGACGACGTCGGCCAGTGGTCGCCCGTCGTCGGCGGTGCTGATGTCATTGATCACGACCTGGGCGCCACGCTCGGCCAGCAGCCGCGCGTGAGCCAGTTCCAGGCCTGCTCCCGACCCGGTGACCAAGGCGACTTGACCGTCGAAACGGTACTCGGCGGTGTTCATGAGGAGAGGGATTCGACTGTGATGTGACCGGCGATCGGTCGGCCGAACGCGTACGCGGACTGAATCGGGTTGTAATACTCGCGGACATGTTTGACCATGTTGTTCTCGGTGATCATCTTCATGATGTAGCGGTTGCGGTAGTCACGGCCGTTGGCCATCGTGAGCTTGCCGTAGGTCTCGAGGAACACCGTTGTGCCGTCAGCAGACAGCGTGATTTCGCAGTTACAGGGTCCCTCGCTTTCGCCTTCGGCAGTAAAGGCGACGGCCCAGAAGTCGGTTGCCGCATCGATGCCGACGTAGGAGCGGAACTTGCCCTCCTCTACCTGCCCCGACTCACTGAAGGGGATCTCGACCACGATGTCGTCGGCCATGCAGCTACGGACCGCTGCGAGATCCTGCGCGTCGACGGCCTCATGCCAGCGGCGGAACACGTCGAGGGTGGCTGTGGGGCCTTCGGTACGGGCCAGGACCTCATGGAAGTCAGGCTTGAGCTCGGTCATGATCGTCCTTCGTCGTGCGGTCGGTGATGGGATCTGGGGCTATGAGCGTGGAAGTTGCGCGACGCTGGACAGGCCGGCGGCCCGGCCGAAGACACCGGCCTTGCCGAGCCCGGTGCCGCTGAGATACGTCGCGCCGTGAAAGCCGCCGACGACCTCGCCGGCCGCGAAGAGCCCCGGGATCGGCTTGCCGAACACGTCGACGACGTTCAGTTGCTCGTCGACCCGGACACCACAGAAGGTCGTGGTCAGACCCGAGCGGCAGGGGAATGCATAGTAGGGCGCTGTGTCGAGGTGGCCGCCGCGCGCGACGCCGTAGTCGCTCAGCGATCGTCCGAACTCGGGATCGACGCCCTCGTCGACGAAGCCGTTGTAGGCATTGATCGTGGCCCGCAACATATACGGATCGATCTGCAGTTTCTCGGCGAGATCCTCGACCGTGTCGGCGACGATGACATACCCGTCGGCCAGAGCCGATTTGAAGTCCGCCGGCGTCGGGGCGACCTGAGAACGATTCATCATCCAGTCGTCGAACACCTGGAAGCCGATTCCCGCCGGCTGACGGACGCAGATCGAGCTGATGGTCTTGTAGTTGAGGTTCTCGTCGACGAAACGTTTGCCGTCGAGGTTGACGATGATGGCACCCTGCGAGTTCGGGTACAGCAGGCGGGGCTCCTCGTTCGGGTCTTCCGACAGGTCCGGGTAGTTCTTGATCGAGGCGCCGAAGGAAGCCTCGACGTAGCCCATGTCGGCGACGTCGGCGCCCAGTGCCCACGCCATGCGCAGCCCGTCACCGGTATTGTCGACACCGCCCATCTTGGTAGCGTCAGCCCACTGTGGGGCGAAGGTTTCCAGCAGCTCACGGCTGCGGGCGAAGCCCCCGCTCGTCAGGATCACGGCGGCGGCGTGCAGCACGATCTCCTGCCCGTCGCGCTCGAGGACGACGCCGGTGACGCGACCCTCCGCAGCCTGGACGAGCCGCCGAGCAGTGCTGGATGGCCAGTAGTGGGTGTGGTCGAGCGCCACGAACTTCTCGTGCATGACCTTCGTCGCGTAACCCTGAGGTGCCGCGTGCATGCGCGAGACCACGTCGGTGCCGGTGATCGTCAAAGTGAAGTCGATTCCGTGACCTCGCATGAACTCGAAGGTATCGAGCTGGTGCTCGAGGTAGGCCTGGACGGGTGCCGGATCGTTCTTGCCCCGTCCGGCGGCGAGGATCGACGCGCGCAACTGCTCGTTGTCGTCCTCGATGCCGGCGGCCGCCTGAATGTCGGTGCCGGCGAACAGCATTCCGCCACCGGATTTCACCGATGAGCCGCCGTATTGCGCGCCCTTCTCCAGTAGCAGAACCGTGGCGCCGCTCTCGGCGGCGGACAGTGCTGCGATGTTCCCCGCCAGGCCGGCTCCGACGACGATGACGTCGTATATGGCGGGCTGCGATTCGTGGATACTCATCGGTTCACTCCTGATTCGGACGGATCTGACGCCGGGAACGGCGTGCGTCATTGCCGCCGATGCTGCTCGCCGTCATCGATTGTCGACATCGAATGTTCCGACTGGCGAAACCGACCTGCGTCACGGGGCGGCGGACCTGTTAGTCCTTGGTTATGTTCTCTCCCACTACGGCCGCCCCGGTGACACTCACTCCAGCATGGTTCCAGCGGGCTCTGGCGCAGCACGCCATTGTCCACACGCTCGATGTGGACGGGGTCGCGGTGACCTGCCGATCGTGGGGTGAGCCCGGGGCGCCCGGTGTGGTGCTGGTGCACGGCGGCGCGGCGCACGCTCGGTGGTGGGACCACATCGCGCCGCTGCTCGCGACCACGCGCCACGTCGTCGCGCTGGATCTGAGCGGTCACGGCGACAGTGGTCGCCGGGAAACGTATTCGCTCGAGGCATGGGCGGACGAGGTCATGGCAGTCGCTCGGGACTCCTTCGACGCACCGCCCGTCGTGATCGGGCACAGCATGGGCGGCATGGTGACCCTCGCCGCCGCGACGTGGCACGGGGCCGACCTGGCGGGCGCGATCATCATCGACACACCGATCCACGAGGCGACACCCGAGGAAGCTGCGGCACGGGACAAAGTCGCGTTCGGACCACAGAAGGTCTACGTGACGCGTGAAGAGGTCGTGGCACGGTTCCGCGTGATCCCCGGCCAGGACACCGAGCCGTACATCTTCGACCACATCGCCGAGCACTCTGTCCGTCAGGTCGGCGGTGGCTGGGCATGGAAGTTCGATCCCGCGATCTTCGCCCACGAGCCTCTGCGTCCCTGTGAGCTGTCACGGCTCCAATGCAGCGTTGCACTTCTCCGGCCGGAGCAGGGCCTGGTGGACACCGCGATGGGCGAGATGATTTCCGAGCGACTGAACGGCGCGGCTCGGGTCATCGATATCCCTGCTGCGGAGCACCACGTCATGCTCGACCAACCGATTGCCCTGGTCACTGGGCTGCGGGTACTGCTTGCTTGTGACGTTTCCGCCGAGTGAAACGGTCCCTGTCGGGTTTTCGGTTACCGAACCAGACTGATCGTCTGCCGAGAGAATTTCCGGCAATGACGAGGAGGTCGATACCTGATGGAAGATACACAGACGATGAAGCGCCAGTTAGCCTGCGCTGTAGATGATCTCACGCCGGGTGAGTCCATGACCCTCGACGGTGGACAGATCGCCCTGCACCGGGCCGAGGATGGGACGTTCTTCGCCACGGCCGACAGTTGCTCCCACGAGAAATGGTCGCTCGGCAGTGAGGGTGAGATCGAGGGCAGTGAGCTCGTCTGTCCGCTGCACATGGCGCGCTTCGATCTGGCCAGCGGCAAGCCGTTGTGTCTGCCGGCGACCATCGCGCTTGCGACCTATCGGGTCGAAATCGACGACGACCAAGTTTACGTCGTCTCCTGAGCCATTGCGTCGCGCTCAGCTTGGGTGAGGTGGCCGACCGCCTGCTCGGCCCAGTGGTCGACATCCTCGGGCAGCACGTCGCCGCGCCAGAACACGTGTAGGTCGGGCCGCACTAACAACAGCGAGCAATCGTAGGCCGCACGGACGTTCGGGTCGTCGATTCGAAGTACCTCCAGAGGTGCACCCAGCCTGGCGAAGTCCGCCTCGACGGCTGTCGTGTCGGCCGAACCGGTCAGGTCGATGAATGTGTAGTCCTGACCTAAAGCATCCTGCATGGCACGGCCGTCCTGGAGCCAGATGTGCGGGACACGTACGCCAGGACGCGTGTGCGCCGTGTAGGTCGTGGTGTCCCAGTCGGTGATGTTGTCGTCCTCATGGGCGATCAAATCCGAGCCGGCATAGCTGTAGCCCCACTCGACGCCGATCATCTCGTGGACGCGACGGTGGTGGATGTTCGCCGCGGCACCCACCTCCGACCGTAGTGTCGCGCCAGCGGGGGTGTCCTCGGTAATCTCAGGCGTCACGAGATCACGCCATAGGCTCATGCCTTGGGCGGCCCATCCGGAGGCCTGGACGTTGCGAGCGCCGACCTTGCGCCGCTCGGTCTCGTAGCTGTCGAGCAGACCCGGCCCACCCCAGCCCTGGACCGTTCCGGCCAGCTTCCAGGCCAGGTCGATCGCGTCACCGACGCCGGTGTTCATGCCCAAGCCACCGGTGGGGATCACCAGGTGGACCGCGTCGCCGGCCAGTAGTACACGTTCGTCGCGGTATCGCTCGGCCAGTAGGAGATGCAGCTTCCAGTTCGTCGAGTTGCGGATCGTGAAGTCGAAGTCGAAACCCACACGGTCGCGCACGGCCTGTGCGAGGTCGGCGTCCACGTCGATCGCGATATTGAGGGTGAAGTCCTTTCGGCTGCCCTGCACGACGAAGGCGCTGCCTTCGGCGTCGGCGACGTAGTAGTGGCGTCCCTTGCCAATTGGGATCTTGTCGTAGAGCTCATCGGAACGGAACGTGACCTGACGCAGCTGGCGGATACTGCCTTGCCCTTCGAGTTTGATGCCGAGTTTTTTGCGGATTGTGCTGATGCCGCCGTCACAGCCGGAGAGATATCCGGTGCGAACCGTCTCCCGGGCTCCCGCGAGGTCTTCGAGGGTCACGGTCACGCCTTCGTCGTCCTGGATGAAGTCGACGAGGTTGTAGCCGAAGCGCACCGTGACGTTCGGGGTGCTCTCGGCGACCCGCTTGAGCACAGGTTCGAGGTCGTTCTGTGCGACGAGTTGGTATGGCTCGAGCGGTTCGGAGGCGTCGGTCGTTGCGGCGATTGTGGCGCGGTGCTCGGCGACGCTGGGATATTCGAGCTTGACCAGGGGCGGGTCCGACAACCGGGTCACGATGAAGACATCCATCGAGCCATCGGCAGGGTAGCCTGCCGCACGAACTTCGTCGGCGATGCCGAGACGTCGGTAGAACTCCATCGTGCGTGCGTTGGAGCGGTCCATCTTGGGCCACTCCTTGGTTGTCGGATCCTTCTCGACCAGCAGCGTTCGGACTCCGCGCCTGCCGAGGTCGATGGCCAGGGTGAACCCGACCGGTCCTGCTCCTACGACGACGACATCGAACTCATTCACGATGGTGTGCTCCAAGATTGATGTTGATTTCGGTCGCGCACCGGTGATGCGTCCGCACAGTTTGGGGCGCCGTGTGCTCTGCGACCCAGCCGATGTTCCATCGTGCGAAACGTGCCCGCCGGGTTCCAGCCAGCGGTATACCTCGTTGCCCGACCCAGTGACCCCGATGACACTTGCGCCGTGTCCATCTTGATAATCGGCGCGTCCGTGGCGGGAATCCGCACGGCGCAGGCCCTCCGCATGCAGGGTTACAACGACGCCATCACGGTCGTGGGCGAAGAGGTCCACCAGCCCTACGACAAACCTCCGCTGTCCAAGGAGATGTTGCTCCCCGACGGCCCCAATCAGCCCGTTCCGCTGTTGTCGAGCGCCGAGTTGGAGGCTCTCGACGTCCAGATGCATCTCGGCACTCGCGCTGTCGCGCTCGACGTCAATGAACGCGTCGTCACGACCCATGACGGCACGACATTTCCGTTCGACGACTTGGTGATCGCGACCGGCGTCACCCCTCGAACACTGCCGGGGGCCGATACGCTCACCGGGATCCACACGTTGCGTAACGCCGAGGACGCCGTCGCACTGCGGGTCGGCCTGGCGACCGCACAAGACGTTGTTGTCATCGGTGCGGGATTCATCGGTGCCGAGTTCGCTTCGGCTGCACGGGCATACGGCACGCGCGTGACGATTATCGAGACGCAGCAGGTTCCGCTGACACGTGTACTCGGAGCTGAAGTAGGTGCCGAGCTCGCACGCTTGCATGAGGTCAACGGTGTCACCGTCCACACAGGTGTGCAGTTCTCCCATTTCGTCGGAGATTCGCACGTCTCGGGAGTAGCACTAGAGGACGGTCGAGTCTTGCCTGCCGACCTGGTGGTCGTGGGAATCGGCGCAACTCCTGCCACCGAGTGGCTGGCGTCGTCCGGCCTACCGATTACCAACGGTCTGGAATGCGACGCGTCGCTGCATGTCCGCGGCACCGACCGGATTTTCGCGGCAGGCGACATCGCCCGATGGGCACACGGCTTCTACGGTTCGGACCTGCGGATCGAGCACTGGACCAATGCCAATGAGCACGCCGGGATCATTGCCGCCGACGTGATGGGTACGTCCGTCCCACATGCTCAGGTGCCGTACGTCTGGTCCGACCAGTACGGCCATCGGATCCAGATCGTGGGCCGTCCGGGCGACGGCGCCGTGGCGATCTCTCACGGCACGGTCGAGTGCGGGCTTGTCGCGGTATACGCGGACGAGGCCGGCATCGTGACCGGCGCGTTGGTCGTGGACGACCCGCGGATGTTGATGAAGTGCCGAAAGGCCGTGACCAAGCGCGTTGCGGTTACCGACCTGGATCTGGGCCTGACGCCCGCTCGTCCGGTGTGACCCGACCTAACGGCAGACAACTGACCCGGAGGCGTCCGCGTCCGGTGCACGTCAATGAAGGAGTGAACATGGCGTTGACGGAAGAGGGACTCATCGAGGTTCCGGGAATGATGAGTCGCTGGGTTCGGCTCGCGAGTGGCGCGAAGGCCCACTACATGACCTCCGGCACGACCGGCCCGGCCGTCGTGCTGCTGCACGGTGGCCTTCCAGGCTCGTCGGGCACGGCGGGGTGGCGCTTCATGGCACCGTTCCTGGGGGCCAACGGTTTCCGGGTCTACTGCCCGGACATGCCGGCATTCGGTCTGTCGGACGACCGTGAGGAGTTCTGGCCCGAAGGCGTCCACAGCTATGTCGACTTCATCCATGAGTTCACGACTGCACTCTGCCTCGACGAGTTCCACCTGTCCGGCAACTCGATGGGCTGTATGAACACGACCAACTACGTTGTGGCCCATCCGGAGAGGGTGCTGAGCTTCGCGCTGATCGCCGGTGACATCGGCGACGTCGTACCCGCCGGGCTCAAGCCGCCGGCCAAGGTCGAGCTGACGCAGTACGACGGCACCCGTGAAGGAATGCGCTCGATGATGAGCGCCATCATCCACCGAGGCGAAGCGATCAACGACGACCTGATCGAGATGCGGTTCGCTGCGGCTGAGCGCGGCAAGGAGGCCCACGCGCAGTTCTGGCCCGGTCTGCTCCAGTACGGCCGGATCATCCCGTGGGAGGACCCCAATATCGAGGCGCGTCTCTCGACCAAGGGCCGGCTCGACAAGCTCACGATTCCCGGGATCTACCTCTACGGCACCGAGGACGTCTTGACGCCGGTCGAGTGGGGTTACGAGCAGGAGAAGGTCCTGCCGAACATTCAGTTCTTCTATCCCGAAGAGACCGGGCACCAGGGACAGACGGACTCGCCGGAGATCTTCAACCAGGTGTTTCTGGAGTTCTTCCGGGACGGCCAGGTCTCCCGTCAGAGCGCGGATGCAGCCGGTGTGTCCAAGTTGCGTCCCGAGCTTCCCGACCTCGTCGCGCAGGTCTGAAGTCCGGTTCCGGTCCTCGACGAAAGGAAACAGAATTATGAGCATTGCCACCGAGAAGTCCTCGGTCACCGCAGAGAGCACGAGCCGGACGGTCCTGACCAGCCGTTACAAAATCCACTACTACGAGGCCGGAGTCGGCCATCCCGTAATCCTGCTGCACGGCAGCGGTCCGGGCGCGACGGGGTGGAGCAACTTCCGCCCCAACATCGAGCCGCTCTCTCGCCAGTTCCACGTCCACGCGGTCGATATGCCCGGTTGGGGCGAGAGCGACACTCAGAACGACACAATCGGCCGTGATCACTCCGCCGATCTCATCGCGTTCATGGACGAGCTCGGGATCGAAAAGGCTGCCTTGGTCGGCAACTCAATGGGTGGAATGACGTCCGTCGAGACTGCCGTCCGCTACCCGGAGCGGGTCAGTCACCTGGTTTCGATGGGCGCACCAGCGCCTGGCCTCGACCTCTTCAGCCCCGGAGGCGGCCTCTCCGAGGGCCTGAAAGTTCTCTTCCAGGCATACCGAGTGCCCACACCGGAGAACATGAAGAAGCTCGTACAGATCATGTGCTTCGATCAGTCGATGGCCACGGACGAACTTGCCGGGCTGCGTTCGGCTGCAGCACTCGCCCACAGAGGGCACCTCGATAGCTGGAACACGTTGTGGGACAACCCACAGCCGCCCAACCCGTATTTCGGGTTGCTTCCCGATCTCGCCAAGATCACGGTGCCGACGCTCGCTCTGCACGGACGAGATGATCGGGTCGTGAGCTTCGAGCACACTCTGCGCTTCCTGGCTGCGGTTCCGACGTCACGTGCTCACATCATCAACCGCTGCGGTCACTGGCTACAGATCGAGCATGCCGATGAGTTCAACCGCATCATCACCGATTTTGTGAGCAACGCCTGAGGCAGCACGACACCGATGAGGGGTGAGGTCGATAGCCTCACCCCTCGTCCTCCGTCAAAGTCAGCTGCGTGACGCGATCCGCTCCAGCGCTACGTCGACCAGCAGGTCCTCCTGCCGCCGACCCTCTTGCGGGGTCCGGCCCAGACTGGAACGTCGCGGGCTGCTCACGATGTGTTGTTGCACTAGGTATGCCAAGGGGATGTCGTCGGTCCCGATGAGGTTGCGGACTGGCGCACAGGGGACGCCGGTAGTCGCCGACTGCTCGCGCCATGCAACGGCGGCATCCTTGCGTCGTCACGACGTGGGTCATCGGCAGACGTGGGTCATCGGCAGTAGGGGGCGTGGATGGGGAGTTCTCCATGTGGATCACCACCGAGCGCTGCGGGCGTTGCCGCGGAAGGTTCCAAGCACCAGAACTTCTGGTGGTGGGATGCGTTCCACAAGTCTCTAATGACGAATACGTTCGGATCATCGGCGCTTATCGACGAAGCTCGACGGCGCCGGTGTCAGCAATGAGGAGGAGCAGCACACATGGCAGAAGTGATAGGTCTCGGTATGACTCACTACCCGATGCTGGCCGGTGCGGACACGCACATGGCAAACCTGATGAAGAGCGTTCTGAAAGATCCAGATATCCCCGAGGATCGCAAGGACCCGGACAACTGGTCCGCGTTAGCGCAAAGCGAGTGGGGTGACGATCAGGGGACCACTGCCGCGGCCGGTCACCGGGCGCAGCTGCGCAAGGGACTCGACAAGGTCCGCGCCGCGCTCGACGACTTCGAACCCGATGTTGTCCTGGTGTGGGGCGACGACCAGTACGAGAACTTTCGAGAGGAGGTCATCCCGTCTTTCTGCGTCCTGGCGTATGCGGACACAGAGGTTGAGCCCTTCGCGGTGTTGAAGTTGCTCGATGTCCCCAACGTTTGGGGTCTTCCGGACGAGGAGCGGTTCACGATGAAGGGCGACCCCAAGTTCGCCAAGCAGATCGCGACTGCCGTGCTCAACGACGGCATCGATGTCGCCTACTCGTACGAGCAGCGTGAAGGGATCCACTTCCCGCACGCGTTCGGCAACACTCAGATCTTTCTCGACTACGACAACGTCGGTAAGGAGTTCCCGTATCCGGTGATTCCCTTGGCGGTCAACTGCTACGGCGAGCACGTCATCGCGCGCAAGGGCGGCATCGCCCGCTTCGCCGACATCAAGGCAGGGGAGAATCTCGATCCTCCGGGACCGTCCCCGTTACGCTGTTTCCAGTTCGGCCAGGCCATCGGTCGTGCCGCACGTGCCAGCGACAAGCGCGTCGCGCTGATTGCCTCGGCGAGTTGGTCACACGCCTTCCTGAACGACAAGGACTGGCACCTGCGTCCGGACATCGAGGCTGACCGCGCGTTGTACGACGCGATGGTCGCATGCGACTACGAGGCATGGAAGAAGGTCACAACGCGTGAGGTCATCGAGGCAGGCCAGCATGAGATGCTCAACTGGTTTTGTCTGCTGGGTGCGATGTCCGAGCTCGATCTGAAGCTCGAGTGGAGCGAGTTCGTGGAGACCGAGGTTCTCAACTCCAACAAGACGTTCGCGATCTACCGCTGATTGGAACGTTCGACGGCGCCGTCTTCCCGATCGGGGGTTCGGCGCCGTCGAACGTCAGAGCTCGCGCGGAAACCAGTGCGCTCGTCCCTGAGCCAGGCCCCCACGGGACCCCTTTGCGATCTGGGCTGCGGTGTCACGCAAGGCATTCACGATCTTCTGACCGGTATCGGTATCGGCGCGGTGGGAGATCGAGATCGCGCCGATCGCGACGTCGTGAACCACGATCGGGGCTGCGACGCAGGCCTGGCCGAGCTGTGCCTCGTTGTGCTCATAGGCGATGCCGCTGGTGCGGATCTTGCGGAGCTCGATCACAAAATCCTCGACGTTCGTGATCGACCGCGGCGTCAGCATGGGCATGGGCGAGGGGAGGAACGCCTCGAGGTCTTCGAGGTTCTCCCAGGACAGCAATGCCTTACCGACGGCTGTGCAGTTGGCCGGGAGACGGACACCGACACCGGAAGGGCCGGTCGGGGCAACGGGATTGGCGAGCTTCTCCAGATAGACGACGTCGTAGCGCCGCAGCACCGCGAGGTGGACGGTCTGGCCCGACCACCGGTGGAGTGCGGCGAGGTAAGGCATCGCCATGTCGCGCATGCTGCCGGCCGGCGTGTTGGCCGCAAGTTCCAGCAGTCCCAGCCCCAGCTTGTAGCCGGAGCGGTGCTGCTCGATGGCATCGAGGTCGATCAGCCGAGCGATCAGCCGATGCACGGTGGACTTGGGTAAGCCCGACGCGCGCGACAGCTCGCTGAGTGTCATGACCCGTTCGTTGTTGTTGAAGGCGCGGAGGAGGTCGAACGCCTTGGACAGGATCGATGGTGGCTCGGGGGTCCGAGACCCATGGGCGAGAGGGTCATTCACAGTGTGCAACTCCGAGGGGTTGTACGGCACTCGCAACGTGACGTGGTTCACCCACCTTAACCAGGTGGATATTGTGCGCTTTTTTGTGGCTTCGGGCGATCACGTGGCTATTCCGTCGGATGGAACAGGGACTGGTATTTCGCGTTGGGTCGTATTTAACCTTCCGTGGGGACGACTCTCCGGTTCTCCCTTACGCCCTCTTTTAGGAGCAATTCGGATGTTCACCGATGCCCCAGGTACCCACTGCGGAACGACGGTTGACGTCCACGCACATCATTTCCCACGTGGGCTCGACGATTTCGCGGCGCGTACGGGCGACAGACGGTGGCCCTGCCTGGTCCGCGACGACGACAGTTCGGGCCGGATCATGCTTGGTGACAGCGAGTTTCGGAAGGTCCGCTCTGCCCTGTGGGACGTGACCCACCGGGTCGGTGAGCTCGACGTTGCAGGGATCGATGTGCAGCTCGTGTCGCCCGTCCCGATCACGCTGACCGATTGGGCACCTCCGCAGGAGGCTGCGGATTTCGCCCGTGCCATGAACGACGGCATCGCCGAGGATGTAGCCGCCGCTGACGGTCGATTGCTGGGCCTCGGTGCGCTACCGGTCCAGGATATCGACGCAGCAGTCGTCGAGCTCGAGCGCGCGGTGAGGACGCTCGGGCTACGAGGTGTCGAGATAGGCTGCCGACTGGCGGGCCGCGAGCTTGACGACCCGGCGGTACGACCGCTCTTCGAGGCCGCTGCCGCGCTGGGTGCCGTCGTCTACGTACACCCACTGGGAGGGGGAGACGGAGCACTGCGTCGCACCGGTCAGCCGTACGATTTCGGTCTCGGCATGTTGACCGACACGGCGCTCGCCGCGGGAGCTCTGGTATTCGGGGGAGTCCTACGGGACCTGCCCGAGCTGCGTGTCGTGATGTCGCACGGCTGCGGAACCTTCCCCTGGTCGTTGCCGCGCCTTCGCCTCGGTGCCGTCCTCGCCGGCGACACCGACCACGACCACGACGACCTAGCTCGTAGGCTGTGGGTCGACACTCTGGTCTTCGATGCCGAACACCTGGCGCTGTTGGTCCGGCGCTTCGGTGCCGAGCACGTCATGATCGGCACGGATCACCCGTTCATCGCCGGCCAGCTCGAAGGTCAACAGACGCAGGTCCGCGACGCGGTCGATGCTGGAATCCTGACGGCGGAGCAAGCACTCGGGGTGTTGGGGACCAACGCCCTGGATCTTGTCCGAGGCAGCAGGCTCACTTCGGGCGCCGAGGCTACAGCACCATGACGACACACGACGTCACTGTCGTCGGTGGGGGCCCCATCGGACTCATCACGGCACTGGGCCTCGCGCAGGCTGGTATCGGTGTCACGGTACTCGAGGCCACGCCTACCGTCGTCCGCACGCCGCGGACAATGTTGTTCCACTGGTCGATCATGGCCGAACTGGAGCGACTCGGTCTGCTGGCCGCCGCGGCGTCGGCCGGGCTGGTTCAGCGGAGCTGGACGCTTTCGGTCCCGCGGACCGGTGAGGAGCTCGTGTTCGACCTGAGCGTGCTGGACGACTCCGTCGAGCACCCCTTCACTCTCCACCTCGGGCAGGACACGCTCAGTGAGATCGTGCTGGCCCGGCTCGGTGCAATGTCCAACGTCCGGATCGAGTGGGATATGTCGGCCCGCTCGTTCGAGCAGGATGCGCACGGCTGCACCGTGTCGGCGGTTGGTCCGGCGGGTGAGCGTGACTACCGCTCGTCGTGGGTCGTGGCGGCCGACGGCGCCCACAGCATCATCCGGCGTCAGCTCGGGCTCGCCTTCCCCGGTATGACATGGCCCGAGCGCTTCGTCGCCACGGATCTGGACCTCGATCTGGCGACACTGGGCTACGCGCGCTCCGTCGCCCGGGTGGACCCGACGCACGGTGCGCTGATCGCGCAGTTCGGTGATCCCGTGCCGTGGCGCTACACGTACGCCGAGAGCCTGATGCTGCCGAACGACTCGGTCGCAGACCGAATGCCCGACGTCTTCCGCGCCTTGCTGCCCGACGATGTCGATCCGCAGGTCACGGCGTGGGCGGCCTTCCGGATGCACGAGCGTGTCGCAGACCGGTTCCGAGTCGGCCGCGCGCTACTGGTCGGCGACTCGGCACACGTCACCAACCCGTCGAGCGGCTACGGCGTGGCAGGAGGGTTCTTCGACTCGGCCCTGCTCGTGGAGACGCTGGCCGCGGTGGTCCACGGCGACGCCCCAGAGGACATGCTCGACCACTACTCGGGCGTCCGGCGTCGGGTCTTCACCGAGATCTCGTCGCCGGTGTCCTCGGAGCGGAAACAGCTAATCTTCGACAGTCATGACCCGGTCAGGCTCGAGGCAGACCTGGAACACTATCGCCGGATCACCGGAGACCGTGACTTGATGCGTCGGGCCATGCTGGTCGAGCGCGAACTGCAAAGCGAATCGTTGCTGTCGAAGGGAAACCTGCCGGTCTGATGCGGTATCCCCTGGACCGATGTTGCCGATTGCTTCGCGGAGTTCGACCAGTATGTGGCATTTCCCGCGATCAGCGGTTGTTGTAGACGGGTACGCGACGCTGCATCTGGGCATTGATCGCCTCGATGAAGTCCTCGGTTGCAGCTCCTGCAGAGGCGTGCTCACGCTCGAGCAATAGCTGCTCCTCGAATGAGGCATCGATCGAGTTGCGCAGCAATGCCTTGGTGCGCCACAGCGAGCCCGGAGCGACAGCGAGTAGGCCATCGACGACCTCTTGAGTCCGGCTCTCGAGGTGTGCATCGCTGCTGAGCCAGTTGCACAGGCCGAACCGCTCGAGATCCTCGGATCCGACGACGTCGCCGAGCAGACAGATCTGCAGCGCGCGTGACGGTCCTACGCGGCGGGGGAGGAGCCAACTCTCGCCGTGATCCAGCGAATGCCCGAGATGGGGCTGCGGGAGGGATATCTTCGTCGTGTCGGACGCGATCACGAGGTCGGCGGCGAGCATGAACATGACGCCGATGCCGATCGCGTAGCCGCGCGTGCTCGCGACAATGGGCTGTGGCAGGGCCAGCAGATCTCGCAGCAGCGGCTGAATAGTCCCGGAGATACTCGAGTCGAAAGCTTCTCGACGCTCGTCGGCAGGCGCACCGAGGACACTTGCGATATCGCCCATGTCGGACCCGGTACAGAAGTCGGTGCCCTCGCCGCGGATCACCACGACATCGACGCACTTTCGGGTGCGCAGGTCGGCGACGGTGTCATGCAGTGCGGCGACCATGTCGGAAGTGAGCGCACCTTTGGCCTCAGGGCGGTCGATCGTGATCCATGCGACGCGTTCTGTGTGCTCGATCCGCACCTGTCCGGTCATCTCGCCATTCTCCTCACCATAAACACACTGCTGGCAGCCGCGGTGCTGCTCCGGAAGGCCTCAGAGTAAGCAGGGGCCTACACATCGACAGCCCACGGTTCCGAGGCACGGAACACGATGGTGCGGTCCGCCGCGAGGGGTGGTTCGGTGAGATTCCTACCGTTCGACACCGAGGTGAAAACTATGTCCGTAGTGCGCGAAAACCTGTACGCCGAACTCCACGCCGAGCGTGGGCTCTCGAGCTCCGAGATCTGGCGAGCTGCCGAGAAGCGACTCGACTGGCCGATCGATCGCGGGCTCAACACCGCACATGAGTGTGCGGACCGGTGGGCGCGCGACCGGGCTCGTCTCGCAATGATCATTCGGCACCCCGACGGCAGCAGCGACCGCTGGACCTACGCCGAGCTGGCCCGGACGTCGAGCCGACTGGCCTCAGCGTGGAAGGCCGCAGGGCTCGTGCGTGGTGACAAGGTTGCAGCCCTGGTCAATCAGCAGGTCGAGGCGTTCATCGGAGCGCTCGCCGCGTGGCGTTCGGGCATGGTCTACGTGCCGCTGTTCGCCGGCTTCGGCACCGATGCCATCGTGCAGCGGCTCAATGGCGCCGAGCCGGCAGCGGTCGTGGTCGATCACCGGTACCGGGGCCAGCTCGCAGAGGCGTTGCCGTTTCTGACCGTCGACCCTCAGATCTACACCGTGGCAGGCGCTGCAGGACGCGGCCTGGTCAAGGGCGACCGGAGCCTGTGGGCTGAGATCGACAGCCATGCTCCCGATTTCGGCATGGTCGAGACGGCGCCCTCCGACCCGGCGACGTTGATCTACACCAGCGGTACGACTGGTGCGGCGAAAGGCTGCATCCAGCCCCACTCATTGATTCTCACCATTCAGCCGTTCATCCGGCACACCTGGGCGTTAACCCCCGACGACATGTTCTTCACCGGCGCAGCACCCGGATGGTCCTACGGCCTGTACACGACCGGTGCTGGACCGATGGCGCTCGGCATCCCGCGCGTGGTCTACAGCGGGGACTTCGATCCGGCTGCGTGGTTGCGTATCTTCGAGGAGGAACAGGTCACCTACATTGCGGCTGCGCCCAGCGCGCTGCGTCGTCTCGTTCCGATCGCTGCGCGCCGGGGGATCTCGAGTAGCGTGCGCGGCGCGACCAGCGCGGGCGAACCGCTCGACGCGCCGCTCGCTCAAGCGTGGATGGAATTGACCGGCAGCACGATCCAGGACGGCTACGGCCAGAGTGAGGCCGCCATGGTGCTGGCCAACCTCGCAGACCCGGCGACTCCGGACGTCCCGGGCGCGATGTCATCGGTTGTCCCTGGCTTCGATATCGTGCTCGTTGACGACGAGGGCGTCGAGCAGGAGAGCCAGGGCATTTTGGCGCTGCGCAACCCCGAGTATCAGGCTGCGACCGGCTACCTGAACGGTGACGACCTGTGGAAGGCCCGTTGGCGTGATGACCTTTTCCTGACCGGCGACGTCGTGCGCCGTGACGAGGACGGTCGCTACTGGTTCGTCGGCAGGGACGACGATCTGATCGTGACGTCCGGCTACAACGTAGGGCCCAGCGAGGTCGAGAACCTCATCCTGGCGCACCCCGGAGTCACAGAGGTCGCCGTCGTGGCGGCGCCCGACCCTGAGCGCGGCTCGGTCGTGCGCGCGATTATCGTGCTTAACGGGACAGTCGGCCAGCAGCAGGTTTCCGACGAGATCGCCGCGGACGTGCGTAAGAACCTCGGACGCCACGCGTACCCCAAGATCATCGACTACGTCGACGAGTTGCCGCGTACGGAGGCTGGCAAGATCAAGCGCAACGAACTGCGCCGGCAGACCGCGCCGGTGTGAGGCAGTGACCGACCGGATGTTCCGGCTCGACGGCAAGGTGGCCGTGGTGACGGGTGCGAGCCAGGGCATTGGCGCGGCGATCGCTCGAGCCTTCGCCGAAGCTGGGGCAGATCTGCTGCTGGTAGCCCGTCGCCACGACGCGCTGACGGAATTTGCTGACGAACTGAGAGTTGGGACCGGGCAGAGGGTCGTCACCGTCATGACCGACGTCATGGCCGAAGATGCGCCGGCTCAGATCGCGGAGCGCGCCCAGGCATCATGGTCGGGCATCGATGTGCTGGTCAACAACGCCTACTCGTCGGGCGGCGTGGTGTGCCCGGTGCTCGACCTCGACGACGAGGTCTGGGACGAAGTTCTGGCCGCCAACGTCGTTGCGCCGTTCCGACTGTGTCGGGAACTCGTGCCGCTCATGGCAGGCCGGTCGGGGTGCTCGGTGATCAACGTCGTCTCGGGTTCGGGTTTCCTGCCGTCCCAGGGCATCGGAGCCTACGGGGTCAGCAAGGCTGCACTGTGGATGTTGACACGTCAGCTTGCGGTCGAGTTGGCGCCCAAGGTCCGGGTCAACGCACTGTGTCCCGGCATCGTCAGTCCTGACGGTGAGCCAGCGCACCAAGCACACATCGACCTGCTGCCGCATGTGCCGATGGGGCGGTTGGGACGTCCAGAGGAGATGGCCGGCGCGGCCGTCTATCTCGCGTCTTCAGCCGCGTCCTACACGACGGGTGAGGTCGTTTTCGTAAATGGGGGCCGGCCATGGTGATCACACCGCACACCGCAGCATCGCGACACAGTTCGTGTTGATACTCAAGGAGTTGCCAATGGCCATCGGCCGATTCCCCATCGAGGCAGGGCAGGTTCTGCAGTTCGCGCGCTCGCTCGGCGATGCCAACCCCGTCTTTACCGATCCGGAGGTCGCCGCGACTGCAGGCCTGGACGCGATCCCGGCACTGCCGACGTATGTTCAGGCGAGCGCACACTTCGACCCGGACTACCCGCTGCGCCCGCACCTGGATGGACCTTGGTTCGGATCGGGGGGCGATGCGACGGGCTACGGTCCTGACGACGAGGACACTGCCAGTGGGACGCTGCACGGTGAGCAGCACTTCGTATATCACCGGCCGCTGCTTGTGGGCGATGTCCTCACGGCGACCGTCCGCGACGGTGATACCTGGCGCAAGCAAGGCCGTCGGGGCGGTGATCTGCGCTTCTTCGAGACCATCACTGACTACCGCGACGAGGCGGGAGAGCTCGTCGTGACGGCTCGCGTCGTCGGTGTCGCCACACAGCACCAGCCCAAGGACGACTGACCATGACCGATCAGCAAACTGCCGCGACCGCTACGGTGGGAGACACCCACGAGCAGGTTCTCGTGGAGAACCTCACTCGAACGCAGATCGTCCAGTACGCCGGTGCATCCGGCGACTTCAACGCTCTGCACACCGATGCGACCTACGCGACCGAGATCGCTGGCTTCCCAGGTGTTTTCGCACACGGCATGCTGACGATGGGCATGACGGGACGCATCCTGACCGACGTATTCGGCCCGCAGAATCTGCGGGCTTTCGGTGGCCGCTTCGTGACGCAGGTCTGGCCTGGAGACTCATTGACGGCTACTGCGACGGTTACCGAAATACTCGAGGAAGGCGGGGAGCTTCGTGCCCGCGTGGCTGTCGAGACCGTCCGTCAGGACGGTAGGACGGTCTTCGTCGGCCTCGGCACCGTCGCGATCTAGATCGGCTCGGCACTTCTGGGGATCTAGCGGCAGCAGCAATGTGAGCTGCTGCGTCGCTGCAGACCGCGAACGCCGCCGTCACAACCGTCCCGACCAACGGCCGCGGGAAGCTGTGCCATTCACGGATCATGATCGCCAGCATGACCAGTGACGCGTCGATGATGACGCACCTTGGCGGCGGACGGACGGCAATGATCGTGCCGGACGAGAGCAGGAAGATCCCTGCGACGCTACCGACGAAGACCAGCGTCCAGAGCCGGCGAGCAGTCCGGTGCGGACCGTGATGAGTAAACAGCTCGGCGCTTCCCCACCCCGACTCTGAAACTTGACGACGAGGCGGTCGATCACCACCAAGCCCACGGTTCGCTCGCCCGCGACGAGGGTGTTGGTCATGAAGATCGGCGTCACGGATCGTGATGTCGATCCGTGACGCCGATAAGTTGAAGATCTTGTGGCTACTGGCGCGGCTAGTGCATCGTCCAGAGATGTTGTGCACCGGCCGTTCCCGCAGTCACCGCAGGGTATAGGTGCGTTCGAACGGAGTGTTGAACGGCGAGTCCGAGATCAGTCCGTCCTCGCGAAGTGCGGCGATCTCCTCGGCCGTGCGACCCAGCCGGGTCAGGATCTCGTCGTTGTGCTGCCCGAACAGAGGTGCCGGAGAGCATGGCGCCATATCAGGTCCCTCGACGAACCGGACCGGTCCCGCGAGGTACTCCTGCGGCCCGATGACAGGGTGCGCGATTTCCACGACCCGTTTGCGGGCGAGCAGCTGGCGATGCCGCACTACCTCGTCTCCGACCTCGAGGCGTGCCGACGGGATGCCCGCTGCTCTGAGGTCGTCGACGACCTGTGTCGAGTCGAGCTCGGCGCATGCCTGCCGCAGTAGACCGTCGAGCTCAGCCCCCATAGCCTCTCGACCGGCCACGTCGGCGAATCGCTCGTCGTCTGCCCATGCTTTGGCCCACGGCAGCGCAGCGAGAGCGGACCACTGCTCGTCGTTCTCGACCGACACAGCGAATTCAGCGCCGTCGGTACCGCGATAGACACCTTGCGGGGCCGATCCTGGCCGGTTGTTGCCGGTGCGGCTGAAGGTCCGACCGGACGCGGACTGCTGGACTACCGCCTCGGCCGTCAGCTGGATCGCGGCGTCGCACAGCGGCACCTCCAGGAGTGCCCCGTGCCCGGTCACCCGTCGCCGTCTGATGGCGGTGATCGTGGCGAACGAGCACACGAACGCCGCGAACGGGTCGACCGCTGATCCGGTCAGCAGTGGCTCGCCGTCGGCATAGCCGGTCAGCTCCGCCATGCCGGATGCTGCGTTGACCGTATAGGTGAAGCCCGGCCGGTCGCGCCACGGTCCGTCGAGCCCCCAGGCCGGCATACGCACCATGACGATGTCAGGGTTGATCGCCCGGATGCCCTCGTAGTCGAGTCCGCGCGACTCCAGCACCCTTGGTCCGTAGTTCTCCAGGATGACGTCGGCCTCGGCGATCAACTCGCGGACCACGGTGAGCCCGCGGGGGTCGGCGAGATCCGCAGTGATGTCCTTCTTACCCAGGTTGGCACCCACGAACGGCGCACCACGCTCCCAGAAACGATCGACCGTCCCGGGCACGCCGTTGAATCGGATGAGGTCGGGTCGGTTGACGGTCTCTACCTTGATCACTTCGGCGCCAAGGCTCGCGAGGTTCATAGTCACCATCGGGCCGGCCTGGAAGGTGCCGAATTCGACGACGCGCAGACCCGCCAATGGCAGCCGAGGATCGATGCCGTCGGCGGTGTTGCGGATGCGGGGCGCCGTGCACGACCAGTCCTGGTTGTCGTCTTGGCCGATGTCTGCGAGAAGAGCAGGCGTCCACCTAGCGTCACCGTTCACACGGAACGGGGGGCCGGGTGCGGTGAACACACCCGAGGCGCTCCGGACGAACGAGTTCCGTGCCGCGAACGGCGCGATCGACGCGATCGTCCCTGGAGTGGCGACCGGAACGATCGGCACCCTGTTGGCGGCACCAAGCTCGACAAGTTCGTCGATGGTGTGACGGCGAGTGAACTCACGGACGAGCGCAGTGACCTCGGCGGCGTGATCGACCCGGTCGTTGAGGGTGTCGAATCGCGGATCGTCGAGCGCAGGGACCTGGGCGATCTGCTTGAAGTCCTTCCACTGCGGCGGCGTCACGCTGACGACACATACCCATCCGTCACTGGCCTGTTCGATGCCGGGGATCGGTGCCTGCGGCAGCGGGTATTTCGAGTGGTGCTCGATGCGGTTGTAGAGCCAAGGGAACTGCTGCAGTGCAACGGCCGACTCGAACAGTGACACGTCCGCCACCACGGGGGCCTCGTCGGCGTCGTTGGCCAACAGTCCGACGACTACTGCCATTGCCGCCGCAGCGCCGCCGGTCATCTCGACGATCGGCACACCCACCGAGATCGATGGCTTGTCGCCGCTCGGGTGCACCAACGAGATGCCGGCCTCGGCCTGCAGCGTGAAGTCCGTCGCGGGGGTCGTCGCGTCGGGACCGTCGAGGCCGTATGGGGACACCGCGACGACGATGAGGCGCGGTCGACGCGACCGCAAATCGCGGACCAGTGACTGGACGTCGGATTTCTCGTCGCAGATCACGACGTCGACCCGGTCGGCGAGAGCAAGGCCAGCAGAGGAGCTGCTCACGTCGGTCACCGATCCCTTGCCGGCATGGAGGTACTCGGCGTACTCCGGGGAATCCGTGCGGAGCGGGTCGCCTTCGGAGGGCTCGAGTCGTATAACCGTTGCACCGGCATCACGCAGCAGCTTGCCGGCGTAGCCGGTGGAGACCCGGCGTCCTGCTTCCAGGACCACGATGTCGTCAAGCATGTGTATCTCCTTGTCGGTTAGTCACGGGGTCGCGCGTCGCGCGCCACCGTCCATGTAGAGCACGGATGCCTGTACGTAGCTGCAGGCATCCGGGGCGAGGAAGCAGACGACGCGCGCGACCTCGGCGGGATCGGCGGCACGACCCGCCGGTAGTCCGGAACCCACCTCGGCGATGAGTTCCTGTGGGGATCGGTCCTGTTGCTCCGCCGCTCGCGCGACGAGCGTCACTGCCCGGTCGGTCAGTGTCATACCGGGAGCCACCAGGTTTACCTGGATCCCAGACGACGTGAGCTCGTCGCTCAGGGCGCGGGTCAGGTTGTGGACCGCGATATTGGCCAGGCTGGTCGGCAGGTTGTCGGCTGTGGCGCTTGTGCCTGCGATGTTGACGATGCGGCCCCACCGGCGCACCGTCATCGACGGGATGACTCGCTGCGCCATCCTCAGGTAGCCGTGGAATTTCAGCAGGAGCGCATCGTCGACGTCGTCGGCCGAGATTTCGAGAATGTTGCCCATCCCTGCCGACCCGGCGCAGTTGACGAGGATGTCGATCCGGTCGAATGCATCGAGGCAAGCCTTGGCCGCCAGGTCGCAGCCCTCGACGGTCGTGAGGTCACAGCTCGCCGTCACCAGGTGCCCCGCGGACGAGGCGACGAGTTCGTCGAGCAGTGTGATGTCGCGGCTTACGGCGCAGACATTCGCACCCTCGGCCAGTAGCAGAACACTGCCGGGGGCCGATACGCTCACCGGGCAGCATGGCCCGACGCATCTACCTTTGCTGCCGCCGGTCACGATGGCCGCGCGTCCGGTGATCCCCAGGTCCATGCTGCCTCTCAGCGGTCCTGAGGGCTCGATGCCCCGTTGGTTGCGAACGACGCGAGCCCGGCCGTGAGGTCATCGGAGTGCATGATCATGCCGATTGCGGTGTCGTTGGCCACCCAGAGATCGTCCGTGGATTGACCGAAGGCCTGCGCCGCGACGAACATGCTCGCGGCGACTGCGGTCGACGGGTGGGCGGCGATGAACTCGGCGCGCTCGATCGCCGCGGACACGACGTCCGAGTCCGTCAGAGTGCTCACGAGCCCGAGGGCGTACGCGCGCTCCGCGTCGATCGGCTGTCCGGTCAGGATCATGTCCATCGCGGTCGCCCGGCCGATCGCCCATGGGAGCCGGAACATTCCGCCGGCACCGGCGACGAGGCCCCAACGGACCTCTGCCAGTGCGAAGGAGGAGCGTCGTGTCGCGACAACGAGGTCGCACGACAGCACGATCTCGAGCCCGCCGGACGTCGCGAGCCCATCGACGGCGGCAATCAGCGGCTTGGTGCGGGTCAACTGGGTGACGCCCGCGAAGCCACCCGCCGAGGTCTCGGCCCGAGCGCCGCCGTCGCGCTCGTCCTCGATCGTCCGTAGATCGTGACCGGCGCAGAAAACCGGTCGCGGCTCGGTGACGGTCGCAGTGAGGATCGCGACTCGCAGTTCAGGATCGTCCTCGACCTGAGCGAGTGCGGCACCGAGTGCCTGCGCCATCGGGTGGTCGAAGGCATTGCGGATGTCGGGCCGGTCGAGAGTGATGATCGCGATCGGCCCGCGGCGTTCGAGCGTGACGAGGGACATGGACGTTGACAGTAGGTGCATCCCGACCTCGACCGGCACAGTGTTTTCCGACCTCCGGAACGTTGGACTGGATCTGATGCCTCCGCGTCTCGGCCACGCTTCGGGGGGCTGCTTCCGGGGAGCGGAACACGCCGTTGTCCTCGTGACTGGGGTCACGAAATATGCAGCGAGGCTCGCCGACGTACGTGTTCGTCCCGGCGACCCACCGCGCCCGACGAGTTGAGGAGACTTGAGATGAACCTGTTACCCGATGAAGACCACGAGGCAGTCGCGGAGTTGGCGCGCAGCATCGCGACCGACATCTTGTCGCCTGCTGCGTGTGAGGCGGAGCGAGAGCAGTCCGTACCCAAGGATGTCTGGAGCAAGCTCTTCGATAGTGGACTGACCGTCCCGATCCCGGAGGAGTTCGGCGGTGGTGGTGTTCCCGACACGATCACCCAGTTGCTTGCGGTCGAGAACCTTGCGTTCGGTGACGCCGGGATCGCGATGGCGGCTGTGTGGAGCGGAGCTGCCGGTGGTCTGATCGCTCGGCACGGCACGGCGTCGCAGACCGATGGCCTGCGCATTTTCGCATCGAGCCCCGACGCACGGGGCGCGGTGGCCCTGTATGAGGGTCACGGCCGAGGACCGGCCGAGCTCGAGACCACCATCGCGATCGACGGAGACACTGTGAGGGTCACCGGCCGGAAGGTCGGGGTGGCTTTCGCTGCGTCGGCCGATCCGCTAGTTGTCGTGGGCCGTGACGCACAGGACGGGCGTCTTCGAGCAGTCGTTCTGGCGAGCGGTGACGCCGGAGTGACGGTCGACGACGTGACCCGAGGTATCGCGCTCGATGCCGCTGCTTCAGGTTCGATTACGTTCGACGTCACGACGACGACCGACGCACTCGTTGGTGGCACCGATGCCGACGCGGTGGCGCTGACGACGTCCGTGCAGCAGCTCCGGCTCCTCAATGCCGCCGCACAGGTCGGTACCGCGCAGCGTGCGATCGAGTACGCCGCGGCATACGCGACGACGCGCATCGCATTCGGCACGCCCATCGCCACCTTCCAGGGTATTTCGTTCCCGCTCGCCGAGGCCGTTATGCAGCTCGACGCCGCGCGGCTTGAGATCAGCGACGTCGCAGAGCGCCTCGACCTCGGCGTTGGTGTGGGTGAGGTCGATGTCGCACGTGCGGTGTCATACGCCTCCGAGATCGCACTCGAAGCGACTCGCGACAGCGTGCAGACGCTCGGCGGTCACGGCTTCATCACGGACCACCCGGTGGAGATCTGGTACCGGTCCGCAGCCGCCCTCGCGGCACTCGACTTCGACCCGACGCGCTCGTCCTTCGAGCCCGCGCTCTGAATAGGGGAAAGAACATGTCTTACAGCTTCCAGCTCAGCAAGCCGCTCGTCGATTACGGTCGCGCAGTCCGCGAGTGGTCCGCGTCCGAGGCCCGCCCGTACGCGCGGCAGGCCGACACGGAGCACAAGGTCCCGGACAACTGGGCCGAGATTATTGGCACCAGTCCGGTATCGCTCGGTCGGAGCGACCTGGCCGAGCCCGACCCGATCCCCACGTTCGACGAGGGCTATTGGGTGCGCAACCTGGTCTTCTACGAGAACATCAACTATGGCGATATTTGGGTCCAGCAGACCCTCGGTAGCGGCATTGCCCACCTGGTCGTGGAGTCGATGGGTACCCCTGAGCAGGTCGAGAAGTGGTACACGCCCGCCATCGAGGAGAACACGCCGACTGGTTTCGCGCTGACCGAGCCTCACTTCGGCTCCGACACCTCGCAGGTCTCGACCACGGCGACCCGCGATGGCGACAGCTGGGTGCTGAACGGCACCAAGATCTTCTGCAGCGGTGGTGCCACCGCGGAGTACATCGTGGTGTTCGCGACAGTCGACAAGTCGCTCGGCGCCAAGGGCATCAACGCTTTCGTCGTGCCAGCCGATGCACCAGGCTTCATCATCGCGAAGGAAAACGAGCAGAAGCTCGGTATCCGAAGCTGGGTCACGTCGGAACTGTTGTTCGACAACTGCATCATCCCGGTCGAGAACCAACTCGGCTGGACCGCCGACGGTTCCGCGGCTCCGCGCCGCAGCGGGCAGGGCGGCGCGCTGGGCGCGCTGGCCAACAACCGCCCCAACATGTCGGCGATGTGCATCGGGCTCGGTCAGGCGGCGATCGACGTCACGACCGGTATTCTCGGGGGCCAGAAAGCAGCCTTCTCTCCGCAGCGATGGCGCGCAGTCGAGGAGGATCTCGAGGCGATGAACTTCGCCCTCGAGCGTGGACGCCGGATGTCGTATAAGGCACAGTTCCTCGTGGATCAGGGTAAGGAAGACCGGGCGATCTCGGCCGCCGGTAAGGGCTATGCGCCCGAAACCGTCGAGCGTGTCATTCGTCGGTGCATGCAGCTGCTGGGACCTGAGGGTACGAGCGAGGAGCTTCTGCTCGAGAAGTGGTACCGGGACGTCAAGATCATGGACATCTTCGAGGGTTCGGGCCAGGTTCAGCGCATTGTTGTCGGACGGACGCTGATGGGTCGTCTCGCCGGCTGATCACGGTACCGGCGCTTGCATAGTCATGGCGGGACCCGACTCAGGGTCCCGCCATGACGCATCTCTGCATCCGTCAGACGATCGATGCACCACCGTCGACGGCGATGAGCTGACCGGTCAGGAAACCGGCCAGCGGGCTGAGCAGGAGCTCGACTACGTCGGCGATATCCGACGGCTCACCTTGTCTCTGAAGGGGAATCATGGAGAGCTCCTCGTCGCTGGCGACGAATCCGGTGACCTTTGACTGGGCAATCAGACGTGAGGTTCGGATGACGCCCGGGGCGATGCAGTTCACCCGGATGCCGTCTTTCCCGACTTCGGCCGCGAGGTACTTCGAGTAGTGCAGCACTGCGGCCTTGCTCATGGCGTAGCCCGCGATATAGCCGTCGGCTGCAACCTTGAAGCCCGAGCCACTCGAGACTGTGATGATCGATCCGCCGCCCGCAGCTTTGAGGTGAGGTACCGCCGAGCGGCAGCAGTTGACGACCGTCGTCATGTTGACGGCGACGAGCTTGCTGTAGTCGTCGTGAGAGGTCCGGCTCGCCGCGCTGTCGGGGTAGGGAGTGATGGCCCCGCCAGCAGGTATGAAGAGGTGGTTGAGGTGTCCGAACCGCTCGACGACTGTGGCGATCGCGCGTTCGGTCTCCTCAGGATCGGTCAGGTTGACCTGCACGCCGAGGCCGTCGCCGGCCCGGTTTTTCAGCTCGTCCTCGACGGAAGCTGCCGTCAGGTCCTCGTCGAATTCGGTTGCTGCGCTGAGGTTGACGTCGAGTACCGCTACTTTCGCGCCTCGCTCGGCGAGCCTCAGCGCGGTGGCCCGGCCGATGCCGCGTGCCCCTCCAGCGACGACGACCACGGACTCGTTCAGGGCAGGTGACATGTTTGAACTCCTCGGTGACTGTGACGGTTCGCCGTCGTGCCTGCGAACCCGGATACCCGTCGGCCGGGCACCTCATCACAGTGCCGGTCGTTCGCCGCCGAGGACACCGGAAATTCCGTGTGATGAAACGTCGGACGGGCTCGTCAGGATCGGTCGAAGTGCACCGTGATCTTGCCGGGCGGCATGCCTTGGTCAAGACGATGGAGCACATCGGACACTTCGGAGAACGCGTACGAGCTCCCGAGGGCGGGTCGGATGAGTCCCTGCTCGGCCATCTCCAGCAATGTCCGATTCATCGCTTCGTCTTCCTCGGCGGAGAAGCTGCCGGCGAAGACTCCGACCAGTGCGAGGTTGTGTAGCACGACGTCACCCATGGCGGCATCGATCCAGCTGCCGCTCGCGAAGCCGATCACGGCCACGGAGCCCCGGCTTCGGACGCCCTTGACAGCCTGCGCAGCGACGGCCCCGCCAACCGGGTCGAACAGGACGTCCACACCGATACCGCCCGTCAGCGCGAGGAGTTCGTCACCGACATCCGACACACGGTGATCGATACAGTCGTCAGCGCCGGCATTGGCGCAGTACGCCAGCTTCTCCATGCTGCTGCCCACCGCAATCACCCGCGCACCGAGAGCTTTGGAGAGGGCGATGGCGGCGAGCCCCGAGCTGCCACTGGCACCAAGCACAGCGATGGTTTGCCCGGCGCGCACCGTCAGCCGGCTGATGAGCGCGGCGTGAGCGGTGCGGAATCCGATCATGAAGCCTGCAGCCTCGGCGTCGGACAGCGTCGACGGCGCGAGCACCGCCTTGGACGCGCGGATGTAGGCATGGTCTCCGAATCCACCATGTCCTTCGGTAAACGGGGTCAGACCCATGACCCGGTCACCGACCCTGAAGTTGGCGTTCGCGCCCGCCTCGACGACGATGCCGACAACCTCCTGGCCCGGTTGGACCGGCGGTGTCGGCGTCAGCGGATAGGTGCCCTGCACCATCAGAAGGTCCGGAAGGCCCACACCGCACGCGGCGACACGGACGAGCAACCGGTCCGGCGTCGGCGGTTCCCACGTGACGTCCTCCAAGCGTAGGACGGCACGTGGGTCGCCGAACGCGTGTGCGCGCCAACTGCGCCCCTCGGTCGCCATCTCAGCGCCATCCGCCGTCGACGCGGAGCAGTGCCCCGGTGGAGTACGACGACGCCGACCCGCTGAAGAACAGCACAGCGCCGACGATCTCGGAGGGTTCGGCGCAGCGGCCGAGGGCAACAACGGCCTCGAGTTCCTCGCGGGCGCCGTCGGCCCAGTTGTCCGAGATGTCGGTCAGGAACGGTCCGGGCTGGATCGTGTTGACGCGCACGGACGGTGCATACTCCTGGGCGAAACCCTCGGTGAGGACGTGCAACCCGGCTTTGGCCGCGGCGTAGGGGAGGGCTTTCTCCGATGGCCGGATGGCCTCGATGGAACCGATGTTGACGATGGACCCGCCGCCGGATTTCACCATCTTGTGGCCGATCAGCGCGGCCAGCCTGAACGGTCCCCGTAGGTTGACGGCGATGGTCTTATCGAACAGGGCTTCGGTGACATCGACCAGGCTCGGGTAGTGCGGGGACAGGCCCGCGTTGTTGATCAAGACATCGACACGGCCGAACTCGGCGTAGGCCGCTTCGACGAGCCTGTCGCACTGCTCCCAGTCACTGACATTGCAGGCAACGGGGAGGGCACGGACCCCGAACCTCACGCGGACGTCCTCGGCGAGCGTCTCGCATGGCTCGATCTTGCGGCTCGCGATGACGACGTGGGCACCGCGCTGAGCGAAGGCCAGCACGATCTCTTTGCCCATGCCGCGGCTGCCGCCGGTCACGACGACAACTTTGTCTCTGAACTCTTCCATGGTTACTCCTGGTGTGGTCAGTGGTGTGTGAAGGAGGGCCGGGGTGGTCACCCGACGGTCCCGTCGAGCATGACGACAGAGCGGCCGACTGTGACCCTGTCGGCCAGGTCTTGTAGGGCACGGGGTGCATCGGCAAGAGGGATCCGTTCGCCGATCAGAGGCCGGATCGCCCCGCCGGTGGCGAGGGCCGAGAGCTCGGCGATGGCGCGGGCGACGACATCCGGCCGTTTTACCGTGTAGAGGCCGGAGTTGATCCCGATGATCGAATAGTTCTTGACGAGCGGGTGGTTGAGCGGCTGGGACAGGATCTCGCCGCCGGCAAACCCGATGATGAGGAGCCTGCCCTCGAAGGACACGCACTTGGTCGACTCGAACCAGGACGGACCACCCACAGGGTCGTAGATGACATCGGCGCCTCGGCCGCCGGTGGCGTCCTTGACGGCGTCGATGACAGAAACCTGTTCCCTGTCGATCACCAGGTGTGCACCGAGGTTTCGCACGGCCTCGGCCTTCCGAGTGCCACGCGTGACGCCGATGACGGTCGCGCCGGCTGCGAGGCCGAGTTGGACGGCGGCGCTGCCCACGCCACCGGCGGCAGCGTGGACCAGCAAAACCTCGCCGGCCTGGATACGCGCGCTGTGGGTGAGGGCTAGCCAGCCCGTGAGATACGCGTTGAAGAGGGCGGCAGACTCGGCGGCGTCCAGGCCGACTGGTGCGGGGAAGAGCAGGTCGAGGTCGACCAGCGCGATGTCGGCGAGTCCGCCGTGCAGTCCGGCGCCGATCGCGATGACCTTCGACCCGACCGAGAGATCGCGGCCGACCAGGTCTACGCCGGGACCGATCGAGACGATCTCTCCGTAGAAGTCTGCGCCGGGGGAGAACGGGAGGGTCGGCTTGTGCTGGTAGCCGGCGCGGCACATCAGGACGTCGGGGAAACCCAGGGTGCAGGCCGCGACCCGTACTGCGACCTGTCCCGCACCGGGCTGGGGGTCCGGGACTTGGACAAGACGCATGACCTCTGTCGGGGCACCGAAGGCCTCGACGTGCCAGGCTCTCATAGCGACGCGCCCGTGGTATTTACGTGGTGGACTGCTTCGTGCACGTCGGCCCGTGTTGTGCGGAACGCGTTGACCGGGTGGGTCGTGTCGGCGTGGCCGAACGAGACGGTGCAGACGATGTGCTGGTCCTCGGGGATCCCCAGCTCGGAGCGAACGACGTCGGTGTGGAACGCGATGGCACCCTGGGCGACCGCGCCCAAGCCAAGCTCCTGCGTAGCCAGGAGCAACGTCGAAACGTAGGCTCCGCAGTCGACGGCGCCGTATACGCCCAGCTCGGCTGCGGACGTGATGACGGCAGTGTGGGGGGCCCCGAAGAAGTCGAAGTTGCGTGCCATCTGCGCGTCTCGGCCTTCGCGGTCGGAACGCTCGATGCCCAATGCCGAGTACAGGCCGTAGCCCGCTTCCCGGCGTCGGTCGGCCCGGACCCCCGTGTAGCCGACTGGCAGCTGCAGGCACGAGACGGGCTCTTGGGAGGTGGCATAGACGGAGAGGGCTTCGGCAAGCTGCGTCGTCGCATCACCACTCGTGACATACACCTGCCACGGCTGAGTATTGCACCACGAGGGCGTCCGCTGCGCGAGCGTGAAGCGCTCGTTGAGCGTTTCTTCGTCGACCTGTGCAGGCAGGAAGGCGCGACAGCTGTAGCGCGAGGACAGGAGGGTCGACAGGCTCATGCGGTGACACTAAATCTCTAGCGGTCGTTCGCTACAGGCAGTGTTCCGCTAGATGGGCCACCCCGCGGCGTGATTCGTGCGGGGGTGTCAGCTCGATTTCTGTCGGTAGCGCTCGTCGAGCAGTCGTTGCGTCTCGTCAGAGATCTCGGCGCCGAGCAATGCCGCGGACAGGTCGACGAGTTGGCTCGAGAACAAAGCGTGGTCGCCCTCGGGCGAGTTGTTGGCGCGCCGTCCAATCTCGATGTACGCAAAGCGGATGGCCGCGAATCGGCGGTGCAGTGGGCTCCCCGCTGTGCCGGGTGGCATGAGCTGCTCGACCAGGCGACTCCAACGGTCCTGGCTGCCGCTGCGGTCGTAGATGATGGCGCCCGCCGGTCCGTTGGGATCGATCACCTTGTTGTCCCGGTTGACCAGCTGGGCGGCGATCTGCAGGAACTCCGGGCCACCGTCAGGATCATTGAGCTTGGCGACGAGCGGCTGGACGAGTGCGGAGCACGCGTCACGGAGCGAAGTCTTTTCGCGTGACGCAAGCAGGTCGAGAATCGCATCCCTGCGCAGGGAGACGGACTGGATGTGCTTCTCGACCAAGGCGCGGAGCAGTCCGTCGCGGTCGCCGAAGTGATACTGCAACGAGGTGGTGTTGCGCTGGCCGGCCGCGCGCATGATCTCTCGCAGGGAGACTCCTTCGATGCCTTGGTCGGCAAACAGCCGCTCGGCGGCTGTGATTATCGCTGAGTGTGCGTCGCGAGTCGGTTCGCGATTCGTCGTGCTTGCGGTCATGGACAAAGCGTACCTGTGTGTACTGCTACTGCGACAGTTTGTGTTTCATTTGATCATATCTATGATTCACTTGAATTAATTTGTTTGCAGGGAGCCGCCTGACGAATGCGAGGACTAAATGATGACGATCTCCGGTGATGCCTACATCGACGCGACAGCGGTGGCTGCATGGATGGACGGTGCAGGCCTGGGCGGAGGTTCGCTCGAGCAAGTCGAGCCACTTGCAGGGGGCACACAGAACATCATGGTGTCGTTCGTTCGGGCAGGACGACGCTACATCCTGCGTCGTGGTCCCCAGCACCTGCGAGCAGGCAGCAACAGGATCATGGGCCGCGAGATCACCCTGCTTGGCGGTCTGGCACAGACCGCTGTTCCGCACGCTCGACTGATCGCCAGCTGCGAGGACGAGTCGGTTCTCGGTGGTGCGGTCTTCTACCTGATGGAGCCGATCGACGGGTACAACGCCCTCGTGAGCTTGCCCCAAGGTCAAGCCGCTTCGCCCGAGATGCGTCACCGGATGGGTCTGAGCATGGTCGAGGCGCTTGCGACGCTCGGTGAGGTCGACTACAAGGCCGTGGGGCTCTCGGGGTACGCGCGGCCCGACGGCTTCCTCGAACGTCAGGTGCCACGTTGGCTCAGCGAGCTCGATTCCTACTCCCAACTCGAGGGCTACCCCGGTCCCGACATCGGCGATGTCACCCGCGTGGCCGAATGGCTGGAACGGCACCGTCCGCGAGCCTGGACACCCGGCATCATGCACGGCGACTTCCACGTATCGAACGTGATGTTCCGTCACGACGAGCCGGAGATCGCGGCCATCGTCGATTGGGAGATGACGACAATCGGGGACCCACTGCTCGACCTCGGATGGATGCTGTCGCTATGGGCAGGTCCGGACGACGTCGAGGACCTCCTTGGTTCGGCCTACGCCACCGGCGGCGGGTTGCCGACAGAGCAGGAGATCGTGCAGCGCTATGCCGACCGGTCTTCGCGAGACGTCTCCGCTATCGACTGGTACGTCGCGCTGGCGTGCTTCAAGCTCGGCATCGTCCTGGAGGGGACCTATGCGCGTTCTCTTGCCGGGCAGGCGTCTGTCGAGACAGGGCTGCGCCTACACGCGATAACGCTGCGGCTCTTCGACAGGGCGATTCAGCGGATCTCGTAGCGACGATTCGGAGAATCGAAATACTCGGTGCGTAGTCGGCTACTACAGTCATGTTCTGAGCCTCGGAACACCCTCTTGGCCGTTAGACCGTAGCGCACATAGAGTCCCTGAACGATCGTCAAGTAGCAAAGGGATCTCTCATGTCGTCAGCCGTCATCGTCAGAACAGAGTCACGACCGCGTCCGGCTGTGACGAGCGGCGCGGTGCATTGTTCGGGCGCGCAGGGGCCGTCATGAGCGATGTCAAACTCGAGACATCCGGGCACATTGCGACGATCACTCTTGATCGTCCGGAGGCACTTAACACCTTCACCGACACTATGGTGGCCGAGCTCATCGCGGCCTTCGATCGGTGTGACGCCGACGACGGTGTCCGTGCCGTGGTCCTGACAGGGGCCGGTCGTGTGTTCTGCGCGGGAATGGATCTGTCGGAATCGGATGCGACATTCGAAGGGTGGCGCACGAGCGATCTCGCGCCCGCCGGAACCAAGTTCACCGTGGACGGTGAGGAGTTGCCGTTTCGGCGAGACGGTGGCGGGCGGGACGGACTGCGGATGCACGCCCTCGACAAGCCGATCATTGCGGCTATCAATGGCCACGCGGTGGGCGTCGGGATCACGATGACACACGCGGCTGACATCCGGGTCTGCGCGGACCACGCCAGGATCGGGTTTGTCTTCAACAGGCGAGGCCTGGTCCCGGAGTCGTGCTCGTCGTGGTTTCTTCCGCGGCTTGTCCCGATGAGTCGGCACTTGAGGGGGGTGGGTTCTGACCGGACGGGTCTTCGACGCCGATGAGGCGCTGCGGCGCGGGCTCGTGCGGAGCCTGCACCCGGCGGACGAGGTAGTCGACGTGGCGTACGCCTTGGCTCGCGAGGTCAGCGACAACACGGCGCCGGTCTCGGCGGCCCTTGCGCGGCAGATGATGTGGCGGATGCTCGGTGCCGCTCACCCGATGGAGGCCCACGAAATCGAGACCCATGCCCTTAACGTGCGGGATGTCAGCCGCGACGCGGTGGAAGGCATCTCTGCCTTCATCGACAAACGCAGCCCCGCCTTCGCAGACTCCGTGTCTGCCGACCTGCCCGATCTCCTCAGACACATGCCGGCGCCCGATTTCGGTGCCCTACCGAATTGAGAGCCATGACCCAGCAGGTCAACCGGCGCTGACGTGGAGCGCCCCAAACATCATCTAGCGCCCCAAACATCATCTATGGAAGGCAGAATATGAACGGACCACTCAGAGGGCTCCGGGTTGTCGAGCTGGCCGGGATCGGCCCGGGACCCCATGCAGCCATGATGCTGTCCGACCTCGGCGCTGACGTCGTACGGGTGGTTAGGCCCTCGAGGCCTGAGGGGGAGTACACCACTACGTCGCACGTTCTGCGCGGACGCACCACAGTGCTCGCGGACCTCAAGATCAGCGAGGACGTGGAGCGAGTGCGTAATTTGGTCGCCTTGGCCGATGTTCTCATCGAGGGGTTCCGGCCAGGGGTCGCTGAACGTCTCGGTCTCGGACCGGACGAGTTCACGACGAGCAACCCGCGGCTCGTGTACGCCCGGATGACCGGATGGGGACAGTCCGGCCCGCTGGCGAACACTGCGGGGCACGACATAAACTACATTTCGCTGACCGGGGCCCTCGACGCGATCGGGCCCGCCGAGACGCCACTCCCCCCGCTGAACTTAGTGGGCGACTACGGTGGCGGCTCGATGTTCCTCGTTACGGGAATCCTCGCGGCGCTCCACGAGCGTCACTCGTCGGGAATCGGCCAAGTCGTTGACGCAGCCATGATCGATGGTATCAGTGCACTGGTCCAGCCGATCCACGAGCTCCGAGCGATCGGCCAGTGGAAGGACAGTCGTGCTCAGAACGTCCTCGACGGCGCTGCTCCGTTCTACCGGACGTACGAGTGCAGTGACGGTCGCTTCATGGCAGTCGGCGCGGTAGAACCGCAATTCTGGGCTCTCGTCATGGCGGGACTCGGGTTGGATGCATCGTCAATCCCTGATCGGGACGACCGCTCGATGTGGCCGGAGCTCTGCACAACGCTCGCTGCCGTATTCCGGAAGCACGATCGTGATCACTGGGTAGATGTATTCGACGGCACGGATGCGTGTGTGACGCCGGTACTGACCTTCGGTGAGGCGTCGGCTCACCCACACATCACCGCTCGTGGGGTTCTCGTTGGCACGGGTACCGACGTCGTGGCGGCGTCGGCACCCCGCTTCTCCCGCACTGCCGGCCGTATCGCCGAGGGCACGCCCTCCTCAGTGGTTGCTCTCGACGCGGCGATCGATACCTGGGCGCGCTGGGGTTCAGCGTCGGGTCCGCAGTGCACGACAGTGCCTGTGACCAGTGATTCGTGATCCGGTTCGCACTACCTGGCATCACCCGCATCGGCGACACTGACGTTCCCCGTCACGCTTCACAGCTCGACGCCCCCGCCGACGCAGTTGCCGCGCGATGTCAATACCACGCGTTGTAGGTCGGGTGCGGCGAACTCAATGAGGTTGTGCGACTCTGGTTCGATGTCGACGAATAGTGTGCTTATAGTGGGCGGCGGCCCACTGGGACTGCTGCAAGCGCTCGGACTGGCTCAGATCGGTGTTGAGGTGACTGTCCTCGCGCCCGGACCTGAACGACAGCCCGTCACCCGCACACTGGTTTTCAACTGGTCGATGATGGCCGGGCTCGACCATCTCGGGATCCTCGACGAGATGATGGCAGTCGGAGTGGTCCAGCACGCGGTGTCGCTGAACGTCCTGCGCACCGGCGAGAGAATCGTCTTCGATCTGTCTGCATTGTCCGCCGACGTTGAGCATGCTTTCACACTCAATATGGAGCAGGGCCAGTTCGTCGATATCTTGCTGACGCACCTCGCGGCATCGTCGGCCGTGACGATCGAGTGGGACACGCGCATCGTGAGCCTAGACCAGGGCAAGGACGGCTGCACCGTTGTAGCCGCAGGAGTCGACGGCGAAATCACTCGGCGCGTGGGGTGGGTTGTCGGAGCCGACGGAACGCGCAGCGTTGTGCGTCGCCAGCTGGGCCTCGGCTTCCCTGGCCTGACCTGGCCCGAACGCTTCGTCGCGGTCAACCTGCGCTTTGACTTTTCGACGATGGGTATCAAAGAGGCAGCGACCCACATCGATCCCGACCGAGGCGCCTTGATCGCCCAGATAGACCGAACAGGCCTCTGGAGCTACCTCTACGCCGAGAACGAACGGCTACCGGAGGAGTCGATCGAAGCACGCATGCAGGCGGTGTTCGCAGACGTTCTGCCCGACGGCGCCGATCCCCGCGTCGAGTCATGGGTGGCCCACCGGATGCATCAGCGGGTCGCCGACACGTTCCGAGTAGGACGAGTCCTCCTGGTCGGCGGCGCGGCGCACGTCACTGCACCCACGAGCGGGTTCGGACTTGTGGGTTCCTTCTTCGACGTCCTGGCCGCAACCGAGGTGCTCGGCGCAATGGCCAGCGGCGAAGCCGACGAGGTCGTTCTCGACCGCTACGCCGACGATCGGCGGCGGGTTTTCACCGAAATCACCTCGCCGATCTCCTCAGATACCAAGATGTTGATTTTCAACGGCTCGGAGACGGGGCGACTCGAGCGCGAGCTCACCCGCTACCGTGCGGCAGCTGCCAGTCGCGCGTCGGTGCAAGAATTCCTGCTGCTCGCCGGAGAGCTCGCAAGTCCCTCGTTGCTCGCATCGCCCTAGAACCACGGCCCACCAGGTTCCGGCCCACGGAACGAGCTGCGGAACGGGCCGCTCCGGCGTGGGAAAGTCGAGCCATGGTGGAGACTATTGAACTCGAGATCGATGATTCGATGCGCGCGATGCGGTTCGACGTCGAGAGCAGGACTTTGGCGCTGAGGACGGTCCCCGTCCCGGAAATTGGGCACGACGAGGTTCTCGTCCGGGTGGAGGCAGCTGGCGTCTGTCTCTCGGATGTCCATATCGCCCAGGGGCTGATCAAGCCTCGCCACATCCGCACAGGTGAGGTAACGCTGGGTCACGAGGTGGCCGGTACCGTGGCCCGGATAGGCGAGGGCGTCGCGGGCTGGACCGTTGGCGATCGTGTCGCGTTGCAGCCACTGGTTTTGCGGTCCGACGGACCGCGCACACTCGGCGTCGACTACGACGGTGGCTGGGCAGAGTACGTTGTGACCCCGGCCTCGACGCTGGTCGCGATCCCCACCGGGCTCGCCTTCGAGGAGGCAGCGATCATCCCCGATGCCGTCTCCACTCCGTGGAGCGCGATTCGCACCACAGGCCAAGTGCGAGCGGGGGAGTCGGTCGGAGTGTGGGGTGTGGGCGGACTCGGTGCCCATGCCATCCAACTTTTGCGACTGGTCGGTGCTGCACCCATTGTTGCGGTCGACCCGCTGCTGGTGGCCCGTGATCGGGCGCTGGCGCTCGGTGCCGACGCGGCGCTAGACCCTACTGCTGCCGACTTCTTAGCGCAGCTGAAAGACGCAACCCGGGGGCGAATGCTCGACCTTGCTCTCGACTTTGCAGGCGTGTCCGCCGCCCAGCAGCAGACGCTCTCCAGCCTGGCATACGGTGGTCGGATCGTCCTGGTGGGCCTGAGCGGCCGGCCGATCACGATCGAGAACAGCGTGGACTTCAGCGTCTTCAAGCACACGGTCCGCGGCCATTTCGGTCAGGACTACAGTGACGTCCCCGAACTGATCGATCTTGTCTCGTGGGGTCGCCTCGATCTGTCGGGCTCGATCAGCGGCGTTCTACCGCTCGAGGAAGCCGCCGACGCGATCCGCCGACTCGACGAGAAGATCGATGACCCAATCAGATTGATACTCCGACCCTGACCTGCCAGACACCGCAGCGCGGTCGCAGCCCTCCAGATCCCGAAAGGCATCCCCATCTATGACATCTACGATGCCCAACCAGTCCCGTACGGTTATCCAGCGGAACTTGTTCGACACCGAGCACGACGACCTCCGTCGAAGTTTCAGGTCGTTCCTCGAGCGGGAAGTAGTCCCGCACGACGCAGAGTGGGAACGGGATCAATCCATACCCGCGGAGATATTTCGCAAGGCAGGAGCAGCGGGGTTTCTGGGTCCCGGCATCGCCGAGGAGCATTCCGGAATGGGGCCGGTCGATTATCGCTTCAGCGTCGTCCTGAACGAGGAATGTTCGAGGCTCGGACTTACCGGGATCGGTCAGGGAATCACCGTGCACAACGATGTTGTCCTTCCGTATCTTCTCGATCACGCGACTAGCGAGCAGAAGGACCGGTGGTTGCCGGGTGTGGCGAGCGGTGAGGCGATCCTCGCGGTGGGGATGACCGAACCGGGAGCTGGGTCCGACCTCGCAGGTATCACTACCCGCGCAGTTCGTGATGGCGAAGATTACGTTGTCAACGGTTCGAAGATCTTTATCACCAACGGAATCAATGCAGATCTCGTACTCGCGGCAGTGCGTACCGGCCCCGAGCGATACGCAGGTCTTTCGTTGTTGATGATCGAGCGTGGAATGGCCGGGTTCGGACGCGGCAGGAACCTCAAGAAACTAGGGATGCACTCCCAGGACACAGCCGAATTGTTCTTCTCCGATGTTCGCGTTCCGGCAACCAATCTTGTCGGATCTGCAGGTGACGGTTTTGCTCTGATGGCACGCCATCTCGGTCAGGAGCGACTTAACACGGCCATCCACGGAGTGGCTGCTGCGCGGGCAGCGCTCGACATGACAATCGAATACCTCACGCAGCGTACGGCTTTCGGCCAGAAGCTCGGATCGTTCCAGAACTCTGCGTTCACCGTCGCCGAAATGCGAACGGAAATCGAAATCGCTCAGGTTTTTGTCGACCGCTGCACAGTCGACCTGATCGATGGTCGACTGTCCTCCGAGCAGGCAGCCATGGCGAAGTGGTGGTGTACCGAACTCCAAGGCCGCGTGGTCGATTCGTGTCTGCAATTGTTCGGAGGGTACGGATACATGGAGGAGTACCCGATTTCGCGTTTCTATGCAGATGCACGAGTGACTCGCATCTTCGCCGGTACGACGGAGATCATGAAGAAAATCATCGGAAAGACAGATGGACTCGGATGAATAGTGAAATCAAGACCAACCCGAGATCCCTGGATGGAGCCGCCGCTCCGATTAAGGACGCGGCCTCGGTCATCCTTGTACGCGACGGTGCGAGTGGCATCGAAGTATTCCTGCAACGCCGTGTAAAGGGTATGGCGTTCGCCGGTGGAATGACGGTGTTCCCGGGCGGGCGCGTGGACAGTGCCGACGGCTCTCCGGACATCGGTTGGAGCGGTCCAAGTCCCGAATGGTGGGGGCGACAGTGGGGGACAGACTCCGCAACGTCCAGGCAGTTGGTCCTCGCTGCGGTCCGCGAAACATTCGAGGAATGCGGTGTACTGCTCGCCGGGCCCAGCGCGGACGGTGCAGTGAGTACACCTCCAGGCGGTATCGAGGGTCGCGAGATGCTCGAACGCCACAAGCTTTCGTTCTCGGACTATCTCCGGCGAGAAAAGCTGATCGTTCTCAGCGGGATGCTCAAACCTTGGTCGAACTGGATCACGCCGTCAGTGGAACCGCGTCGATACGACACTCGCTTCTTCGTTGCTGCCCTACCAGCCGGGCAGATAGCAGACGATGCGACATCGGAAGCCGATGCTGCGGAATGGATGTCGCCTACGGACGCGATTCAATCATGGTGTGACGGCACCTCCATGTTGCTCCCGCCGACCTGGAGTCAGCTGCACTCCCTCTGCGCATTCGACTCAGTGTCCGACGTCATGGAGTCGCGGCGGATCGTCGACACAGTGATACCCGAGATCGTGCAGGATGTCGGTGCCGGGCCGCTACTGTTTCCCGGTTCCGATCTGTACATCCGCGTAGGTGGCACATTGCCGTGGCAGCGGTGAAGGTTTCCAGTAGTTCCACAGCTATCCTCGGATCGGGGGACAGCGAGTAGGCGGGCGCGGTAGTTTACGGGTCTTTCGAATGGGTCGGGCGCGGGCACCGTGGGCCTGCGGTTCTTGCAGGTGTGTGTCGGGGGCGATTGCCGAGATCGACATGCCCCGTTTGTTCAGTGCGTATAAATCCCTGTCTGCTTCCTATGTAAGCCGCCCGCCTCAACATATCCAACCGTGTGATCTGCGGCGTCAGTTCCCATGTGGTGAGGTACTCGTCGACTTCGGTGTTCGGACGGTCGAGTCAGTCGGTGATTAGCCATCAGCGGAGCGTTACTCCGGCTACCGAGTCCAACTCGGTAATCTGATCCCACACCTGGAATCGGTCGGCTAGTTCACTGCGGTGATCGGCGGCGCCCATACGGTGGCGGGCGGTCGGAAGTGCGGGGAGGTGCGACTGAAAGCGGCCAGAAGCCGTTGCGCTGAGCCGACAGTACGGAACCCTTTTATCGCGCGTTCATGTTGCTGGTGCGGTTGGTGGGAGTCTCGCACGCTGCACTCCTAACAACTTGACAGCGCCCTTCTGGCTGCGACCGAACAAAGTCTCCGGACTCGCCGGTGCGATTCAGGTTCAACCACCGACGCCTCTACGGGCACTGCGGAGACGTTCCACCGGCCGAACTTGAGGCGTTCTACTACGGTGAACACAGAACTACGCGAATCGCGGAGTTCTCAAATCAGTAAGTGATGTACCCCGAGTTCTCCGGACTCGCCGGTGCGATTCAATCTGAATGTGAAGCAATGCCGCCTATCTGAACCCTCAACTCCCGGCTACGGCATACCGACTAGAACACTGCGCTGAGGAGCTTTGTCGTGCAACGGGTTTGGATTAGTTCGACGGTGGGCATCTAGTGCTTGTTGCGGCGATTTCGTGTGGGCGGATTCCGCCGCGCCCGGCCCGCCCACCGGCCGTCCCCGGAGGGCGGGCCTTTCCCTGCACTAACACCAGGCGAAGGTGGGTTCTCATGCTGCCTATCTGTTTGATCACCAGTTTTCAACGCTCGGTGAATCGCCGGACTGCATCGTCGTCGCCGGCCAGCTGGGCTCGCGCAACCAGGTACTGACAAAAGTCCAGTTGATCATTGAGAGTCCTCAGCGACCTCCCCTCCGGCCCCAATTTTCAAGTCCCGAGCACAAATGGATGCCACGTGCCCGCAGGCGGACAATTCACCGACGCGTAAGGAGCGAGAGTGAGGGAGCGGCCGAAGACCATCCACAAAGGTTGACCGGAGAAAAGGTCGCTCCCGTGGTATCCGGTTCTTCTTGCCTCGATTGACCTATTCGGGCCAGCTCGAGTTTTGGATGACCTCGACGAAATCGATGTGGCGGTAGCCCGGAACGATCAGACGAGGCTTGTACGTCACTTCGATCCCTCGCTCGGCCATGAGTAGTCCGATCTTCCTCGTGACCACGGGTGTCGACGTCCGGTCTGAAGATCATCCCGACTCCGGTGGTCTATGTCGGAACCAAGAATGCCGCCCGCACCCCATTGGAGGGACTGTGGCAGGAGTCGCGGGACGGTGTATTGCGGACAACGTCGGTGTCGCCGGGATTTGATCGTACCGATCTGGCCAGCTCTATCGATGACGCCCAGGTTCGCGATCAGATCCAGCCGAGCATGAACGAATTCGCGATCGCGCCGGAAGCTGTTGCGCCGGCTATCGCGTTTGTGCGGCTATCGCGTTTGTGATTGAGCAGACCCGCGATGTCGAAATCGGCGACATTGCCATCCGTCCACCGTTCAAGGCTGATGCAAGTGATCGGGTCAGGACGCGCCGGCGTGGTTATCGACAGGGCCAACGAAACAGGGAACGGACAGAGGGGACGGAGGCACGAGTAGTGTCATCGAGCTGCTGATTCGGTGTGGTGGAGCTTGGCCGCTGAGCGGACGAGTGCGGCAACCGCCTGGGAGCGACTGTTTGGCGGCCAGGCGATCACCGTGGTGACGTTCGGTGCGTCGATGACGGGCACCGCGACGTGTTCGGGCCACTGCCAGGCGCGGCTGGAGGCAGGGATGACAAGCAGTGTTTTGCCGAGTGCTACGAGCTGGGCGAGTTTCGACTGAGTGTGTACCTCCGGACCGGGTCCGTCCGGGTACGTCCCGTCGAGTCGGGGCCATCGAGCGATCGGTAGGTCCGGCACGTTGCGGACATCGGCCAACGTGAGTTGATCGCGCGATGCGAGCGGATGTCGCGCGGGGAGGATCGCGACTTGTCCTTCGACGCAGAGGTTTTCGGTGTCGAACCCGACAAGGTCGTCGAACGGGCGATGCATGAGCGCCACGTCGGCGTGTCCGTCGCGGAGCAACCCCGCCTGCTCGCCGACCTCACACAGGAGGATTTCGATTGGTGCCGTATCGGGTTCACTCGCAAACATGTCGAGGAGCTGGCTTAGCAGTTCGTGGGACGCTCCGGCTTTTGTCACGAGTACCAGCGGGCGCTTCGGATTTCCGGCACGCCGGGTCCGGCGCGCTGCGGCGGCGAGGGCATCGAGGGTTACTGTGGCCTCGCGAAGGAGTACTCTGCCGGCGTCGGTGAGTGCCACGCCGCGACGATCCCGCTCCAGGAGTTGGACGCCGAGCCGTCGCTCGAGTTGGCGGATCGCGCGCGAGAGCGGCGGTTGGGAGATCGAGAGCCGATCGGCAGCGCGTCCGAAGTGCAATTCTTCCGCGACGGCGACGAAGTATCGAAGCTCGCGGGTCTCGAGATCGTCCACGTAAAGAGCTTACTGACTGATACCTGGTGAGTATCACAGCGGGCTGATTCGGTATTGGACGGAGAGTGCGCGGATGGCCGAGCATAGATCGAGTGAACAACAACAAGACCGCGCTGGTCACCGGCGCGAACAAGGGAATCGGTTTCGCCATCGCTCAGGGTCTCGGGGCGATGGGTTTTAGGGTCGTGGTAGGAGCTCGCGACCATGCCAGACGCGAGCGGGCCGTCGAGAGTCTGCGTGCTGGGGGAGTGGACGCGTTCGGGGTCGCTCTCGACGTCACCTCCGATGACAGCGTTGCTGCTGCGGCGGCGACCATTGAGCAGACGAGCGGGCGGCTCGACGTGCTCGTCAACAATGCGGGTATTTCAGGCCGGACCGACGGCGGCGCGCAGGATCCGACGACGCTCGACCTCGACGTCGTTCGAATGGTCCTCGACACAAACGTGTTCGGGGTTGTTCGGGTGACCAACGCGATGCTCCCGCTGCTCGGGCACGCAGAGTCTCCGCGCATCGTCAATATGTCGAGCAATATGGGCTCGTTGACGCTGCAGACCGGCCCGATCATGGCTGCGTATGCAGCGTCGAAAACAATGCTCAACAGCATCACTGCGCAGTATGCCCGCCAATTCGCTGATACGAACGTGATGGTGAACGCCAGCTGTCCCGGTTACGTGGCGACTGATTTCACGGGCTTCGCCGGGTTGCGGACGCCGGAGCAGGGTGCTGCGATCGCGATCCGGCTCGCTACGCTGCCCGATGGCGGGCCGCGTGGTGGTTTCTTCGACGATGAGGGCGTCGTCCCCTGGTGATCCACGTGTCATTTTTCTAAGTCGTCTGTACAAGTGCCCCGACTCGCCTGCGCAGCAGATAACCGCGAACCTTGACGGCGTCGTCGCGTTCCGGTTATCGACGGACTTGCCATAGTTCCCCGGAGATTCTCGACAACTCACTTCTGGCTTTGGATCGAGCCGGAGAGCTTTACCGGCTCTTCCGGATCCGGAGTGCATGAGTCGATCCACGGATGATCCGATGAGACACAAGATGTAGCGGGGCATACAGGGCTCTGCCAACTTGACTTAATGCAATTGGGATTCAACAGTATTCGGGTATGGTGGGGCGGATACTATTGGTGGAAAACCGGTTTTCGGGCGTCGGGTACGCCAGTGACGTCATGGTGGCGAATCGGTCGGTCATTTCGGAGCGGTAATCGCTCGCGGTGAGCTTGTGCCGACCGGGTCGGAAGTGCGGCGAGATCGCGCTGAACACCGCCAGGAACCGTTGTGCCGCAACGGGCGAGCGGAAGAACTTCATTGCGCGTTCTCGCTGCCTGGTCGGTTGGTGCGAGTTCTCAGCCCGGTTGTTGACATACTTCGAGCGCCGGTGTTGGGCCGATGGCATCAACTCCCCATGCGCCACAACGCAACTGGAAAGCTTGTCGGTCACCAGCACCCTCGACACCCGATCCTGCTTGCGCATCAGCTTGCCGAAGGAGCGTTTCGCCGCCTTGTGTGGCGGCGTGACTGGACCAGGACGTCGAGGACGTTGCCGTCCTGATCGACTGCCCGCCACAGGTACTTCCGGATGCCGCCGATCTTGACGAACACCTCGCCGGGAAACCAGGTGTCGTCAGGTTCGGGAGCGCGTCGGCGCAGGCTACGGGCGTATTCGGACCCGAACTTCGCGCACCACGTGCGGATCGTCTCGTGTGAGACGACGATGCCGCGGGCGAGCATCAGTTCCGCGACGTCGCACAAGCTCAACGCGAACCTGTAGTACAGCCACACGCAGTGCGTGATGATCTGGTGAGATTGTGCTCGATAGGACACCATGCGCGACGGCAGGGCCGAGAGGATTATCCGGGGTGCCTCTCGGCCCTGCAGGTTCTGGATATGTATCGCTGCTTTCCGGCTCGATCAGACTGCGGTGTAGCCGCCGTCTACAGGGATTGCTGCTGCGGTGATGTAACCGGCGTCGGGGCCGGCAAGGAAGGCCACTGCCTTCGCGATCTCTTCCGGTTCTGCCTGCCGCTTGAGTGGGTGTAGGTCGATCAGGTTTTGCAGGTAGGCGGCGCCTTCGGGACTGATCGACATCGCAGCCTGTGACATAGGCGTTCGTGTCGTTCCCAAAACCACTGCATTGGCGCGGATTCCATCGGACGCATAGGTGACTGCGTCGGTCTTCGCCATCATGATGACCGCTGCTTTCGTTGCATGGTAGAGCGGAATGTCCGCATTCGCCGCAACTCCGTAGGTGGAGGAGATATTGACGATCGCGCCCCCCGTTTTGTGGCGTTTCATGCTTTGGATGGCGTATTTGGAGCAGAAGAACGTGCCTTTGACGTTGACCGCGAAGACGTCGTCGAAATCTTTCTCGGTGGCTTCGTGGGTCGGGCGCGAGGTACCGGTGATGCCGGCTGCGTTCACCAGGATGTCGATCGACCCCAGTCGATTCTGGATCTCGCTGAAAGCCGCTTCGACGGTTGCGTTCTCGGTGATGTCGACGGCCAGTTGGATAGCCGTCGACATCACTCACGTTCAGTTGCGAAGCGGCATCGATGACATCGGGGCGGTCGAGTATCGCGACGTGTGCGCCTTGGCGGGCCAGTTCTCGGCAGATCTCGATTCCCAAGCCACCAGCCCCTCCCGTGACGACGGCAACTTTGTTGTTCAGCTTCATGTTCACTCTGCTTTCCAGGTGAAGGAGTCCGGCGCGTGGTGCGCAGGGTTTGGTTGGAGTTTCGAGCCGTTCAGTTGCCGTCGATGCCCAGAGCGCGGCGAGTAGACGCACCCAGAAGTCGCCCGGCGTTCTGTGCCGATTCGGTGTCCAGACGGTCGGAGAACACTTCAGGTCCAGCGGTGCCGACCGATCGACGTTTCTGGACGACCTCGAGCACACTCTCCAGGTCGAGGCTTCCTTGACCCGGGAGATCGCGGGTGTGCAAGGTCAACTCCACGAGATCCGCACCGTCCGGTGCCTGGAAGCCGTCGGCGAGTTGCAGATTGACCGTGACGTCTTCGTCGATACCAGCCAGGAGGGCTAGGTCTTGCCCGCTGTGCGCGAAATGCCAGGTGTCCAGCAATCAAGCCGCTGTTGGGCTTTTGTGCGCGCTCGACGATGTTCCAGGCTGCGGCCAGGTCGGGAACGCCCCAGAACGGCATGAACTCGAGGTTGACGGGGATTTCGCGTGTCAGCGCGGCATCGCACAGGTCGGCGAAACCTCGTACCAGAGTGTCCGTGGGCACGGTATCGTGATCGAATACCGCAACGGCGAGCAGGGAGCGGAGGTCGAGTGCGTCGACCAGTTCCAAGCACTGCTCGACGGTGAAATCGAAACGCGCGACCAGCGCGTCGTCTGCACCACTGGGAACGCGGATCGGTGCCCAACCTGTAACGGTGTCCAGGTGCAGTCCGATGCCTCTGTCGTCGGCTGCCTTCTTCACGCCCGTAGCGCCGAGGCCGCTGTTGATTGCCGTCAGGAATGCGGCGGGTGTCAGTGCCAGTGAATCGAATCCGGCTTCGGCTGTTGCTTCGAGTTGTTCGCGGTAGGTCAGGGTGCGTACGCTGCCCTCCCACATGATCAGCTCGGTGGGGGTAGTCATGGATTCCTCCAATATTGTTGCAAATCAGTGGTTTTGGATGTGGTTCAGATGAGTCGATCAGGACGAAGATGTCGGCAGTCGGTCGGTGCGGCGACCGGGAACGATTGCCGCGCGACGCCCGGCGAACGCGAGAGCGAAGACGACGACGATCACTGCCAGTGCCGCCCACGGGAACAATCCGGGGCCGGCGTTGTCGAGAAGGATTCCGCCGGTCGTCCCCGCGCTGAAGATCGCGAGGTTCGCGGCCGTGGTCAACATGGAGTTGGCTACGTCTGCGTCGGGTCCGGTGGCGTCCGACACTGCTGTCTGTAGCAGGGTCGATGCTCCGGCAAAGGTTCCGCCCCACAGGATCACGGCGACAAGTAGCACCAGGGTGTTTCCGCCTGCCAGGCCGAGGGCCAGTGTTCCGGCGGCAAATGCGGTCAAGCTGAGCAGCACCATCTTGCGCAGTGCCCGGTCGATGATCGAGCCGGTGAGCACGATACCGCCGACGGATGCGAAGCCGAAGACGAGAAGGGCGACGTCGACCCGTAATCCGGCGTCGACGGAGGTCAGGAAGGGCGCGATGTAGGTGTACAGCATGTTGTGCGCGAGAAACCATCCGAACACGATGCACAGTATGATCGCGACACCGGGGACTGTGACAACGCGTTGGAGCGGTGTGCGGGTCTGCTGTTCCTGCCCGGGGGCGTCAGGAACGGCGCCGACGATCCAGACGAGGAGAATCGCGGAGAAGACGGCCAAGATCGTGAATGCCCAGCGCCACCCGAGCGCCGATCCGAGGTAGGTCCCCAGTGGTGTGCCGATGGAGAACGCAATTGTCGTGCCGGCCATCGCGATGGCGAGTGCTTTTCCAGTCTTCGCTGCTGGAGTGATCTTCCGGGTGTAGCCGGCGAGCATGCCCCACAGCACACCGGAAAATGCTCCGGCGACGAATCGTGCGACCAACGTAACGGTGAACGAGTCGACGACCGCGGTGATGGTGTTCGCGAGGAGCATCCCCGTAACGACTGCCAGCAGGATCGGTTTTCTCCGCAAACCTCGCGTAAGAGTGATGGCCGGAATCGCAGCGATGACAGCACCCAGCGCATACACGCTCACCATCTGACCGGCTGCGGATTCACTGATGGTCAGTCCCGAGGAGATCTGTAAGAGCAGTCCGGCGGGAAGTGTCTCGGTGACGATGGCGAGGAATGCCGTCGCAGTCAGAGGGAGAAGCGCTGCAAGTGGCAGAGTGGTGGCTCGGGCGTCAGACCCGGGAATACTGTCAGAGCGTGGTGCTTGACGCGGAATAGTCATTGTCGTCCTTGGGCAGATGAATGGTGCCCCGGTCACTTTCGTGGACAAAGCGGAAAGCGGGATGGGGCTGTAAGGTAACGGAGACAACGATTTCGGTGCTGGAAGCGACTCTCCGCTGAGCATGCTCTCGTCGCACTCGAGTCCGTTGACGGCAATCAGCCGCAGGTCCGCGGGAACCACCGACCCCAAAGTGAGGCGAAGGATGTCGCCGAGTACCAGATCGGCGACGTCGACCTCCGTCGCGGATCCGTCTCGTAGTGTCACCGCCGTGTGCCGTACCTGCGAATGGAGCGCTGCACTCGCCCGCTCCGCCCGGTATTCGTTGGTGAATCCGAGCCCGATGCTCGCCGTCAAGATGATGCCGATGATGACGGCATCGTTTCGGTCGCCCAAGAAGAACGAGATGACCGCAGTGACAGCGAGGAGCGCAAGGATCGCGCTTTTCAGTTGACGGGCCAGGACCGCGGTGGCACTGACGCGATGCGAGCGGACGGCATTGGGGCCGTACTCGGCGAGCCGCCGTGATGCTTCTGCGCTAGTCAATCCAGCCGAGGTGGTATCCAACAACGCGAGTACGTCCGCGAACTCGGCGACGGACGCCTCAGCCGCACCGTATTCGTCGGGCGCCTTCGACGGATCGAGCGAGGTAACAGGTAACGCGGACCGGCTCATCAGTACACCAGCACCGCAGCACCGGTGACACGATCGTCAGCCAGGTCCATGAGCGCGCGATCCGCGTCGGCGAGCGGATACCGCTGCACCCTGACATCCAGATGATGGTGGCCCGCAAAATCAAGGAACTCGACGGCATCGACGCGGGTGTTGGCTGTCACCGAGCGCACTTGACGTTCGTAGAAGAGGTGCCGCTGATAGTTCATCGGCGGGATGTTCGACAGGTGAATACCGGCGATCGACAGAACACCCCCTCGATCCAAGGACTCGAGCGCAACAGGAACCAGGTCGCCGACAGGGGCGAACAGAATCGACGCATCGAGCGGCACGGGCGGTCGATCGTGCGAGCCTTGAACGGAGGCCACGCCCAACTCGAGTGCGAGTGTGCGCGCCGAAGGACTGCGCGTCATCACGTGCACTTCGCATCCTCGTGCCATCGCGATCTGCGCCGCCAGATGCCCGCTACCTCCGAAACCGTAGATACCCAGACGCCCACCTTCGGGCAGATCGGTGCGTTCGAGAGCGCGGAAGCCGATGATGCCAGCACATAACAACGGCGCCAACTCGACGTCGCTGTAGCCCGAAGGCAACGCAAGCGCGAATGCTGCAGCAACGGAAATGTATTCGGCGTATCCGCCGTCGACGTCCCAGCCCGTGTACGTGGAATTCGGGCACAGATTTTCGGCCCCCCGCACACAGAAACGGCAGCTGCCACATGTGGAGTGCAGCCATGGCACCCCGACTCGATCACCGAATGCGAATCCGGATACAGAAGCTCCCACTTCCTCGACCAACCCGACGACCTCGTGACCGGGGACCACACCGGATTTGTGGATGGGGAGGTCCCCTTCACTGACGTGAAGATCGGTCCGGCAGACCCCGCACGCGACGACTCTGACGAGAAGCTCGTCAGGCAGAATCGTGGGCCGCGGAATGCGCCCGAACGTCATAGGGTGCGCATGGATCGACGTGGGTTCAAGGACGCGCCAACCCAGCATCGTGGCCGGCCCAGACGCCGACGTGTCGGCGCGTTCAGTTCCCGCTCGCGCTCTGTCCATCCTGTGATGATCGCCGGTTCAGCGACCCGACCATAGGGTCACTGGTCACCACGACGACCAGCGGGGCCGAGTGGTGCGGACTGCCGAAAGACCCTGCCACTGCGAGTAGGTGCCCACGGTCTGGGCGAAGGTCATCATCAGTTCGAGAGCCCCGAGCTCACTAGTGCTGTGCGGCGCTCGACATCTGCATCCGTAAAGAACTGCCCCGCAGGTACAAAGACTCTACGCACGCGATATGCCGTCCTCGACACTGATGACGGGTAGTCGATCGGCTACCCGGCGCCCCGATATCGCACCGCGTCCACATCGTGCGTTGGTACAGAACGGAATGTCGACTATGCAGGAACAGGGAAATTCAGTAAACGGATCCATGGGCGCCGCTCCTCCTACGAACAGCTTCCAGGTTCAGGGAGCTGAGGTCACTGATGCGGTGAAAAAGCTGCTACATGATGGCAACGTCCGAAGAATTGTGGTGAAAAACGACCATGACCACACTATTTTCGAGATTCCGGTCACGGTTGGCGTCGTGGTCGCCATAGCGGCACCTGTTCTGGTCGCAGTTGCTGCCGTCGCCGCTGTGGTGAAGGACTGTCGAATCGAGGTTCATCGCGAGACCGAAGAGATACCGGTCTCCTGACAGCGTTGCCGATTACCACAGACCCTGTCCGCTCCCTCAGTTCATCCCTCCGACGAAGGAACCCATATGCGTAGGCTTACAGCAACTCCGGGAGCCGAGGGGATGCGCGATCGCAGCCCGCAATTTCACGTGAGTGCCAGCGATGAGGAACGCGAGGCCGCGGCCTGTGCGACCGATACATGGCCCGGAACGATCTGCACCGCACCGACAGCGTCTGCGCAACCGAATTCTGGTAGGCCGTGATGAGCCACACGATCGAAGTTCGAGAGCTCAGCAAGAGCTACGGCGACAAGCTTGTGATCGACAACCTGTCTTTCGAAGTCGAATCCGGTTCAGTGACAGGGTTTCTCGGACCGAACGGGTCAGGCAAGTCCACCACGATGCGATTGATCGTCGGGCTCGACTACCCAAGTCATGGACACGCCCACATCAACGGCCTGAACTACACCCAGCTCCGTCAGCCCTTGCGTGAAGTCGGCACACTCTTGGATTCCGAGGCTGTTCACCCAGGTCGATCGGCGTACAACCATCTGCTCTATCTCGCTCAAACACAGTCTATTTCGAGGCACCGTATCGATGAGGTCCTCGATCTCGTCGGCCTCCGTGACGTCGAGGGAGAACGTGCGGGTTCCTTTTCGCTCGGTATGCGCAAACGTTTGGGAATCGCAGCAGCACTCTTGGGGGATCCGACGACCTTCATCATGGATGAACCGATCAACGGATTGGATCCAGACGGCATCTTCTGGATGCGCTCCATGATGAGGCACCTCGCAAGCGAGGGAAGAACTGTGTTCGTCTCCAGCCATCTCATGGGCGAAATGGCGCAAACCGCTGACAACCTCGTCGTGATCGATCACGGAAAACTGATAGCACAGTGCACCACCAAGGAATTGGTCGCTCGAAGCAGCCACACCTCGGTGTTGGTGAGGTCATCCGATTCGCCGGCACTCGTCGAACGTATCGCCTCGGCCGGCGGGCATACCGGCGCGCGTGATGACGGCGCACTCACCGTGCGTGATATTTCCGCTCAGCGTGTCGGCGAACTCGCCAATCAGCATCACATCGCGATCTACGAGCTGACACCGGAAGTGGCTACGTTGGAGGAAGCGTTCATGAACCTCACCCACCCTGCAATGACGCCCCACGAGCGGTCGCTGATGCCTCTCGCCACAGAAAGCGCCGCGAGATGAGTATCTCCGCGTTCCATGACGAACCCGCTGCGCCTGCGCAGCACCTCAGCAGCCTGAATTTTGTGGGATTGCTGAAATCGGAGTGGACCAAACTCGTATCGCTCCGCTCGGCGATCTGGTCCCTGTCGCTGCTGGTTGTCGTCACTGTCGGTTTCACTGCGCTGTTCACGTGGTTTACCGTGGCGTACTGGGACAGAGTCGATCCGCTGGCCCAAATGCAGATTGTGGCCGACCCTACTCGCCAGATTCTCGGCGCCGGTTTTCAGCTCGGACAGCTGGCGGTGTGTGTCCTCGGCGTTCTCGTCATGACCAGCGAGTATGCCAGCGGAACGATCAGAGCGAGCCTGCTGGCGGTTCCTGCGCGGATACCGGTCCTGGCCGCCAAGTCCGGACTGTTCATGGTTGTGGTCTTCGTGGTCGGCGAGCTCGCGGCCTTTCCGGCGTTCTTTGTCGGATCGGCGGTGATGGGGTCGCGTGTGTCGGTGTCGTTGGGTGATCCGGGTGTCCTGCGAGCCGTAGTCGGTGCGGGTCTGTACCTTTCGGTGCTGGGAGTGATAGCGATCGCGATCGGCGCTCTCGTCCGCCACACAGCGGGAGCCGTCACCGGCATCATCGGTTTCGTTCTCGTTTTGGCGCCCCTTGCTCAGCTGCTGCCCGGCAGTATCGGGCAGCACGTCCACGCCTATTTACCCTCGCAGGCCGGGAGCTTGATCGCCTCACCGAAGCAAGCCCCCGGAGATCTGCTCTCGGCATGGCAAGGTTTCGGCGTCGCGGTGATCTGGACCGTACTCTTGATCGGCTTCGCCGGTTACATGCTCAGACGTCGAGACGCGTAGACCGCACCCAAAACTGGTGTCGAACCGATTCGAAGACAAAACAATTGAGGCTCCCGTGACGACCATCGACCACAGTCCTGCACATGTGCTGCCAACCGTTGTGACCACAGTATTCGCCGCCGACCCAGAAGCGCTCCACCCGCTTGCCTGGTCGAATGCCGCTTTCGCGGCAATCGGTGCAGTCGCGGATCCGACAACCACCTCTGCAGAGGCGTGGCCGAAAGTCGCGTCGACGACAGCGGGGTGCACAGGCGAGTTCGGTGCCCGAGGGGCCTGGAGCGAAACCAGCCGCGTCTCGGCTGGGCAGCACGAGGATGTGGGCGCGGAATGAATGAGGCTGCGGAATCGATCGGCGGTGCTGGTCTCATTGCTTTTCACATACTTGCATCGAGGCCGTTGCGTCGGTGGAGAATTGGCTGGGGTGCGACGGCATCGGAGATCGCAGAGACGCTTCCCGGGGATGAGTTCGTCCCGAACGCGTCATGGTCGTACACACACGCGATCACTGTCGATTCCGCAGCAGATCAGTTGTGGCCGTGGCTGATTCAAATAGGCCAACAACGTGCGGGTTTCTACAGCTATCGCGGACTGGAGAACATGGTGGGATGTAACATCACGAGTGCGGCAGGTATCAATCCCGACTTCCAACTCCTCGAAGTGGGTGACAAGGTAGCTCTGCACCCGAAATCACCCCCTCTGACCGTGACGATGATCAAACGCGGCACGACAATGGTTCTTCTCGGCGAAGGCCCAGACATAGCCGACCATGCTCTGTGGTCGTTCCATCTACGTCCCATAACCTCGGACAGAACACGACTGATCGAGCGGGGGAGATACTCACATGGACAGTCATGGGCCAGCCGCCTTGCTTTCGGATGCTCGATCGTCGAACCGATAGGTTTCGTGATGAGCAGGAAAATGTTGCACACACTCCGCGCGAACGCCGAAGCGATGCCACGCTAGATCGAGCCGCTGCTGAGCTGGTACGGCCCTCGAACCTGTCGACGAGACGACATAGCAGGCAGGGCGCCGTCAGAGAGAGTGCCCTGCAGACTGGTCGCTGGCCCACCACCATCTTGGCAAGTGGCCGGCCAGCGGCGGTGTCGACAGCTTTCCGGTTGCGAATCATGCGAGGGTGGTTACCCGCGGAATCGGGCAGCGATCACCTCGCGCGGGAACTGCGTCGGGCTCGGATACGCGATGACGATTCTGATTCCGTCCGGGTCGCGTCCGTCGAGAAGCGTCAGCCCGTCGGACGTCGAGACTGATGCCGACGCGTCGTGCGCGCGCATCCGTTCCGCTATCTGTGTGAATTCGTCTTCGCTGTCGGTGGACCACATGATGTAGAGGACTCCGGTGATGCCGGCATCGACGGGGTGAAATGCAGACTTCGCGTGCATGTAGATGTGAAATCCGTCAGGGGTCAGGAGCAACGCCGAGTCCGGCGTGCGCAGGCCCGTAGTGCAGGAGAACACATCACGATAGAACTGCACAGAACGATCCAAGTCGCGTACATGCATCATCGACGACGACACCTTCATCTCGGTCCCCTTTCTCGGACATGATCCACCAGCGGCAACTGCGGGCCACTGTCCTGTGTGAACCTTCCTTCGTTTCGCACCTGAGGACGTGAACACAGATTCTTTGCTTCGCCAACGGTGATCGAAAAAAATTGTGGCTCAATGTTTTTCGGATCGGCACCAAATGGACTGTCGCGCTTCCGCTCCGCGACGGCTCTCACCGCAACCCAGCGATATCGCGATCGTAGACACCGGTGAGCGCCTTTCGTAGGGTGGGCCAGTGCGTGGGTAAACGGATTGTGTTGCATGGCATGGGCGCTCGCACGCCAACGGGGGTGTGGGAGATGTCCATCCGGGATTCCTCATCGCCGTTCTGTCGTCGTTCATCGCGTGACCGCCGTGTTTGTCCAGTGTGCTCGGTTGCTGCTTAAGTCGAGTAGGGCCGAAAGACCGCCATGGACACATACGCCCGGAAGTGCACCGCGGTTCCGGTGAAACACCGGTGTCGGCACCGCCGCACCAGTGGCAACATGCATGGCCGCACCGCCGAAGCAGCGGTGCACCTCATCGCTCTTACGGTGATGCCAGTGTTCTCCTGAGGCGATTCCGGCGAGAGATTCGACGATAGGCAGTGCGGAAATGGGAATCATAGGCAAATGGGCGGCCATGACTGCAGGAAATCATGGGCCCGACCTTTTGGGGTGTTCAGCATTCGGGGTCCTTCGACCTGCCGGGGTGACCTCTGACCCTACTTGGGCTGTGCTTGGTCGCGGGAGCATCAGTAGGTGCGGCGCCGAGATCGGCCGTCGACTTTTCGAGTCCACCCCAATCTGAGGATGATCGCGATGAGAGCAGCAGTAGTGACAGAGTTCGGAGCACCCCTGGTCGTCCAGGACATTGCGATCCCAACGCCTGGGCCGGACCAAGTTCTGATCAAGATCGAAGCCTGCGGACTGTGCCACACCGATATACACGCAGCGAAGGGCGACTGGCCCGCCAAACCCACCGTCCCCTTCGTGCCCGGTCACGAAGGTATCGGAGTGATCGAAGCGGCAGGAGAGAACGTTTCCCGCGATCGTATCGGTCAACGTGTCGCGATCGCATGGCTCGGTTCCGCGTGCGGTGAGTGCGACCACTGTGTCTCCGGATGGGAGACACTGTGCGAGAAGCAGCAGAACAGCGGATACTCCATCGACGGGGCTTACGCCGAATATGCTGTGGCGCAAGCACAGTACGTAGTTCGTGTTCCCGATTCGATTTCGTCGTTCGATGCTGCCCCGCTCACCTGCGCGGGTGTGACCACGTACAAGGCGGTCAAGGTCGGTGGGGTGAGGCCAGCGCAACGTGTCGCGATCTTCGGTGTCGGCGGCTTGGGGCACATGGCAGTTCAATACGCCAGGATCGCCGGAGGTTTTGTCACGGCAATCGACATCGAGGACGACAAGCTCAAGCTCGCCGCAACATTGGGGGCGGACCACACTGTCAACTCACTGACCGAAGACCCCGTTGAAGCGATCCAGAAGCTTGGCGGTGCGGATGTCGCGATCGTGCTGGCGGTCGTTCCGAGCGTCTTCGACCAAGCGTTCCGCTCACTTCGGCGCGGGGGCCGACTGGTCTGTGTCTCGATGCCGGCGCATGGTGTGTTTCCGATCCCGATCTTCGACACCGTCGTCGGGGGTATCTCCGTTCTGGGATCGATAGTCGGCACACGTGAGGATCTGCGCGAGGTGCTCGAGCTTCATGCCGCCGGAAAAACCACCGTATCTGCAGTTTCGCGCAAACTCGACGACGTCAACGAATGCTTCGACGACATTCTCGCCGGCCGTGTCACCGCGCGCCTGGTATTCGAATTCTGATGATGGCGAAGCCGGTTCGGGCTGGCGCTCTGCTGACCAGGTGATCGGTGCGCGTTTCGGAGAGGTGTTCCACAGGCCACACACCACCTCGACGACAACGGTCGGGTCGGAATGCTGTCAGACCCCTGCCACTCCGAGTAACTGGCCGACGGCGTAGGTGATGATCATTGCCAGGGCCCCTCCCACGACCACGCGAACCACCGCGCGTCGGCGACTGGCGCCGCCCAACTGTGCACTGACTGCGCCGGTCAGAGCCAACGCAAGCAGAACAGCGACGAACGTCACCGGCACCCGCACCCCGGGCGGTGGGGCGAGGATCGCGATCAAGGGAAGCATGGCTCCGACGGTGAACGATATTGCTGATGACAGTGCCGCCGAGATCGGGTTGGCCAATGCATCGGGGTCGATTCCTAGTTCGATGTCGACGTGTGCGGCGAAGGCATCGTGAGCAGTCAATTCCCCCGCGACGTGGCGGGCGGTTTCTTCGCTCAGGCCTTTGTTCTGGTACATCGCGATCAATTCGTCGAGTTCGGCGTCCGGGGTGTGGTCGAGTTCGTGGCGTTCTGTGGCCAGCAGTGCGCGTTCGGTGTCGCGTTGGGTGCTTACCGAGACGTATTCGCCGAGTGCCATCGACACCGCGCCGGCGACGAGGCCCGCGACTCCGGCGGTCAGGATCGGGCCGCGATCGGTGGAGAGGGCAGCGACTCCGACGACGAGGCCTGCGACGGAGACAATGCCGTCGTTGGCGCCGAGTACGCCCGCGCGTAGCCAGTTCAGCCGTGACGACACGCCACTGGTGTGCGGCTCGTCGTGGGTCGGGCCGCTACTGTCGTTGTCGGGTCCGTCCGGGATCGCGGGCTGGGGCGCGGCCGTCATGATCGTGGGCGTTTCGTGAAGTGCGCGCTGGCGCAGGTTTCGTCGCCGCACACGAACCACTCCGCGCTGGCTTTTGTGTCGTGCGAGGTCGAATCTCGACGATCACTTATGCTGCCGCAGGCCAATTCACGGATAGTCCAGGGCAGTGGTGTCACCTGAATCCTCTGTTCTTGCTGTGGCAGTAGCTCGAGATGCGTTGACGGGCCAACCGTTCGCTCAACTCGGGCATCGCTGCGTAGGACACCCAGGAAAGGTCGAGAATGCACCCGTCGAGGACGATTTCCACTCCTTCTAGGGAAAACTGGCCCGCGAACTCCAACGCCAACCGTGCGACCGTCACAGCACGACGGGGGCCGTATGGATCTGTAGTCGCTTCCTCTTCGACGATTCGCGAAGCGATGGAGCTTCTTTCCCTCGACGATCGGGTCACGGTGTGCGTCATGTGCATCGAACTTTCCTTTACAGGTGAAGAGGTGAATTCAATTACCCGCCAAGGATGCTCGGCCGACCGGACGATCAGGTAGGGCCGAACGGCCACCGAAAGCCACTGTTGTCCCAAAAGGGGACTTAGTAGTAGTCCTCGAGATGCTCGTCTGTCGACATCGAGGGACCGAGGGGAGCGGCCGTCCGGAGCCCTGAAGTTTAAGTACGGAACAAGTGACAAAAGACCTCGAATAATCAGCTTCAGGGCGCCGATCGCCAGTGAGAGATCCGTAGGCTGGTGAGGGGCGGGGAAGAGGAGAACAGTTGTGATCTCGGTGTTTCTCGTTGACGACCACGAAGTGGTCAGACGTGGTCTGGTCGACTTGATCAACAATGATCCCGATCTCACCGTGATCGGTGAGGCAGGAACTTACGCGCACGCTCTGGCTCGAATCCCAGCGTTACGCCCGAACGTGGCGGTGCTGGACGTGCGATTGCCCGATGGTGACGGCATCGAACTGTGCAAGAAACTGCATTCGAAACTCCCCGACGTCAAGTGCCTGATTCTGACGTCGTTCACGAAGACAAGGCCATGCTTGACGCGATTCTCGCCGGCGCGCACGGCTATATCGTCAAGGACATCACCGGCATGGCTTTGGCGAAGGCGATCAAAGACGTCGGCCACGGAAAGTCCCTGCTGGACAATCGCGCCGCCGCTGCTCTGATGAGCAAACTCCGAGCCGCTGATGAAGCGGACAACGAGCTGAGCGACCTGACCGATCAAGAATGTAAACTTCTCGCCCTTTTAGGGGAAGGTCTGACCAATCGTCAGATCGCCGAGCGCATGTTTCTCGCTGAAAAGACGGTCAAGAACTACGTGTCGCGGCTCCTGGCCAAACTAGGTTTGGAACGTCGAGCCCAAGCAGCGGTGTTCGCATCGAAACGCACACTGAAACTGAACCGGCGATGACGGAACCCACCGTACCCGCGGAGCCAGAGCAAACCGACGCCATCGCGCACTCGGAGCTGCCCGACGATCACATCGAAAGTCGAGCTGCTCGCGAGAGGACCGATGGGCTACTGAAGGCGATGCTTGTCGTCGGCGCCGGCCTTGATCTGGAACAGACGCTGCGCTCGATCGTGCATGCCGCGATCGAGCTCGTCGGCGCTCGCTACGGCGCACTTGGAGTCCGCGGACACGACGACCAGCTCACACAGTTCGTCTACGAGGGCATCGACGAACTCACTCGCGCCCGCATCGGTCCGCTGCCGACTGGTCGCGGCCTTCTCGGGTCTATCGTGACCGAGTCGCAGCCACTACGAATGACGACACTGTCCTCGCACCCTTCCTCCGTGGGATTCCCGCCCCACCATCCGCCTATGAACACCTTTCTCGGCGTGCCTGTCCGGGTCCGTGAGACCGTGTTCGGAAATCTCTACCTCACCGAGAAATTCGGGGGAGGCCCCTTCTCCGAGGAGGACCAGGCGGTCGTCGAAGTGTTGGCGTCCGCGGCCGGGGTCGCGATAGAAAATGCACGACTGTTCGAGGAATCCACTTCGCGGCAACTCTGGCTCGAGGCAACCCGCGAAATAGGTGAAGCACTGCTCTCGGGAGTCGCTGTCGAGGACGTGCTCCGCCTGATCGCGTGGCAAACTCGTCAACTCACCGGTGCGGACCGCACCTTCATCGCCGAACCAGTCGATGCACTCAGCCCGGACTCCGACCTGGTCGTCACCGTCGCGGACGGCAATTCGCCGGAAGAAGTTGTCGGGCACGTGATTCCGGCGATCGGCTCGACGATCGGCAGGTCCTTCCTCACTCGTACTTCTATCCGCGGCGAACACCTCGAATTCGACGTCAATCGTGGCTCTCATATGCAGTATGGGCCGGCGTTGGTCTCTCCACTGCAGACACCGGACTCGGTCTCGGGTGTCCTGGTGGCGCTGCGAGAGCGAAACGCCGAGCCCTTCAGCGAACAACAACTGGCATTGCTGACCACTTTCGCCGACCAGGCCGCTGTGGCACTTCAAATGGCGTATGCGGCGAGGCGATTACGTGAACTCGACGTGCTCAAGGATCGTGATCGGATCGCCCGCGACCTGCATGACAGTGTGATTCAACGTATCTTCGCCGCCGGCCTCTCGTTGCAGGTCACCGCCCAGCAAAGCCCTTCCGAGACTACGAAAGCTCGATTGGCGGCCACGATCGACGACCTGCAAGAAGTTGTCCAAGATGTTCGCAACGCCATCTTCCACCTGCAGGGCAGCACGCTCTCGGAGTCGACACTGCGAGCCAGACTGCACGATGCCGTCGACGAAATGTCCGCGGATTCATCCGTGCGCATCACTATTCGCGTGAACGGTCCTCTGTCGGTCATCGACCAGACCATGGCCGATCACGCGGTGGCGGTGATCAGGGAGGGAGTCAGTAACACCGTTCGCCATGCCCGAGCACGGACTGTGAAAGTCGCGCTCTCGATCAGCGACGACATCCGAATAGACATCACCGACGACGGCATCGGCATCGCCGATTCGGTGGCGTCGAGTGGACTCGACAACCTCCGCAGTCGCGCCACCGAGTGCGGAGGTTCATTGACTGTCCACAAGATGCCCAGCGGTGGGACCTCCCTGGTGTGGGCGGTTCCGCTGCCGTAGTCGGCACTGCGTGACCAACTACTACCGGCCTCGATTCGGCAGAAACAAGTACAGATCGGGCACAATCCTCGTTCGTGGCGACTCCGCCTACGGCACTCGTTCCGTCGTGACCGCCTGCTTGCGCGCGAAAGTCGAATTCTCGGTCGTGATGGCCAAGAACACCGCCGTCGCGCGCGCCATCGATTCGATTGCCGATGAAACCTGGACACCCGTGAAGTATCCCGGCGCGGTCCGTGACCCCGACACGGTGCCTGGATTTCCGATGCCGAGGTCGCCGAAACCACTTACACCGCTTTCGCTTCCAGCAAGAACCCGGTCACCGCCCGGTTGATCGTGCGCCGAGTCAAAGATGCGCGATTTCCGGACGCGTTGTTTCCCCGTCTGGCGGTATCACCCGTTTTTCACCAGCACCACCGGGCTCACCGCCGACGCAGATGTCACCCACCGTCGGCACGCGATCATCGAAACCGTGTTCGCCGATCTCATTGACGGACCACTTGCACACATGCCGTCGGGGAAGTTCGGGGCGAACTCCGCGTGGGTGTTGTGCGCGGCGATCGCCCACAATCTGCTTCGAGCTACCGGCGTTCTTGCCGGTGATCGGTATTCTCATTCCCGAGGTGCGACGCTCCGACGCAAGATCGTCAACATCCCAGCTCGATTGTGTCGGCCGCAACGAAAACCGATTCTGCGACTACCGACTCACTGGCCGTGGTCCGCTGCGTGGCTTCGATTGTGGGCCAACACTATCGGACACAGCCCGCCGTCCATCGCTTGAAACCTGACCGAATCGCCGGAAGCGGCCCGACACCTTTCAATCGTGGAAAAGCTGGGTAGACCAGCGGTCACACCATGTCTGGAAGCAGCGCTTGCTCGGGCCTTTCATCCGCATTGACTCTCACGGGCTCGTCGGTGGATTCAGGCTTAATAATGTTTTGGAGCAATTTCCGTGATTGGTCCTGAATGTGTCAACGAATGAGAAGTATTCGTTTGTGGAGCAAGTCGAAACCAGCTCGTCCATACATTTGCCGTTTGAGCGTCTTGATCCTTCGGTGGAATCTGACCACGCGGACGATCATGTTCTCCTCGGGTTGACCACGGAACTGAGGAGACGATATGAGCGGCACGGTGACGCTGGAGAACAAGTGGCCGATACTGGGCCTGTCCGGTGTGCCGAGTGAGGACGGTTGCCAAGCCTGTCCTGGCGTCGGGCTTGTCGCCGTCACCAGGGGAGCACGCCGGTGCGGTCGGTCACCGTGCCGGTGGGCGTGTTGGGCCCAAGGGTGGCGATACGCACCGCTGCCTCGGCGCCCTCCTCGACGCTCTGCCCGATGTGGCCGGTGAATTCGGTCGCGGTCTGCCCGGGGTCTACCGCGTTGAAGCGGACGTCGGGGATTGTTCTGGCGTACTGCGTGGTCAGCATGGTGACCGCGCTCTTTGACGAGCCGTAGGCGGCGAGCGGATACTGCGACTCGACCCGCTCAGGGTCGTGGGTCAGCGTGAACGAGCCGAGGCCGCTGGTGACGTTGACGACGGACGGGGCGGCCGCTTTCCGCAGCAGGGGCAGGAACGCGTGCGTGACGCGCACCAGTCCGAAGACGTTGGTTTCGTAGACGTGGCCGATCTGGTCGACCGTCATGTCCTCGGGGGCCGTGACTTCACCGAGGATGCCGGCGTTGTTGATGAGAATGTCCAGGTGGCCGACCCGTGCGCGCAGCGTCTTGACCGCCGCGTCGACCGACGCGTCGTCGGTCACGTCCAGCTGGACGAAGTCGGCGCCGAGCCGGTCGGCGGCCTTGCGTCCGTTCTCAGCGTCCCGGGCTCCGATCCAGACCGTCTGGCCCGCCTGGACGAGTCTGCGCGCGATCTCGTGGCCGAGACCCCTGTTGCCGCCGGTGATCAGTGTGATGGTCACGTTGTGTCTCTCCTGTGTATGTCGTCGGAGCGGGTGCTCCCGCAAAAGCGGTCAACGGGAGCACCCGCAGGGTAGGTTCGCGGTTGTGCGGCTCGCCGGCGGGCGTCCGGCGCTAGTGGGTGGGACGGAACGGGCGCAGGAGGCGGATGCCGTCCTCGATGGATCCGTCGATCAGTTCGAGCATCTGCGGGACAAGTTCCCGCATCCGGGGTGCAGCGAGGTGGGCGTCGAGGTGGGCGCGTGTCTCCCAGCGTTCGTAGATGACGAATTCGCAGGGTCTGCCCTCGATTTCGTGGGCCTCGTAGTCGATGTTGCCGGGGTCGTTGCGCGAGGGGGTGACGGCGGCGGTGATGAACGCCTTGAGCTCGGCCTCCCTGCCGGCCTTCGCCTTTGCGTCCCAGACGACGGTCACGTAGCCGGTAGGTGTTGCGGTCATGGTGATTCCTGTTCTGTTCCGTGCTGACGGGCTGAGTGTCGGTGCCAGACCGGTGTCAGCTCTCGATGAAGCTGAGGAGGTCGGCGTTGACGGTGTCGGCGTTCACGGTGCACATGCCGTGCGACTGCCCCGGGTAGACCTTCAGACGCGCGTTCTTGACCAACGTGACCGCCGTCTCGGCGGAGTTGGTGATCGGGACGATCTGGTCGTCGTCGCCGTGCATGATGAGCGTGGGCACGTCGATCGCCCGGAGGTCGTCGGTGAAGTCGGTCTCCGAGAATGCCTTGATCCCCTCGTAGTGCGCCTGCGCGCTGCCGGTCATTCCCTGGCGCCACCAGTTCTGGATGACGCCCTGGGAGATGTCCGCGCCCGGGCGGTTGAACCCGTAGAACGGCCCGGAGGCGAGGTCGAGGTAGAACTGGGAGCGGTTGGTAACCACGGCCTCGCGGAAGCCGTCGAAGACCTCGATCGGCAACCCTTCCGGGTTCGATTCGGTCTGGACCATGAGCGGCGGGACCGCTCCGATGAGGACGGCCTTGGCGACCCGCCCCGCACCGTGCCTGGCAACGTACCGGGCGACCTCTCCACCACCGGTGGAGTGGCCGACGTGGACGACGTCGCGCAGGCCGAGGTGCGCCACCACGGCGGCGGCGTCCGCTGCGTAGTGGTCCATGTCGTGCCCGTGGCCGACCTGGGCGGAGCGCCCGTGCCCGCGGCGGTCGTGGGCGATGACACGGTAGCCCCGCTGGACGAGGAAGAGCAGCTGGGAGTCCCAGTCGTCCGAGCTCAGCGGCCAGCCGTGGTGGAACATGATCGGCCGGCCCGAGCCCCAGTCCTTGTAGAAGATTTCGGTTCCGTCGCTGGCGGTGACGAACGGCATGGTCTGCTCCTTGTGGTCTCGCCCGGGTACCGGGCGGTTTCGATGTCTCCACAAGAATGACTCGGCCACCGTACCGACAGCCTCCGTCAGCTGACTGACATCCGGCCGGCGGCTCGCTTACGTCAGTGCCGGGGCCCGGCCGGTAGCGCTCACAGCCGGGCGGCCGAAGGCTCGGGAGGCAGCGCATCCAGAGCGTCGCGGAGCTCGGCCCGCGACGTGATCCCCAGTTTCGGGAACACATGGTAGAGATGCGATGACACAGTCCGCGGCGAAAGAAACAGACGCGACGCGATCTGCGGGTTGGACAGCCCCGTCGCCGCCAGCCTGGCGACCTCCAGCTCCTGCGGGGTGAGGGCCTCACCGGACTTACCCCGGCCGGTCCGCGTCATGCCGGTGGCGCGGAGCTCTGCAGCGGCCCGGGCCGCCCACGAATGGGCCCCGAGTTCCTCGAAGCAGTCGCGGGCGGCGGCCAGCTGCACCCGGGCGTCACGGTTGAGTCCTTGCCGGCGAAGCGCTTCGCCGTACGCCAGACGAGCATGACCGACCTCGAAGGGCCACTGCTCGATGTCCGGCAGTCCGAGGGCCTCCTCGAAGTACCGGACCATGTCCTCGGCAGTCGATGTCATCGCCGTGACCATGGCCGAGCTCAGCGCGAGCCGCGACGAGAGGTGGCCGACACCGGCGTCGCGCAGCGCGTCCGCGTGCCGTCGTGCCTCCGCGTGCCTCCCGGTGCGCACGGCGGCCTCGACGAGGTCCGGCGCGGACCACAGGGCCTCGGGGTTAAACGGCGGCAGCACGCCCGGGGCGCAGATCGCTGTGGCATGCCGGAAGGCCGTCTCGAAGTCGGCGGCGCCGAGGGCCGCCCGCGCCGCCGCTTGGTGGGCGCAGTTCTCCAGCCGCTGCAATCCCCTGGGCCTAGCCCACTCCCAGACGGCCTCACAGTGGCGGCGGCACGCGTCGAGGTCGCCGCGCTGGGCCGCGGTCATCGCCGCGATGTAGTGCCCCACCTGGGCGAACAAGTGGTATCCCGTCTCCTCGGACAGTGCGATGAGCTCGTCCGCGGCGTCGGCCGACGTCCGCCACCGGCCGCTGTACAGGTCGTCGAGGGCGACGAACATCAGGGCTGGCATGCTCGACCCCAGCGCGCCGCCGTCGCGTATGACCCGGGATACGGCCTCGCGACAGCCCGGAAGCCGGTCGAGGTACGAGGCGGTCAGGGCGGTGCGGATGACCACGTCGGCGTCACTCTTGTCCCTCAGCCGCGAGATCTCCTCGTCCAGGTGGCGCAGCATGCTGTCGGTGATGGAACCGAGGTCGTGGTGGACGCGCCCCAGTGACGCCGCGGCGGCGGGCGATGCCTCGGGGAGCTGATCGAGGACGTTGACCAGAGGCTGCCAGTGCTCGGGTCGGCCCGAGTACTGGCAGGCGAGGGTGAGAGTGAAGAGCGCGGTCTCCAGCTCCTCACGCGGCGGTCCGGGTATCACCGAGGCCTGCTCGACCGCCTCCATCAGGAGCGCGTGCGCGGTATCGGCTTCGCCTTCCGTGACGAGCACGAGGAAGCCGGCCGCCGCGGCCGCCGAGAGCGACCGGGCCGCCGGATCGCCCTCGACCTCACGCATGATCTCGTGGCTGATCTCCAGATGACCCGCGACCCAGGCGGCTACGTAGGCGGCCTTCGACAGGCGGCGCCTGCGGACCCCTCGGTCGGGACTCAGTTCGGCCGCACGCCGCAGCCTCGCGATGGCGCCGTCGGCGTCACCGCGTCGCAGGCTGCTCCGGGCTGCCGACTCCACGGCGGCGGAGACCGCCTCGTCAGGCGCCGTCGTGGCTCTCGCGAGGTGATCACCGCGCCGCTCGGGCTGGTCGCCCAGCGCGTCGGCCAGTTGGCGGTGGGCGCTGCGCCGCTGCTCGCCGGTGGAACCGTCGACCACCGCGGACCCGACCAGCGGGTGCCTAAAGCGCACCGCGCGGCCGTTCTCCGCGACCATGACCAGATGGTCACGCTCCGCGGGAGAGATTTGCTCGAGGCTGTCCGGCCCGCCGGCTGCCTCGAGAATGCCGATGTCGCCGGAGCCCTCGAGAGCTGCGAGCAGCAGTACCTCGCGTGTTCTCTGCGGCAGTCGTGCGACGCGGGCGCCGTACAAAGCGCGCACGTCCCGCCCTGGGCCGCTCGCCCACGCCGTCCCTTGCCCGTGTTCGTCGCCGGTCGCCCCCGTCGACCCGGCGAACTCGAGTAGAGCAAGGGGGTTTCCCTGTGCCTCGTGGGCCACGGTTGAAAGCACCCGGCGGGGGAGGTGGGCGAAACGCCGGGACAGCAGTCGCAGGGCGTCCGCGTCGTCCAGCGGCGCGATCTTGAGCTCCGGTAGGCCGACGGACCGGAAGGATTCGTCGGACTCCTCTCGCTGTGCTCCCAGCAGCCCGATGCGGCGACCGCCCAGTCTTCTGGCGACGAAACCCACCGCAGCTTGGCTCGCTTGGTCGACGGCATGAAGGTCATCGACCACGAGGAGGAACGGTTGCTCTTTCGCGGCCTCGTCGAACAGGGCCAGTGCCGCGTTCAGGACGGCGATCCGGCTCGACGCGGGACCGGCGCCGAGACCGAGGGCAACCTCGAGGGCCTCCCGCGTGGAACGCGGCAGACGACCAAGCTCGTCCGGCAGTGAACCGACGAGCTGGTGGAGTCCCGCGAAGCTGATGTCAGTCTCGTATTCGACGCCACTCCCGCGGACGACCCGCACTCCTTTCGCCACCGCCAGCTCGGCTGTCGCGTCCAGGAGCGCAGTCTTCCCCACGCCCGGATCGCCGGTGAGCAGCAGGGCGGCTCCATTCGTCCCGGCCATGTCCAGGAACGCCGCCAGCTCGGCGAGTTCCCCCTCCCGGCCGACCAGTCCGGCCGGGCCGACGCTCGTGTCTGTCCTTGACCTCGCCCACATTCGCCGCGTCCTTTGCTGTACCTCGCGAAGCGGTCGATCCACCAGCCACGCACTTGCCCAGTGATTATCGCACCTACCGGCAAACGGAGCGTGAAACCATCTGCTTCGCCGCCACCCACAGCTTCTAGACGAAGAGCATGCAGAACACCAGCCAGGCGCTGCAGTCCCACCGCAACGACAGCACGAAGGTCACGCGGATCATCGCGCCGGTCGCCTCCGCCGGCTACCGCCCCCTCGTCGCCGTCCTCCGAGACCTGCACAGTCATGATGAACGGCTCGCCGAGCAGTTCGCCTCCCGCGTCTACGCCAGCGGTCGGCGTAAAATCCACGTCCGATGCGACCGAGACGGACGGATCGTCGGCGTCGACGAGGACGACGCCGAAGACCAGGAACGCGGCGACGGTGACGCCGCTCCCGAGTCCACCTGCTCCACTTCTCCGCCCTGCCCGACCCGGCGACCATCGCGGCCGTATTGCCCACCTGGGTCTGCCGACCCGGATCCCTGGTCTGACCGCAGGTCTGAAGGCCCTGCGGCGCTGATGATTCGAGAACGAGATCGCCGAGAGTGACCCAGACCGGAATTGCCCCCTGGCCCTGTTGAGGAGCCAGAGGTCGTCCTTGGTGGAGAACAAGCCCTCGATGTCAGTCTTCTTGGGGAAGCCCTTCGAGTTGGCTGGGGACGGTGATGGGGGTGGCGTCGACATTGGCTGCCTGAGCAACGTTGAGGGCCGTGGCGGTCTCGGCTCCGTCGATGACTGCGTGACCTACTCGGCGGTGCCCACAGCGCGTACGGTCGCGTGAGTCACCGCGTCCGCGCCCCGCCGTGAGAGCGTCGTCCGGGGCCAGCGGGTTCGCGGTGCCGAGCGGGTGCATCCCCGGCGTCGGCGTGAACAACGTGTCGCCGTCGTTGAGCAGGGGCACCGGACGCACGGCGCGGGCGCCTTCGTACGCAGCGCCGGCCAGTTTCCCGCGGCGGCGAGGGTTCCCTCACAGAGCTGGCACCGCGGCGCTTTCCTCGCCTCTCCGGCGCTCCGGGCCGGCCCCGAGCGCCGTTAGCGTCACCCCGGCTGTCACCGCCAGCGCCGCCACCAGTCCCACCGCGAGCACCGTCCAGTGACCCAGGAACGTACAGACGACTACCAGCAGCGCGGTGACCGGCAGCACCGACTGCTGGGCGATTCCTACCTTGTAGAAGTGCGAGTGCAGCGCCCACACCGTGAGCAGGAACAGCGCTGTCGGCAGCGTCACCGCCGCCGACGCCGACAGCGCCGAAAGGTGCGCCTTGCCCACTGCCTGCTCCACCGCCACCTCCAGGCCGGCGCCAATCGCGGCACCTGAGACGAAGATCAGATAATGGCCGTAACCCCAGAGGAAGGACTGCCGGTTGGACCGGAGGTGCCCGTGGATGGGCACCGCGAAGTACACCCACCAGGCGGCGAAGATGATCAGCAGTCCGCCGGCGGCGATGGGCACCAACTCACCCAGAGCCTCGTGCTCGTCGATCCCCGACTTCACGGCGACGGTGGCCGCTGCGATGGTCTCGCCGAGCACGATGAGCGTGAGCAGCCCGTACCGTTCAGCGATGTGGTGGGGGTGCCAGGGCGTGGGGTGGGCGCGCTCCGCATACAGCGGTACGGCCATCTCCAGCAGCGCCATCACCAGGAAGACCCACGGGCGGCCGGCCTCCGGCAGGATCAGTAGCCCCAGCCAGCCGATCTGGCACAGCCCGATGGCGTACCGCAGCGCCATCGTCCGCTCGGGGCCCCGGCTCGACCGCGCCACGCGCAGCCACTGCGCCGTCATGGCTAGCCGCATGATCACATAGCCCAGGATGACGACCGGGTACGCGTGTTCCTCGAACGCCTGGGAGACCCCTGCCGTCAGGACGAGCACGCCGGCTATCTGGATCAGCGTGACGATCCGATACAGCACGTCGTCGTTGTCGTAAGCCGAGGCGAACCACGTGAAGTTCATCCACGCCCACCAGATAGCGAAGAAGATCATCAAGTAGTTGAGGATCCCATCGCCCGTGTGTCCCTCGACTATGGCGTGCACCAACTGGGCGCCTGCCTGGGCTATGGCCACGATGAAGCACAGGTCGAAGAAGAGCTCCAGTGAGGAGACGCCGCGGTGGGTCTCGTCGCGGCCTCGCGCCGTGAGCCTGCTCAGTGGTCTGTAATGTGCGGGCGCCGTGGAGCGTACCGGCGGCGGAGTTGGGCTGCTTGTCATCTGGTGAGCCAAGCTCCGAAACGCCGCTGCAGTCGGGGATTGATCTGCCAGACCATCGCTGCTGCTGCCGCCGGGACGAGTACAGCAAGTCGTACCGGCAGGTACAGATCTTCCAGAACAGGGTTCGTGGCCAGGCCCAGCAGGACGATGGTGGGGTAGATAGCGCACACGGTGAGCAGCCACAGCTTCCAAGGCCGGACGACGGCCGGAACGGTGGGGCCGAGACGGGGTTCGGCGTTCGCGAGATCGTTCCGTCTCTGCTCCCGGAGCATATGCCGGACGTCTGTCACTGTCGGTGGGCTTGGCAGTCCGGGATCGTCGGCACCGTAGGCATGGGAAACAAGTCTCTCGTTCATGGACCACTCCAAATCGTAATGTTGCGTTTTGATTCCATCGGTTCCTGCACGACCGACGCGATGTTGGCGCTGCGTGATGGGCTGTCCGCGCGCAACAGCGGCAGCAGTTGCCAGGTGAACAGCACAGGGCTCGGATGGTTTCACCGCCAGCCGCTGCGGGTGTCGTGCCGTCACTTCGGCCTCGAGATGCTGGGTCTTGGCCGGAGCGGACAAGTCGGCGATGAATTGCTCGGCCCTGAAATGTTGCGCCATCGGCACCGGTTGCTGCGGGTTGCGATCGTGCAGAAGCAACTGGTGCTCGGTTTCGTCAGACTCCTCAGCCAAAACAGACCAAGACCGTTCGTCGCTCCGGTGATCAGAATCGACGGCATGGTGCGGCCTTCTCATGCGAGGGCCCGGAGCCCGGGCGGGCTCCGGGCGAGTCATGTTCTGATCAGTGAGTGGACTGGGCGTGGTCCTGCTCCACATACACCTTGAGGGCCTGGAACTCCTCAATCGCTCGCGGGCCGCATAGATAGCCGTAACCGCTGCTCTTGACGCCGCCCTCCTCAAAGTCCTCGCTGATAGCTCCCCAGGTGTTGATCCATACAGTGCCGGTACGGATGCGCCGGGCGATCCGGCGGGCCTTCATCGAGTCCGAGCTGAACACCGAGGCGGCCAGGCCGTAGATGGTGGCGTTCGCCTTGGTCACGGCGTCGTCCTCGTCGTCGAAGATCTCGAACGTCTGGACCGGACCGAAGACCTCTTCCTGCACGATCCGGACGTCGGTGCGGTCCACCTCGATCAGGCTCGGCCGGTAGAACGCACCGGCGGCCAGGGGACCGTCGGTGACCACGCCGCCGCGCAGCAGTACCGTGCCATATGAGGTGGCTTCCTCGACGATCGCGTCCACCCGCTGGGCGGACGCCCTGTCGATCACCGGGCCGAGCTGGGCATCCTTGTCGTCGCCCGAACCGAGCCGCACCTGCGCGAGCGCGTTGGTGAGTCGAGTTCGCACCTGGTCGGCGATGTCCCGGTGCACCAGTACACGGGAGCCGGTGCAGCAGAACTGTCCGTTCATCAGCACCAGCGACTGCACCACGGTCGGGATCACCATGTCCAGATCGGCGTCAGGAAGGATCACCATCGGCGCCTTGCCGCCCAGTTCCAGACCGAGCCGCTTAAGCGTGGTGGAGGCCGCGGCCGCGATACGGCGCCCGACCGGCGTGCTGCCGGTGTAGTTGATCACGTCGACCTTGTCGGAGGAGACCAGGAACGGGGCCCCGGTGTTGCCGGACTCGGTGAACACGCTGACCACGCCCGCCGGGATCTCCGTGACCGAGGCCAGGGCCTGCGCGAAAAGCTCATTGGTCAGCGCCGTCTGAGCTGGAAGCTTGACCACGACGGTGCAGCCGGCGGCCAGCGCCGGGCCCAGCGCCCGCACAGTCAGCATGATGGGGGAGTTCCAGGGTGAGATGATCCCGGCGACACCAAGCGGTTCAGGCACCGAGTGGGTGTACTGGCCGGGTTCCGTCTCGGCGGCGCGCCCGGCGTTCTGGGTGCGCGCAGAGGCCGCCGCGTACCGTAGCCACCCGACCGCACCGCTGACCTCCCACGTGGTCTCGCCTAGCAGCTTGCCGTTCTCCCGGGACAACATGGCCGCAACCTCGGGTACCCGGGCTTCGAGGGCGTCGGCCAGCCGACTGAGTGCGGTCGCCCGAAGCGAGGGAGTGCGCGCCCATTCGGTGGTCTCGAACGCGGCGACGGCGGCGTCCACGGCGGCCGAGGCCTCCGCCTCGCCACCGTCGTAGAACGAGCCGACGACTGTGCCGTCGGCCGGGTTGATCGATTCCAGAACCGAGCCGGAGCCGGTCCACTGTCCGTTGATCCAGTGCTGCGCGATGGTGTTGATGGTCCGCTCCTCGTGGTCACGCCCGGGTACCGGGCGGTTTCGATATCTCCACAAGAATGGCTCGGCCACCGTACCGACAGCCTCCGTCAGCTGACTGACATCCGGCCGATGACTCGCTTATAAGCCGTTACCTTTCCGAGAACGGCGGGTGCGTTTCCGCTGTTCAAGGGGGGCGGTGTTTCGGAGGCAGGGACGAGGTGTCGTGTCGTGCTGGCTACAGCATGTGCATTTTGAATGACCGCCAGAACAGCCGAGCCGGCGGTATCGAAACATCGTTCTTCACGAAGAATCGCGTTTTGGATGGGGACAAGTTCCGAGTTAGGGGAGGTTCTTAAGGTTCTGAAGAACCTTGCGGGATGCTTCGGGGTCTCGAGCAGTTGCTCGGGACCCCCGGACGCATCACATGCGGGTTCTAGCGTCCGAAGCATTCGAGGAACTGTCTGACAAGTTCTTCGACGTCAAGGCCATAGCTGTTCAAGGCCTTCGCGGACTTCGACAGCTGCGACGACCGCGGGTGGTCGATATGCCGGGTCTCAAACGGGTGCGGCAGTCGGGTCGCTACCGAGTGTGGCGGACCTCGCACTCTTATCACGAGGGTGTGGTGGTACGGGTGATCTGCTGGTTCCCGCCCGACAGTGACGTAATCGTCGGTCACGTCCAGTTGGATGAAGTGCGCACCGAGCCGGTCGGCGGACGCACGGCCGTTCTCGGCGTCTCGGGCTCCGATCCAGACTGTCTGTCCGGCCTGGACGAGGCGGCGTGCCACTTCGTGGCCGAGGCTCCTGTTACCACCGGTGATCAATGTCGTGGTGATAGTTCTCTTTCTGGTATGTGGTGGTGCCGCTACCCTGCGCGGAGAAACACGCGGAGCACCAGCGACTTTCGGGGTGGCGGTAAGACTTGTCGCCTCCCGGGGTGGAAGGGGACCGCCGACGAGGGCCCTTCTAGTGGTCGGGCCGAAAGGGCAGCAGCAAACGAATGCCGTCCTCGATGGAACCGTCGATCAGTTCAAGCATCTGCGGGACGAGTTTCTGCATGCGCGGTGCGCTCAGATGAGCGTCGAGCAGCTCGTGGTTTTACCAGCGCTCGTAGATGATGAACGTGCCGGTGGACGTGTCTGATCTGGAAACGCGTGAGCTCCGGTATTTCCTCGCCGTTGCCGACGAGCTGCACTTCAGTGGGGCTGCAGACCGGCTCGGTATCGCGCAGCCGCCGCTGTCGTGTGCGATCCAGCGACTCGAGTCGAGGCTCGGCGTGAAGGTGTTCGAGCGCGACCGTCGCGGCGTCGAGCTCACCGACGCCGGACGGGTCCGGGTGAGCGAGGCGCGCATGGTGATCGAGGCGGTCGAGGCTGCGGCTCACCGGACTCGGCGAGCCGGAGGCCCTCGGGGACAGCTGGTGCTTGCGACGAAAGCAGGTGCGTCCCTTGAGCTGCTTGAGGAGGCTGCCAAGCGGAGTGACATTCCTGATATCGAGGTGCTGCTGTGTGAGGTCGGGGAGCAGGCGGCGCTGCTGCGTGGTGGCCGGGCCGATATGGCGATCATGCACCGGCCGGTCGATGACCTCTACGGCTTCGACACCGAAGATATGCTCGCCGAGGGGCAGGTGGCCATTGTTCCTGCGGGCCACTTTCTCGCGACGCGGACGCATGTCACGCTTTCCCTGATTCGAGATATCCCCGATCTGCCGTTGGCCCGGTGGCCGAAACTTGACGGCAGCTACCCGGAGGGTCCTGGGCCGGAGGTGCGTACCCAATCGGCTATAGCCCAGCTAGTCGCATGGGCAAGGCGCTCTTGGTAATTCCTGCCTCCAGTCGTGCGTGGCAGTGGCCACAACATGTGGCGATCCCGGTCACCGATGCCGTCGCGATCACCACGGTGCTGGCCTGGCCGGCAGGTAGTCGTTCCGCGGACATCGGGGCCCTGGCGCGATTGGCGGCCGAGGTCGATAGGTAAGAGGAACAGCCGGAACCAGCGTCGAGGTGCTGCGATAGCAGCTCTGTGCGCTGTCGGCATCCGACGAGAACAAGAATCAATCACGACCGCCAAATACACCCCCAAGCCGAAACGTATCGAAGTGAGCTAGCAACAACACATGTGGTACAGCCGCGTGGACTTGCGTTGCACTAGTGTGCTGGTTCTGGAATCTTCGATATATATTGGCGAGGAGACGAGCATCTCTTCGGCGGTCTTGCGCCAGACGAAGGGTTTCGGGTCCTGGTTCCAGTTGTCGATCCAGACATCTTTCTCCAGTGCCGCAACGCTTTTGCGGTCTTCGGCGCCGGTGAGGAACTCGCGCCAAAACTCGAACGACGCACTGTCGCCGACTGCGGTGACGAGGACTTCGCGGGTCCGTCGATCGAGACGCCGTGGACGCATGGCTGAAATGATGAGCGCGTGTAGGGCTTTGTCGATCCGCTGTCGCCGCAACCGTTTCCCATCGGCATGGGCAGGGGTCGGCAGGGCCGACTTGACCGGGCCCGTCAGCCGCCGACGCCGCCCGATGAACAACGGCACCTCTCGACCAGCTCCGGCCGGTCAGACACCGAACGGCACCCGGACGGGCCAGCACAGCAAAGAGAGCCGCTCCGCAGCGGGGCGTTCGCGTCAGGAGCTACCTCATTCCGCGGCGCACTGCCGCGTCGGCAATGCCGGGCAGAATCTAGGCCTATCGTACGGATTTTGACCACACCGACCAAGTTGTTCATTCGTTTAACCAGAAACTCTGCTTCTAGACGCGGCGGTCGGTTACAGATGATCAACACACCTTGCTTAGGCTTGCCCGCCAACGACTTCCACGTAGACAAGTCCCGAAGTTCGACACCAAGGCGCCAAAATATGGTCGTAAGCCGGGGAATGACGCTGGCAGTATCCTCACAGTCAATTGAGTACATTTCAAGCCTATCGGTTGTCCCCATCGACCGAAGGTGCGCCAAGCCGCAGCTAGTTAGACTGACATGCGCGTCCCAAGAGACATCAGCTGGGATTGCTTTTCTAGACATCTGAGTGCGATCTTCCGAGTTCGCGCAGGCGAGTCTTGTACAGCTCGATGTTGCCGAGCTTGATGTCTTCGTAACCGCGAACCACGTCCGGCAGTGCCGCGATCTCGACGGCGCGATCGTATCCGTCGGTTGCGAGCGTACGAGAGAGGTCAGCGATCATGGCCTCGTACTCGGCGAGCAGTTCACGCTCGACCTTGCGGACGTGCATGTAGCCGAAGGGGTCGAGCTTGGTACCGCGAAGCTTCTTACCCTTGGCCAAAACCTTCAGTGCAACATGCGACTTGGGCCCGAGACCGATCTTCTTCTTGCGGCCCATCACTCGGAGGATCGGGGGGTGGAGCTTGTAGGTCAGGTTCTCCCCGGCCGGCACCTGCGACTTGACGTCTTCGATGAAGGCAGGATCGACCAGCATGCGAGCAACTTCGTACTCGTCCTTGTACGCGGTGAACTTGAACAGGCCGCGGGCAACAGCCTCGCTGAAGTCGGTCCGCTCGGTTGCGGCACGTTCGGCGGTCCAGACTGCCTGAACCTGATCGATGTAACGCTGGGCGATCTTGACGGACTGGAACTCGATGAGCTGCGCCGCACGCAGTTCCACCAGTCGCAGGGTTTCACCGGTGAAGGTGGTTCCGGCGAACATGTGAGCCGGTGCGACCACGGGTTCGCGGACGGACTTGGCCGGCGTGGTGACGGCCGAGAACGCTGCGGTGTCGGCAATTGCTGCACGACCCCAACGGAATGCCGCGATGTTCGCGTCCACGGCAACGCCGTTGATGCCGATCGCTTCTTCGATGGCCTCGGCCGGCAGACGGAGTCCGCCGCTCTGGTAGGCCGCACCGATCAGCAGGAAGTTGGCGGCTGCGGTGTTACCGAACAACTCCTGTGCCGCGGCGAGTGCGTCGAACGAACGCAGGGTGCGCGACACCTTGTCGAGACGGGCGAGGAGTGACGTCTCCTCGGGGTAGCGAACAGCCTTGTCGTAGACCATGTCTCCGGTCGGCGTCTGCGACGTCGAGGCGATGGAGACCGTCTTCTCGGCGTTGCCGTAGTCGAGGTTCTTGTTGTCCGTCGCGGTCAGCAGGTCGAAGGCGACGATGCAATCGGCACTGCCCGGGGTGAGGCGGTTGGACGGCTCGAGCGCGCTGGAGCTGAAACGCAGGTGCGAGACAACCGGTCCGGCCTTCTGGCTCAGTCCGATCTGGTCAAGGCTCTCCACCTCGAGGCCGGCGCGCAGTGCAGCCGTTGCGAGCACCTGGTTGACGGTCACGATGCCGGTGCCGCCGATGCCCGCGAGGAAAACGTTCTGCGTGCTGGTGAGCGGTCCGAAATCGGGGTCTGCGACGACGGGCGGGACGGGACGTGCGGCCTTGGGAGCCTTCTTGCCCGGTACCAATTCGACGGTCACGAACGACGGGCAATCGCCGTCCATGCAGGTGTAATCGGTGTTGCAGGACGTCTGGTCGATCTTCGTCTTGCGGCCGTACTCGGTGTCCACGGGCTGGACCGAGAGGCAGTTCGACTTCACACCGCAGTCACCGCAGCCTTCGCACACTGCCTCGTTGATGACGACGCGAGTGTTGCGAGTGGGCAGCGTGCCACGCTTGCGCTGGCGACGAGCGTCGGCCGCACAGTGCTGGTCGTAGATCAACACTGTGACGCCCTTGATCTCGCGAAGCTCCTTCTGGGCCTCGTCGAGGCGATCGCGGTGCCAGAGCTTGGTGCCCTTGGCCAGAGCGCGCTTGTTGTGACGCGAAGGCTCGTCGGCGCAGATGATGATCTGCTTGACGCCCTCGGTGGTCAGCTTGTGGCTGAGCTGAGCAACGGAGAGGGCACCTTCCGCGTCCTGTGCACCGGTCATCGCCACTACTTCGTTGTAGAGCAACTTGTAGGTGATGTTCACGCCTGCGGCGATGCATGCCTGGACAGCCAACTGACCGGAGTGGAAGAAGGTGCCGTCGCCGATGTTCTGGAACAGGTGAGGCACGTCGGTGAACGGTGCCTGCCCGATCCACTGGCTGCCCTCGCCGCCCATTTGCGTCAGGCCGGTGACAGCGCTGTCCTCACGGCCGGACATGGTGACGAGTGTGTGGCAACCGATTCCGCCGCCGCCGATGGAACCCTCGGGAATAGCGGTGGAACGGTTGTGGGGGCACCCGCTGCAGAAGTACGCGGTTCGCTTGGCGGAGAGCACGTTGAGCGACAGCGGGGCCGGGAGGGTGCGCTTGAGTTCGACGTGCGGCTTCAGTACGCGGCGCAACGGGGCGAGCAGCCGGCCTGCGGTCAGTTCACCACTGGCAGGCATGAGCAGACGGCCCTGGCCGTCACGCTTGCCGATGATGCGAGGGGCATCGTCGGTGCCGTACAGGACTTCCCGGATCTGAGCTTCGATGAACGCGGTCTTGTCCTCGACCACGACGATCTGCTCGAGACCTTCGGCGAACTCCTTGATCTTCTCGCCCACGACGGGGTAGCACATTCCGATGCGAAGGAGACGGATCCCGGCGCGGTGCAGCGCGGCATCATCGACACCGAGGTCTGCCAGAGCTTGTCGGACGGAGTCGAAAGTTGTACCGGTGGCGGCGATACCGATCTTCGCACCGGAGGGGTTAACCTCGATCACATCAAGCTTGTTCACGGCGCCGTAGGCCTGCACCAGATCCCAACGTGGACCTACGAGATCGGCTTCAGCTGGAATGATCTTATCGGGAGACACATCCATCGGTCGTTGTTTGTAGACGAAGGGCTTGCCCTCGAACTGCACCTCGGGCACCACGATGTCGAAATCGGCGATGCTGCCGTCGATCGTCCAGGCGCCGTCCGCCACGTCGGCAACGATCTTCAGGGCCACAACACAACCGGACGCGCGTGAAAGTGCCACGGCGTGCATACCCATCGTGATGATCTCTTCGGCATTGCGCGGGAACAGAACCGGCACACCCATCGCGGCAAGCGAGCGCTCACTGACGGCCGGAACCGTGGAGGACTTCGACGCCGGGTCGTCGCCCACCAGCAGGACTACGCCGCCCTTGGGGTTCACGCCGTACATGTTGGCGTGGCGAATGGTGTCGGTAGCGCGGTCGACACCGGGCCCCTTGCCGTACCAGTAGCCAGTGACTCCATCGAACTTCGCGGTTCCCGCAGGTAAATCTGCCTGGCTACCCCACACCGCGGTGGCCGCAAGTTCCTCGTTGAAGCCAGGGATGAAGGTGATGTCGTGCTCGGCGAGAACCTTGGGCATCCCGTGGAGCATCTTGTCGACGCCGCCGAGGGGGCTGCCCTGGTAACCGGAGACAAAGGTGGCGATCCGCTTGCCTGCGCGGACGTCGCGGACATGCTGTTCGACGAAGCCGCGAGCGATTGCCTGAACGCCGGTCAGCAACACCGGTCCCGATCCCGAACGGTACCGATCATCGAGATCGTAAGGCTTCGAGTCTGATTCTGTCGATATCAGTGCAGTCATCGTGACCACGCGTCCCATCTCGTTGCGCCTGCGAATGCGATTAGTTGATATGGATTGAGAGTTGAATTTCATTCAATAAAAGTAGAATATGATGATCATTTCGATCATATGATGGGGCTGCTCGTCCCGGTCGAATGGCGGAATTTTCTGTGACATTTCGCCAAGTGTCAAAGTTGAAGTTCCGGTACACCCCGATGTGGATAGTTTGATCCTGTTTCTTCTAGGCTTTTGCGGGAAGTGTAAATTCTTTTGTTTCTTTGTTGAATGGGTTCTCCTGCAACCTGAACTTCTCGACCTTTCCGGTTGGAGTCTTCGGCAAATCGGTAACGAACTCGATATAGCGAGGAACCTGAAACCTAGCCATCGTGGCATAGCAGAATTCCCAGACTTCTTTCTCTGTCAAAGCCGCCTCAGATTTTACGACGACAGATACCTTGACTTCTTCTTCGGTGAGGTCTGACTTTACTCCAAATGCGGCACAGTCCAGAACAGAAGGATGTTCTCGAATTCCTTCTTCCACCTCAAATGAAGAGATGTTTTCGCCTCGACGTCGAATACTTTCCTTCTTGCGGCCAATAAAGAACACATTTCCGTCGACATCCATGCGCACCAAATCTCCACTGTGGAACCACATGTTCCGGAGGGCCGAGGTGCTTGCATCAGGATTTTCATAATATCCGGAGAAGGTAGTCCACGGCACTTTGGGACGAATTAGCAGTTCCCCAGGCTCACCCGGTGCAACTTCTTGATCAAATTCATCCGCGACGATAATTTCGAATTCCTCTACGGCGCGTCCGCATGAACCTGGAATGCGGGGTTGCGAAAAATGCTGAGTTATCGGAATATTCGCCTCGACGGATCCATAGAGTTCGACAACTGTCAACCCGAATCGTTTTTCGAACATATCGACAGATTCCGGAACCGGTACACCCCACGCCAGTCGCACCGGATTGTCTGCGTCGTTTGGCTTCGGTTCGGCCTTCGCCAAGATAGATAACGTCGCTCCCATGAAGTCGAAAACAGTGGCGCCTGCTTCGCGGATTTCGTCCCAGAATCGCGAAGCGCTAAATCGTTTACTAATCGCAGCAGTCCCACCCACAAGGAGAGCGGGAACAGTTGTCAAAGCTGTGGCATCGGCGTGAAACAGTGGGAAAGGACAGTACAGGACGTCCGCTTCCGTTAAGCCGAAGTCTCGAATCGCGATCCGCGCCTGAGAGGTGAAGTAGCGATGCGAGAGCATACATGCCTTCGACCGCCCGGTCGTTCCCGAGGTATAGAGAAGGGCCGAGATGTCTGAGAACTTGACATCGACAGTGGGGGCTTTTCGATCAAGATAGAGATCGGAGAGCCAAAGGCCATTACCTTTCGCATCCTCGTTGCTGGCCACAACAACGGTGGCGTCGATACCTGCTTTGAACAATGCAGTAGTCAGGATTTCATAGAGATCCTCGTCAACCACGTAGACTTGTGCGTCAGCTAGGTTCACTGCGTGCTCGAGACTCAATCCCCTGAACTCGGTGTTGATGGGCACCCAGATTGCTCCGAGCCTGTTGGCAGAAAACCATGTGTGCTCGCATGCCAATGAATTCCGCATGAACACGCTCACGCGATCGCCAGCGTTGATCCCGCAGATATCACTCAAACCTGCGGCCAGCCTGCCGACCTGGTCCTCAAACTGCGAGAATGTGATGTCCTGTCCATCAATTTTGAGGAATACTCTGTTGGGCCAATGTTCGATTGCGTCGTTCAGTGCCGAATTCAAGGTCGTTTCGTCATGCATTTTTTCACCTCAGTTGGCTTGGTACCGAATAAATGTGCGGAATGCTATGGGGTGTGTGTCGTGCGTGTCCGATTCTGGAACGCAGAGAAGCTTTCTTTGGTCTCAATAGATGCAAAACAGTATGAGGCAAGTTCTACTTCTAGTTGGAGATAGGATTCTTGTTGCGGAACGAGTGCGAGTTCGATGGCCCGCTTTACTCCAGTCTGCGACCGTCGCGGATGTCCTGCGAGTTCCGTGGCGATCTCCAAGGCCCGTGCCTTCGGATCTGCATTCAGTTCGGTATAGAGCCCGAGTGACAAGCCCTCTTCTGGCTCAACCCACCGACCTGTCAACAGCAGTTCTTTGGCGCGAAGCAGTCCCACCATCAACGGCAGTCGTGCTGTGATTCCGCCAGTCGGAGCGTGTCCGATTACTGCCTCAGGGAATTTGAGCCGGGCTTGCGGGCCTCCGACGACAAAGTCGGCGGTGAGCGCGATTTCGGCGCCTCCACCAACAGCGTATCCGTGGACGGCGCTAACGACAGGGCACGGCGCTCCGGCCATCAATCTCGTCAAATCCTGCAGCTGATGGAACGCAACGCGCAACTCCTCAGCTGTTCCGGTTTGCGGGGCGAGAGTCTCATTCAAATCTTCGCCTGCACAAAATCCGCGACCCGCGCCTTGCACCACAATTGCACCGGCTGACTGCGAAGCACGTAACGCGTCGACCAGGTTTGTCAACAGGTCGGTATTCAACGCATTCAATGACTGAGGCCGATTGAGGGTAATTACTGCGACGTCTCCGACGTATTCCGTCAAAACTGTGCGTTCACTCATTGCATTTCTCCTCTATGTGTGGGGTGATACCTCAGCTGGGGTACCACGCCTTCACTACCAAGCGCTGTAAAGAGCAGTGTTTGATGGCAGCCCCGGGCTGAAGGAAATTGGCCAATCGTCCCTTTTGCCTCCGCCAACATCACTCACATCGACCCGCCCTAGTGGACTGACCAGTAGAACACCAGCTGTGTCGAGTGTTGTCAAGCCCACGCGCGCACAACAAGTCGTCGCAACCCATCGGAATCGGGGTGCCAAGTCCGCAAGGCCCGCCGGCTGGGTGGAGGTTCGAGAAGCGAAACATGGGTTCTGGTTTGCCGACCCATTGCACTCCAGCGCTTCTCGCCGCAGCCGTCATTCCCAAGTTTCAGTAAAGTCCTTGATGGTGGCGGCATTTCGATCTCTCAAGCACGCAGATCGAGTCGCTAACCGTTGCGAACCGCAGGCCTATGCAAGGCCTCCGAGTCCCCCCGCAATGGCAAGCGGTCGGACGTCGATGTTGTGACAATCCGCTCGGTCCCACGCCTTTCTGGGAAAAATTCTTCGGCCGGTGGTTGACAGAGTGATGGTGATGTAGTTCACTTACCGCACTGGCTAGACCACTGAATTTTGGCCCATTCTTTCGGCACGGAGATCGACTTCCCTTGTAGGGTTACAAGGATTTTACGGAGCGATCGGTAAGCGAGTCACAATGCTGTCGCCCAATAGAAAATTACGGGACTGCTGAAGGGTGTGACGAATAGGCCGATCTCGATGTGACGAAAGGAACTGCAATCCATTGTATTTTCAGAGACGACAAGGAAAGCTATGAAACAGAATCAGGCACAGATGGCGCCGGTTGCTAACCGATCCACGATGAACAGGGTAGCTTTCGCGAGTTTTGTCGGTTCGGCGATCGAGTACTACGATTTTTACATCTACGGCGTAGCAGCCGCACTTGTATTCCCGCATGTTTTCTTTCCAAATCTCTCACCTACTGTTGCAACGATCTCTTCATTCGCTACATTTGCGGTCGCATTCATCATTCGTCCCGTCGGTTCGGCTTTCTTTGGCCATTATGGAGATCGAATTGGAAGGAAAAAGACTCTGATCGCAACTCTATTGATCATGGGATTGTCGACGGTTGCGATCGGTCTAATCCCTAGCGCTTCCTCGATCGGTGCAGCAGCACCGGTAATTCTCATATTCCTTCGTGCGCTCCAAGGATTTGCAGTGGGGGGCGAATGGTCGGGAGCGGCGCTACTTACAGCAGAGTATGCACCGGAACGAAAACGTGGCCTCTATGGCATGTTCCCGCAGATAGGCGTCGGTACCGGACTTGTGCTGAGCAGCCTCGTTTTTCTCCTCGTCAGTCAAACTGTGGGAGAGGGGAACGATGCCTTTCTAACCTGGGCATGGCGACTTCCTTTCCTCTTCAGTATCGTCCTTGTTGCAATTGCGCTGTACATGCGCTTGAACATTGAAGAAACTCCGGTATTTCGCGAAAGTGCGGGTAACATCACAAAAAGTCCATTGAAGGAACTTCTCCGCACACAACTGAAGCAGACGATGCTCGCAGCAGGAGCCATGATGAGCGTTTTCACTTTCACCTTCATGGGCGGGACGTACCTGACCGGGTACGGGCGCACTGAACTTGGACACTCCTTTTCTTTGGTGCTCGTTTCGAATGTTGCGGGCGGGCTTGCCATGGTTGTCTTCTGCGCGCTATCGGCTGTTCTCTGCGATGTCTATGGCCGTCGGCGAGTCATTCTATGCGGATTTATGCTGGGGGTTCCATGGTCGTTCGCCGTGCTGCCAATTCTCGACACAGGATCGCCATTCCTATTTATCATTGGAATTGTCGGAACCTTTACCGTTCTCGGAATCTCGTATGGACCGATGGCCTCGTTCATACCTGAACTCTTCGCTACGAAGTACCGTTATACTGGAGCCGGACTTGCATACAATCTTGCGGGCGTAGTTGGTGGCGCCGTTCCCCCGGTTATCGCCGGCGTCCTGCTGGCAGCCTTCGGCAGTTACGCCATTGCAATTCTGTTGGTCACGTTCGTTCTGATCAGTTTCCTCTGCACGTATGCACTACCCGAGACCAATGCCAAGCGTCTCTAGACGGTATGCAGATCGAGCTGTTGTGGGGATTCGCTTGCACGTTGCTGAGTAGATGAAACCTAGATTGGTAGTGCCAACATATGCAGGAGGCCACAGAGATCTACCAACGACGAGCGGGGGCTTGGATGGTCGCGCGCTCTCCGTCGTCGGCTGCAGAAAGAATTCGATCCGCAGCAGAGGGGAGAAGATATGGTCCTTCGAGGTTGAGGAGGCCATCCGCGAACATTCTGCAACCTTGGAATGCGCGTCATACGGCTTTCGATCGAATCTCATCGAGGGAGAAGTCAAAGTATCGGTAGTCGCCAAAGACGGATCGGAGCTGTCGGAGCGGGAACCGCGGAAATTCTGCTACACGACTATGGCGCATTTTCAAGTTCCCCGCGATGTCGAGCTCGGCCGTGAGCTGGCGAAGACCCGACCGGCAAGATTGAGAAAGCCCGCCTGCAGGAGCGCCCTTCAAACGAGGACACCGTCGAGTTCGAGCTCCCCGCCATCACTGACCCACCACCACCTTGGAAGAAGAACTATGACAACGACGAAATGGCTCACCTTCGACTGCTACGGAACCCTGGTCGATTGGCGGTCCGGCATGACAGCAGCTCTTCGTAGTGTCGCAGGCAGCGATGCCGACCGGCTGCTCACGGAGTACCACCGCCACGAGCCGAATGTCCAGACCGAACACCCGGAGTGGGCGTATCGCGTGGTACTCGCTGAAGGTCTCCGTCGAGCAGCTGAGCGATGCGAGATCGAACTTGATGAGGAACAATTGGACGTACTCGGCAGAACACTGCCGACTTGGCCGATGTTTCCCGACACCAACGAAGCGTTGAAGGCGTTGGAAGCCAGGGGTTACAGACTGGGCATACTCTCGAACGTGGACCGCGAAATGCTGCTGCTCACATTGGAAAGCTTCGAAGTGGGAATCGATGAGATCGTGACCAGCTCGGACATCGGAAGTTACAAACCTGCTGCCCCTCATTTCGAGACTTTTCGCGCCCGAACCGGCACGGACTGCACCACCTGGATTCATGTCGCATGCAGCTTGTTCCATGATGTAGAAGCCGCGGATAGCGCCGGCATCAGATCGATATACATCAACCGCGAGAATACCGACTACCCGGCCGAACTTGTGGCAGCCGTAATGCCTGATCTCAAGAGACTCCCAGAGGTGGTGGAGGAACTGTTCGGCCAGGAGCCCAGCTAACGGAGCTCGATCGAAAGACCGCGGTTATTGTCTCAATCTGCAACATGATGCGGCCCTGGGCCGAACTGGTCCAGGGCTGCAGTGGCTGGTTCAGCTGGTTTGCAGGATTTGACTTGCACGGGTGCTGTCGCTTCGGGGCGCCCGCTACGCGTTCATAAATGCATGGATGAGCAACTATGGGGTGCAAAAGGAATGCTCCATGTTCACCGTGAACTTTGAGGAGTGGGGCAATCTGCGATGGGCCTGACTTTTTCGAGCAGCTCGCGGAGGATTGCCTGTGGATTGCTTCCTTCCTGCATCTAGTGCGGCGTGGGATAAATAATTAGACGGTGTGGTTTGCGGTACTTGCTTGCATGCGAGTTGCGCCTTTGGTTTTACGGGACGGGGATCTCGGGCGTGTGACGGCGTTGATACGGTCCAGATCGGTGCGGGCCGGTATCGCGCAGCGGGCTCGGATCATCGTGCTCGCATCTGAGGGCGAATCGAACACACGGATCGCGGAATTGGTGGGCGTAACCCGACAGACTGTCATCACCTGGCGGGCACGCTACGACGAAGCCGGGATGAACGGGCTTGTCGACGAGCCGCGTTCGGGGTGTCCGCGCACGATCGATCACCGCCAGATCGTGTCGGAAACATTGATGCCGCCGCCGAAGAAGCTCGGCGTCACCCATTGGAGTACACGTTTGCTGGCAGATCGATTGAAGATCAGCAACAACACCGTTGCCGATGCGTGGCGTGAGTGCGGTGTACAGCCTTGGCGCAGTGAGACATTCAAGTTTTCCACCGATCCGGAGTTGGTTGCGAAGGTGACCGACATCGTCGGCTTGTACTTGGAGCCGCCGGAGAACGCGATCGCGGAAGTGCGTGGACGAGAAATCGCAGATCCAGGCATTGGATCGGACGGCTCCGACGTTGCCGATGCAGATCGGGATCCCCGAACGGCAAACTCATGACTACGTGCGCCACGGCACGACCACCTTGTTCGCTGCGTTGGAGATCGCGACCGGAAAGGTGACCGGGATCTGCCGGCCCCGTCACCGTCACCAGGAGTTTCTGGTGTTCCTCAAGCATGTGGCGCGGGCATATCCGGACCAGGAATTGCATCTGATCATGGACAACTACGCCACGCACAAGAAAGTCGAGGTCCGGGACTGGCTGGCGGCGAACCCGCGAATCTACGTCCATTTCACCCCGACCTCGGCATCGTGGATGAACCTCGCCGAAGTCTGGTTCGGCATTATCGAACGACAAGCCATCCACCGCGGCACCTTCCGAAATGTTCGCGAGCTCACCGCCAAAATTCGGGACTTCATCAACGGGTGGAACCCACGAGCGCAGCCGTTCATCTGGACAAAAACCGCCGAGCAGATACTCGCGAAAGTCGACCGTCGAAAAACTTCATGAACACCGCACTAGAACCGCAACATGGTTATGGGATGATCTACAAAATATGGCGTCGCCGAGCACGGTCTGTGTGGGCTTCCTGGCTGTGTGCAATGGATCAGCTCGTCTGGTGGAGCTTTCTTGCGAGGGTTCGTTTGAGGTTTCAGATTCATCTACCGCGACGTCGACCGGCTGCGGGAGATCATGCGCGCACCGGCACGTCGTCAGCCACCGCAGATCGAAGTGGCGATGGGAATCAGTCTGATGTCGCTACTGCGGCAGTTCGACGCCGCCTGCACAGCAGCTGGTACTGTGCCCGACCTTCAGTCTTCGGATCGAAGTCCGATGGCCTCGACGCGGTGATGTTGGCGAACATCGTGCGTATCGATGCCGCGTTGGCCATTCGGGTCCCAGCCCACGCCCAGCAGGACGCGGTCTGGTCTCGGCAACGCTTCCAGAACTGTTTGCTGGTGATGCTCGGGTCTGAGCAGACGGTCGGAAGGAGTTCGTCGCCCTCGCCCTCGCCCTCGCCGACGGCTACCGCGAATCGACTTCAGTCCTGGGTGGACCTGCTGCGCGACTGCCGCCGCCGAGGGATGTGGGCCCCGGTGTTGGTGGTCGGGGACGGCGCGCTGGGGGTCTCGGAAGGCGTTGAGGGAAGTGTTCCCCGAGACCCGGGAGCAGCGCTGTTGGTTCCCCAGGAAAGCCAATGTGCTTGCTGCGCTAACGAAGTCAGCCGACCGGGGTGCATTGGCTGCGATGAAGAAGTCCTACAACTCCGTGGATATAGACAAGGCGGTCGCGACGATCGCCGACGACGCCGAGCCACCAGATTGGACTATTTCTCACCGGAAGATCTCATCGAAACAGTTGTATGGATCGCAGGCGACGACAATGTCTGCGGGGCAACGGATCTTGGGCTCCCGTGGCGCGGCACTACTGATCGCCTTGCTTGGCAACCACTCCCAGCAGTTGTTCTATATCCCGGGACGGATCGTGCACCGCGCGGCAGCCACCTACCGTGGCGACGGTAAGACCGACGCGAAAGATGCCCGGATCATCGCCGATCAAACACGGATGCGCACCAACCTGCACGTACGTCCGCGGAGCGGACCAGATCAGTGTCGACCTACGCCTGACTGCTCACAGCCCGCCGCACCGACCGGGTCCGCGCGATCAGCGAATGTTTTCGATCGCCGATCGCCGATCGTCAATCGCCGCTCTCGTCGCCCATCATGCCAGGAAAACGCGTCTGTGATTGTCCGGCCGGGCATCGTGGTCCGGCCTTGTTGCTGCGGTATTGGCTAGACTCGCGCTACCTAAACCGACTTGAACCGGCGAATCACGTTGGCACGAGCGGAAAGAACACGACTCCGAAAAGTGGAATCCGGCAGCATCCCAACTGCACACAGGTCGGTCTGCCACATCCGAACATAGATTCGGAACACAAACATGATCGGTGAACCTCTCGGATCGCCGGCGACCTCTCGTACAAGATCGAGGCTAACGAGTAGCGATGATCGGATGGGGAAGGCCTTCAACCAGCCTCAGCCTATCGGCCCGTATGCCGCAAATGCCTCCATCGGTGCTCTGCGGTCGTCTGGGATGAACCGGCCGTAATGCTCGATGATGTCCTTAAGTGCCATTCTGGCGGCATCAGCTCCATTGCCTTGTTCGATCTGTTCGAGAACCAATCCGTGCCGACGACAGCTGTCGATCATCATTTCTTCGACGTCGAAGGAGGCCTTGAGTTTGATTTCAATCAGGTTCATGACCACGCCGCACGCGACATCGTTGCATACTTTCAGCAACCCGCTGTTCGCGGATTCAGCCACGGCTTGGTGAAATTTTACGTCCGCCGCAGAGAACGCTTCGTACCCTGATCTGATTGCACTGGCAGCCTCGGAATGTGCCTTCTTCATATTCTCCAGCTGTTCGGCCGTGTGGGCCACCGCTGCGAGAAATGTGGCCGATCCTTCGATGGACATGCGGAACTGAAGTAGATCCGCCAGGTCGAAGTGCTCGAGATGGACCATGGTGGTCAGCGACCGGTTCAAGGCAGTAGGTGAGAATTCCTGCACCACCGCACCTCCCGTAGGGTCACCTTGGCGTGACTGGATCAGTCCGGAACTTTCCAATACCCGCAGAGCCTCACGAACTGTGGTACGGCTGACTGCGAACTCCGTCGTGAGCTCGCGTTCACTTGGGAGCCTGTGACCTGGCCGTAGCTCACCCCTCAGTATCGCGTCCTCGATCTGTTTGACAATGCTCTCGTATGCACGCACTCGTTTGGCCGGAGCGAACTGACGGCGTGGTTCCGTGGTGGGTTTCGCTGGCACGAGTTTGGCTCCCTAGCGCGTAAGTGGTCGGACCGCTATCACTCTACCCTCCGATAGTCGACATCATCCGCCGTGCTGGGCGAGGCGGTCGGCGATCTTCTGCGCTTGAGCTACAGCTCTGCTGTGGGTCAGGGTCGCGCACACATTGTCACCATCGAAAACCTCGACGGTGAAGTGAAGGCGTCTGCCGTCGCGCTCGACGAGTGTCGCACGAGCTGTCAACGTTGCTCCTACCGCGCTGGGCAGCAAGTGCTCGATCGTAGCGGCGGTACCCACAGTGAGTTCTCCGTCTTGCAGCTCACCGGCAACGATGTTGTGGCATGCCACTTCCGCCAGGCCCAGCACGAACGGCGTTGATGCCGCCTTGGGGAAGTCGGGTCCAAACATTGCTGCAGTGTCCACATCGCTGACGGTCTGCGATAACGATCCTGTTAACGACATGTGTTCTCCCTGTTGATGATCCAGCTCCCGGTAGGTGCGTCGGGTCACTGTTTTTTGAATTTTCCGAAACGACTTGTGCCGCCAGCCATAAAGCATACTATCCATAGTGGCTAGACCACTAGTCGATTCGTTTACTGCCTGAAGCGCGGTTCCACCGATTGGCTTTGGCCGGCTCAGTGCGGCACCCATTCCTACGAGGAGATCTACTGTGAAGCTCCACCCTCTCGACGACGCACCGCTGTCCGGATTCCACAAACGCTTGGCGCTGTATGCGGCAGGTGGTCCATTCCTTGACGGTTACATCTTGAGCAGCATCGGGGTTGCGCTGGTCGCCGCTGGTCCCGAACTGGAACTATCGACTGTGATGAAAGGACTGATCGGCGCCGGCGCCCTGATCGGAATGCTCTTCGGGGGGGCGGTATCAGGCTTCCTTACCGACCGCTTCGGACGACAGGTGATGTTCACCCTCGACTTGGGACTGATAGCAGCAATTTCCGTGTCCCAGTTCTTCGTCACCGAAGGATGGATGCTGCTCGTTGCCCGACTGTTCCTCGGCGCCTGCGTGGCGGCCGATTACCCGATGGCATCATCCCTACTCACCGAATTCTCGCCCCGAAAATACCGAGGACAATTTCTCAGCGGACTCGTATGCATGTTCTTCATCGGCGCAGCGGCGGCGTACTTCGTCGGCGACGCCATGCTCAGGCACCTGGGCGATGATGGCTGGCGCTGGTTCCTCGCCAGCGCCGCTGTTCCGGCGCTCACCCTGCTTCTTCTACGACTCGGAACCCCAGAGTCGCCGCGATGGCTGCTGAGCCGAGGGCGCGGGAGTGAAGCACAACAAGTACTCACCCGGGTATACGGGGCACATGTGACCGTGGCAGACATCGCCCAGGACGCGGGTCCCACCAGCACGTGGCGTGACCTCCTGCGACGCGGCTACCTCGGACGTCTTGTCTACGTCGTGATCTTCTACACCTGTTCCAACATCCCAGTTTTCGCGATCTACACCTTCGGACCCGAGATCCTCGGAGCGTTCGGCTTGGAATCCATATCCGACAACATCGGATCCGCTGTGCTCGAATTCCTGTTTCTCATCGGGGTAGTGACAGCGTTGTTGGTCATCAACAAGACCGGACGCAGGCGAATGGTCATCTGGGGCTCGATCCTTGCCGGACTCGCCCTACTAGTTCTCGGTCTGGCTCCCGAGGCATCGCCCCTCGTAGTAGTTACCGCGTTCACATCTTTCGCGATCTTCAACGGCGGACCCCAGGTCCTGACATGGGTCTACCCCAACGAACTGTTTCCCACTGCCATCCGTGCGACCGCAGTGGGTATCGTGACGGCATTGACACGCGTCGGCTCAGCAGTAGGCGTCTTTCTCGTCCCCCTGTCGCTCGAGCACCTTGGAATTGGTGGCACGATGCTGATCGCTGCTGCGATCCTGATATTCGGCGGCGTGGTGTCCATCATCTGGGCCCCAGAGACCACTGGCTTATCCCTCGACGAAGCCAGCAGCATCGACAATGGAGCAGGCGGGCACCGGCCTGCTGCGCAGACCGGACAATCACCCCTGGCCGCAAAGTCCGATCGCTACTGACACCCCGTAACGTGTTCCCCGAACGCCAGAACACGTGGCATGTCTCGTCTCGAAACCGAGGCGAGCGATGTCGTGTCTCCAACAAACGGGGACACGATGCGACCGGTCGTGGCAGTGGGAACTCCCGCAACGGCACGCGGGCGAAGGTGGTGTTCACCGAGATCGGACCGGTGCAGATCGAGGTACCTAGGGTCAACGATTCCTTGTCCGCGCCGCAGATCGTCAAGAACCGTCAACGACGCTTGACCGGTATCGACGAGATCGTATTGTCCCTCACGGCAATGGGGTTGACGACCGGAGAAGTATCTGCACATTTTCAGGACGTGTACGGGGCAACGGTCTTGAAAGACATCATTTCCTGGATCACCGACAAAGTCGTCGGAGAAGTGATCCAGTGGCAGAACCGGTCACTCGATCGGGGGCGGACTCCACTAGTCGTGGCGAATCGTCGGGTCATTATGCGGGGTCACCATCGTCGCATGGCCTGAGCTGGATTGAAGTCGTTCGGGCATAGCCTCGGACGATCGTTGAGTCAGGTGGCAACCTCGTCGAGCTGGTCTTGGGTCCAGTAACCAGGTCGGTTCCCTTCGGAAAATGTTTCTGCAGAAGGCTATTCATGTTCTCGTTCGATCCCCGTTGTCACGGCGAATGTGGATCCGCGAAGTAGATCTTCACTCCTGTGGCGGCTGCGATGCATTCGTGTTGGAATATCTCATTGCCCTGGTTCCAGGTCAGCGACCGTCGCAGTACGACAGGCGTCAGCGTGACGCGTGCGATGAGAGCGTCCCCGACGATCTGGGCGGAGTGTCCACGACGGATCGCGACCAGGATGGTCAATCGCATCTTGTGATCGACGAGAATCGCGATGGTGTTGTCAAGTTCTTTGGGATGCAGCAGTTTTCGGGCGCACACGGAGCAGTCGGTCAGGCCCTAAGGGGCAGTTCGGTGACCTGATCCCACACCCAGAGTCGTCATGTCGGTGCGGTGATCGGTGGCGGTCACACCGGTGTCTCGGTGGGTGGAAGTGCGGGGAGATGCGCCTGAAAGCGGCCAGAAACCGTTGCGCTGCACCGACAGAGAGGAACCCTTTCATGGCGCGTTCGCGTTGCCGGGTCGGTTGATGGGAGTTCTCGCACCGATTGTTGAAGTATTTGTTCTGCCGGTGCTCGACCGTCGACATAGTGGTCCGGTGCGTGACCTGGTAGCTGGGGAGTTTGTTGGTGACCAGCATCCGCGGCGGGTGACTCTGGTGTTTGAGGAGTATGCGGAAGAACCTGGGTGCAGCCTTCCCATCCCGCTTGTCCTGAGTCAATACGTCGGGCACGTTTCCGTGCTGATCGACAGCCCGCCACCGATATTTTCGGACTCCGCCGATCTTGATGAAGACTTCGTCGAGGTGCCACCTGTCACCAGGTCGGGGTGTCTGCCGCCGCAGTCGGCGGGCGTATTCGGGCCCGAACCGGGTGCACCAGGTACGGATCGTTTCGTAAGTCACCTCGACCCCACGGTCGGCCATGAGTAACTCGATGTCCCGGAACGAGAGGGTGAATCGGTGGTGCAGCCACACGCAGTGCGCGATGATCTCCCGCGGAAACCGGAACCCTTTGTATGTCGACGACACCACCAGATCATCCCAGATCCCGCGATCTCAACAACTTGACAGTGCCCTCAAGGACCGTTACTTCCAGGCGGATGTCCCGTCCGACGAGAAGCTGATCCGCGAGGGCATCGAGGGTCAGGTTCCCTATCGCGGACCTCGAGTCGAGCGGGCTGCTGAGCACCGACAAGTGGCGTACCAACGCCCGAAGACTTGATCGACACCGTGATCGGCGCAGTCACACCGGAGCGCACCTCACCAGTGACGAAATGTCCTGCCCGCCCGTGGGCACCCCTCGAATGAGGATTGGGCGCCAGAGTGATGTTCTCGAGCGCGTGACTCGTTCTGAGCTCACTGACGATATCGCTGGCAAAGCTCTCGACGACGATTCAATATTGGGACCTGGACGTGGAGGGTGTGCAGTACGAGTGCGAGACCAGTACAGACAACCTTGAACGCATAGAGCACGGTCGAGTTCTCGTGGCCACGCCTGTTCAAATCACGCGGAGCCGGTAGCCGCAAAAGCGGGTCGGCACACCCACCGCCGCAGACACACCCACCATCCGCTGGCCCCAACCCGATCAGGCGATGGGCACAAGTAAACGGATGAACTCGGCAGTCGTAGTCGCGCGCCCGCCGGCATCATCGACGCCTTCCACACGCAGCACTAGTAGCCGTGCATGCACTGGCCAGCGTCGAGCACACGTCGTTGCCCCTCAGCACCCGGCCGGGCCTGATACGCCCCGAAACTTCCGCAGCGCTCAGGGCGCGTATGCCGCAGCTGTCGCAGCAGTGTCCTCGAAAAGGTGCATACGCGTAATCTTTCCATCCGTCACGGTCAGCCGCAGGGCGACATCGGTGTGGAAGGGTCGGCCGGTGGGAACTGCGACATGGTCAAAGCTGCCGAAGATGACTGCGTTCTCGCCCTCCGCGACGACAGCCTCGGCCGAGACGACGCTCTTGCCGGGTTCGACTGCAGCCCAGAGGGATCGAAAATACTCCGGCACTTCGCTGTTGCGTGTCCGCCTGCCCACCCACGATGCCACATCCGGGTTTCCGGGAACGAACCAGTCGATCTTGTCGGCGAAGAGCTCGCCCAGGCCTTCGGCGTCCTGTGCGCCGAGACGCTGCAGGAAGGCGGTGACGGCCTCTGCGGTGGTGTTCATGAGTGCCCTTTCTCGAGCTGCTGGTGGTGTGGGATCGCTACTTCTGTAGTGATCGATACAAAACGGTATCACATCTGTAGTGATCGTTATACAATCGGTGAATGGGCCGACCACGAAGCTTCGATAGAGGCGTCGCCCTGGATACGGCGATGCGCCTGTTCTGGGAGCGCGGATACGAACAGACCTCGATCAGCGATCTCACCCGGGAGCTCGAGATTTCGGCGCCGAGTCTGTACGCGGCGTTCGGGGACAAGCGAACACTGTTCGAGGAGGCAGTAGCGCGTTACGAAGCCAGTCCGAAGTCGGTGACCACAGCCGGGCTCGCCGGGACGAATGCACGCGAGGTGCTCAAAGCGATGTTCGACCGCGCGTCGGAGGAGTATCCGAGCGCGGCGCATCCGCGTGGATGTCTGGTCAACACCGAGCCCGGGTTGAGCGTGAACCGCACCCAGAACCGCGAGATCACAGCCGCACGGCTGCGAGAAGTGGCCGCGGACCGCGAGGCTGTCCCCGACGCGGAGACGCTGGCGGCGTTCACCCATGTTCTGCTCGTCGGCTTGTCGTCCTACGCCCGCGACGGCGCCGACGAACAGCAACTGCGCCGCGTGACTGAACTCGCCTTACGCGTAACTGGGCCATGAACTGGCCGCCATCGAAGTGGCACTGTCACGTTGTTGAACGCGGCAAACTGGGAGAATGTGGCGTGACCACCCCGATCCTGTCGTACAAAGGTCACCGCTACCCGGTCGAGATGATCAACCACTGCGTGTGGCTCTACGTCCGGTTCCCGCTCAGTCTCCGTGAAAGTCGAGGAGATGATGCTCCAACGCGGTGTCGTGGTGAGTTACGAGACGATCCAAAAGGTGGTGTGTGAATCGCACCGGCGAGTCCGGAGACTTACTGATTTGAGAACTCCGCAATTCGCGTAGTTCTGTGTTCACCGTAGTAGAACGCCTCGAGTTCGGCAGGAGGCACATCCCCACAATGCTCGTAGAGTCGCCGGTGGTTGAACCAGTCCACCCACTCCAACGTCGCGATCTCCACATGCTCGACCGTTCGCCACGGCCCACGAGGTTTGATCAACTCGGTCTTGTACAACCCGTTGATCGTCTCGGCGAGAGCATTGTCGTAACTCGACCCAGTCGCCCCGATCGAGGCATCGATACCCACCTCAATGAGCCTGTCGGTGAACGCAATTGACGTATACTGGGCGTATTCAACCCGTCGTCGCAACAGTGTGTAGTTGTGCAGATCGTAGCTGTTCTTCGAACACTTCCGCGGGGGTGCGCCAATCAAGGATCCCTCGCGGGCGGTTGTTGATCACGTTCGCCACTGCAGCGATCTCCGCGGAACTCCATCGGGAAAGGTCGGTCCCCTTCGGAAAGTACTGGCGCAGCAAACCATTGAGATGCTCATTGCTGCCTCGCTGCCACGGACTCTTGGCATCAGCGAAATATACTGGGACACCTGTCTGTTCGGTGAAGAGAGCGTGAGCTGAGAGTTCCTTGCCTCGATCCCATGTCAAAGACCGCCGGAGGGTTTTCGGTAGAGGGGTGACGGCCTTGGCCAGAGCGTCCTTCATGGTCAAGGCGCCGTAACCGGCCAGTGCTGGGCCGTTTTTCCTCGGGGAAATCACCCCGTATCCTTTCTGGCGAGGGAGATGGACGAGCATCGCATAGCGGGAGGTGCGCTCGATCAATGTAGCTACCGCGGAACGCTTGAGCCCGATGATTAAGTCGCCCTCCCAGTGGCCGGCGAGTTTACGATCAGCGACCTCTTTCGGGCGTTTGGCCAGCACGGTATCCGCAGTGACATGAGCCCACGTTTGCTGACGTGCACGCGATCTGGGCATTCTTTTGGTCCTGCCTCGCCGTAGATGCCAGGATTGCATTCGCTCCAACCCGCCACGGCTTTCGATGTAAAGTGCCTGATAAATCGCCTCGGCCGAGATTCTCATCGATTCGTCATCGGGGAAATCCAGCGGCAGCCGTTTCGAGATCTGCTCGGGACTCCACCCCGTCACCCACGCCCGATCTCCGCGATGGGGCTTGTTCTTCCCATCCCAAGACGGACCGTCTGGACCTACGACTTTCCCTGCGGTGGTGTGGACCTCACCGCTGAGCCTGTCCTGCACGTACTCACGCAATCGACCGTTGGTGACCATTTTGGCGACTCTGGGCCTGCGAGCACGCCGCTCGGCGTGCCATTGAGCTGTCGATGCTTTGTACTCGAGTCGGTAGGTCCGCGTTGACGCGTTCCGGCGCAGTTCCCGCGAGATCGTCGACGGGCTGCGATGAAGTCGGCGAGCAATTTCTCGGACGCCTTCGCCTTGCGCACGCCACAGGGCGATGTCCTCACGCTCGGACGACGAGATGTACCGAACAGAAACATTCGGGGACAGTTGCGGATTCACCCCACCAGCATGCTTGAATCAACGATGAGCGACCGGCTCTGACACTCCGGCAGCGATCCCCGCGTCAACGGTTTTCGCTCCACCCGCGATCGCGATCCAGAAGCGAACACGGTCTTGCCGCCACGCTATTGTCGGTCGCCCTGGCGAAGCGATCTGTCCTCGATACTCCCGGACTCGCTTCTGCTTCTCGACGACCCTCATCGAACACCTCTATCGGGTAGGTGTTGCGACGATGGGTTGAATACGCCCTGAGTTCCTCTGTCCGAGTGCATGATTGTGCCGACCACATCACCGCCGCGAGCAGCTACAGTCATGTCCAAGGCTTCGATGACCAGTTCGGTACGCATGTGATCCGCAATCGACCATCCCAGAACCCTTTTCGAGTGCTCGTCCTTGATCGCACACAGGTACATGTCATTTGCGCCGCAGGTCAGATAGGTGATGTCGGAGGTCCATACCGCATCGAGTCGTCCCTGATCGAACTTGCGCCGCACTAAGTCCTCCGGAAAGGAAGCAAACGGGTCGACTACGGTGGTGCGGACCTTGAACGTCCGGGGGCTGATCCCGACTATGCCAAGCGATCGCATGATCTTCGCGACCGTCTTCTCGGTGATCACCTCGGCGCGATCGTTGAGCTCAGCGGTGATTCTCGGTGCCCCGTAGACGCCTTTCGACTCCTGGTGGATCGTGAGGATCTTTCGTTCCAGATCAGCTCTTCGCTTCTGTCGTTCTTCCAATCGGGTTGTCACACTGCGACCTTGATGTTTGTAGAAACCGGAGGTCGATACTTCGAGCAGGCGTGCCATCCGATGAATTGCGGAGTTCGCGCACTCCGTGGCCATCAACGCGTAGAGTTCTACTTTTGTTGATTGGCTGCGAAGTACGCGGACTTACAATCAAAGGGTCAGTGCAACAGTGCAGTTGAAGGACGGTGTGAGTGTCGAAGATCGGCCGGCCAGGGATGTCGGATGAGAAGAAGGCGGAGTTGTGGCGCCGGTGGCGGGCTGGAGAGTCGATCAGCGTCATCTCTCGTGCGTTGCGAAAGCCGCCGGGCTCGGTGTTTACGGTACTGAAGTATCACGGCGGCATCGCACCCGAACCGCATACGGTGCGTTCCGGCCATTTGACTCCTGTTGAGCGCGAGGCAATTTCGCGGTCGATCGTTTCGGGCGATTCCGTGCGCTCGATGGCCTCAGCTCTCGGCCGGGTGCCCTCGACGATAAGCCGGGAAATCAACAGGAACGGTGGACGGCACGCCTACCGAGCTGCGGCCGCACAGGAACGTGCAGGCACGCATGCTAAACGACCCAAGCCATGCTTGCTGCAACGACGACCAGCGCTGCGCGAGAAGGTGGTATCGATGCTCGAAGACGAGTGGTCGCCGGAGCAGATCGTCGGACACCTCAGACGCCACCACAGCGGCGACGACGAGTTGGCGATCAGCCACGAGACGATCTACCGCTCGATCTACACCACGCGGTGGGGTGTTATTCCTCAAAAGCTGTGCAAACGCCTACGAACACGACGACCGATCCGAAAGAACAAGCGACACACTGTCAAAGGACAATGGAGGTCGCAGATCATCGATGCTCGCCCGATCGAGGGTCGGCCCGCCAGCGCCGAAGATCGTAGCGTAACCGGCCACCTGGAAGGAGATCTGGTGATCGGTTCGAAGAACAGCCAGGTTGCCACCCTGGTGGATCGCAAGGCCCGCTACCTGACGATCGTGGCGACACCCACCCGGCACACCATATCGGTGGTGCCCGCACTGGTGCGGGAATATGCACGGATGAATCCGGCATTGCGTCGGAGTTTGACCTGGGATCGTGGGATGGAATTGGCCGATCACAAGCTGCTCAGTGCCGCAACGGGTATCGAGATGTTCTTCGCAGCACCACGCAGTCCCTGGCAGCGAGGAACGAATGAGAACACCAATAAGCTTTTACGCCAATATCTTCCGAAAGGAATGTATCTCGGGGATCTGAGTCAGGCAGACCTCGATGCCATCGCGGCCAAGCTGAACAACCGGCCACGGAAGTGCCTCGGGTTCCGAACACCTGCGGAGTTCATGGCGGACGAGAGTGTTGCGTTGACAGGTTGAATTTACGGCGGCTTCTTTCAGAAACTCGTTTTCCATCCGTAGCCTGCGGATTTCTGACTCCATCTCCGCCACACGTGCCGCCTCCGCAGGGGTCGTCGCGGTCGCGGGGTCGGGATTCTCCTCGCGCCACGCTTTGACCCAGTTACCGAGCGTGCCCGGATTGATCTCCAGGTCCCGGGCGACAGCGGCGAATGAATGTCCCAGTCCGACAACCATGTGCACCGCTTCCGCCTTGAACTGCGGGCTGAACTGACGACGCTTCTCGGTCATGTACAGATCCTCTCTCATCCCGAGATTCACTGTCCAAGATCATTGGTACACCCCGCCTCCCGAAAACAGCCGCGAAGCAGGACAAACCCGCGCACAGTGGAGAGATGAGTCCCGCCGCGGGAAAGCCGGTGCCGCCGATGCTCGCCACGCTCGGCAATCCACCCACGGGGGAGCGCTGGCGTATTAACTGAACTAACGAATCGCATTATTGCAGGTCAGGGTGTGTGCTGATACTTTCCTCAGTATGTGCAGCGAGATGCGCCGGGCTGATCTTGCAGGGCTGGTCGTTCCCGACGTGGGGCGGCTGATTTCGACAGGTTCCGAAGCAGAGCCCTACCGGTTACTCGATGCGTCGGGTGAGGTAATCGGCGCTGCGACACTATTTTTCGAGGAACTTCACGCGTGTGACCGATCGTCGGCGACGATCCGATCGTACGGGCATGACTTGTTGCGGTGGTGGAGATTTCTCGCAGCGGTCGACGTGGGATGGGAGAGAGCCAGTCCCGCGGAGGGCCGTGATTTTGCGCGTTGGATGAAGATTGCGGATAAACCCAGGCGTGAACATTGGCGGAGGCGGGGCGAAAAAGTCTCCGGCACAACACCTGTAGGGGGCAATGCGGCCAAGAGTGGTCATTGGGTGGTCAACGAGGTCACCGGCAAGCCGCGGCAGGGACAGAAATTCTCCCCGGCCACTCGAGCGCACGCGGAAACGGTGTTGCGGGCGTTCTACGATTTTCAGATGAGCATCGGTGCTGGGCCGGTCGTCAATCCGTTCCCGGTGGATCGCTCGCCCCGCGCTTTTCGGTCGAACGCGCATCACGATCCGCAGGATCCGTTTCGTAACGAGCGGAAGGGGCGATACAGACCCAAGGTTCCGAAACGGATACCCAAGCGCATTCCCGATGATCGTTTCAACGAACTATTCGCGGCGTTGTCGTCTAACCGAGATCGGGCAATGTTGGCCTTCTGGGTTTCGACCGGCGCCCGCGCCGACGAGCTCCTGTCGATGTCCCAGAAGAGTGCGGACCCGGGCCAGCAATTGATCACCGTAATAAGGAAGGGGACCCGGGAGGTCCAACAGTTGCCGGCGTCGCCAGATGCATTCGTGTGGTTGCGGATCTATCAAGAAGAGGCCTGGGGAAAGGATGCCCCTCACGGCTGCGATCATCCCTTGTGGATGACGTTGCGCAGGCCGTGGCGGCAGCTGTCGTATTCGGGAGCGCGCGCGATGTTCTCACGGGCGCAGTCGATGTTGGGATCCAATTGGACCATTCACGACCTGCGCCACACCGCAGCCTTTCGGATGACGAGCGATCCTGACATGCCGTTGTCCGATGTGCAATGGATCCTGGGCCACGCGCACCTGACAACCACTCAGCTGTATCTGACCCCGAGCCGCGACGAAGTTTTCGCGCACGTACGAGCCCACCATGCTCGGTACACCGGCAACACCCAATCGCTGCACGCACCGCCAGCGCCGGGCTACAACCCGGCAGTGTTGGACGTACTTTTCGGAGGTCGACGCTGATGGTTTCTGCACGTGTCTCCAAAGCGCCTGCCAGTTGGAGCCTGAACGTCGATGCCCGCGAAGGTGCGAATCGCAGTGTCATCGACACACTCCTCGATCGGTATCCACCGCGTGTGGTGCCATCGTCGTGGAAGACGACTGAACTCGGCCGAGCGGCCGCACTGAAGCGGGTGGAAGCACTCATGATCCGGGCTCCGGGTAGCGAGAACTTTCAGCGCGATGCTGTCCGAGGTGCGGGGATGCTTCTGCGGTGGCTGAATTCGTTTCCAGGAAAGAGCTGGCAAGGCCGCTGGAACGGCAGTTGCGTCGCCGAACACGGTCTCGGATGGGTTTCGATACCGGAAACGTGGATGGACGAACAGGGAGTGCAATCGGTTCGGCCCACAGTCCTGACGCATGCCCTGATCGGATTGTTCGTCGCGGATCTGATTCGCCCCGATTTACGTTTCGTGGTCCAACTGCACCGGTCGCACTACTGGCGCGACTGGGCGGCAATCAGCCGAGATCCGAGAGGATTCGAACGACTGGAGGCCGCGGCCGGTGCAGAGACTGCCCAAGCAATGCAAGGTCGAACTGCACGATGGCAGATCTCCATGTTGATCCTGTCCAAAGGCGGCGGCCTATCCGACATCACCGTCGGCGACTGCGTCGAACTTCGCCAGGCGGAGCTCGCCGTATGTTCGAGAGGTAAAACGCGCTACCTCTTCTACAAACTTCTCCACGACATCGGGATCTTCCCACCAGACGCGCCACCGACTTTACGATTCGTCACGGTGTACCGAGGACAGAGCACCGTCGCAGAACTCGTCGATCGCTTCGACATCGCAAACGCCGACGTCCGGAATCTCCTCGTGGACTATCTGTCCGAACGTCACCCTTCGCTGGATTACACGACGCTCGACAATCTCTCACGACATTTGGCGCTGCATTTCTGGAAAAACCTGGAGACCACCCATCCCGGAATCAACTCGCTGCAACTCGACCGCGGCGTAGCCCAGGCATGGAAAGAACGCATGCATTGGAAGGTCAGCCGCCGCCGACTCCCCGACGGAACGTACGCCGAGACCCGTAGTCCACGAATGAACTACACCGACATGCTGACAGCTGTGCGCGCGTTCTATCTCGACCTGGCGGCGTGGGCAGCACTCGACCCCGCACGGTGGGCGAGGTGGGTAGTGCCGTGCCCGATCGGCCCAGGAGAGACGAGCGCGAAGAAAATCGGACGCCGACGCAAAGCACGCATGGATCAGCGCACACGAGAGCGACTACCTCGACTGCCAGAACTGGTGCGTATCGCAGAACAACGAGCCCATGACGCCAGGATGCTCCTCGAGGCCGCTGTTGCAGCATCGCCGGGCTCCAAATTCACCGTCCTCGGCAAGACCTACACCAAGTCGGACCCATGGTTGAAAGCAAGCGCTGACGGCATTCCGGTCATCTACGACTCCGAGGGACGAACCATCCGGCTCCGAGAAGCCGAGAACCGAGCATTCTGGGCTCTGGCAACTGTGGAAGTCCTGCGACACACAGGCGTTCGAATCGAAGAGATGCTCGAAATCAGCCATCACAGCATCACCCAATATCGATTACCCGCCACCGGAGAGCTCATCCCGCTACTGCAGATAGCACCCTCGAAGACAGACGAGGAACGCCTACTTGTGGTCAGCCCGGACCTCGCCGACATGCTGTCGACAATCGTGTCCCGAATACGCGGCGCGGACGGAGGAGTACCGCTTGTGCCTCTTTACGACCGGAACGAACGTATCTGGGTGGCCCCGGCCCCACTCTTGTTCCAATGGAAATGCGGTGGTCACCACCGCGCGGTATCTGCAGGTTTGATCCGCAATGCACTGACCGAACTCATCGATGCGGCAGGAGTGAAGGACGCAGCAGGCGAACCGCTGTACTTCCAGCCCCATGATCTGCGCCGAATCTTCGCTACCGACGCCATCATGAACGGCATGCCTCCGCATATCGCTCAAGTTCTGTTGGGGCACAAGGACATCAACACAACCATGGGATACAAAGCCATCTACCCGGAGGAAGCGATCAACGGTCACCGCGCCTTCATCTCGCGCCGACGTGCCCTCCGCCCGAGCGAGGAGTACCGCACCCCGACAGATACCGAATGGGATGAGTTTCTCGGACACTTCGAGCGCCGCAAACTCGCCCTCGGCGAATGCGGCCGCGCCTACGGCACCAGCTGCCAGCATGAACACAGTTGCATCCGGTGCCCTGTATTGCGTGTTGATCCCGCACAACGTTTCCGGCTCGTCGAGATACGCGACAACCTTGCTGCCCGAATTGCCGAGGCGGACAGCGAAGGCTGGATCGGTGAAGCAGAAGGTCTCCGCGTGAGCCTCGTGGCTACCGAGGAAAAGCTCGATCAGATCGATCGACGGGCCCGTCGTGCCGTTCAACTCAACATGCCCAGCTTCCCGGACATCGTCGCGCACATCGTCCAACCTCCTGCATGACGAGCATGAACCTGATTGGGGTGAGCGTGCCGGATCGGGAACCTTCCGTGCCGGGTGCAGCAGCCGGTAGACGGATGGCAGGTGGTAGCGACCGAGAATTTCCGGTAGGCACTCTACTCTCTTGTGAGGGTAGAGTGCCTCTGTGTTTGTGCGCTGCCGAGCGCGGTGGTGTGCACAGGTAAATCCGATTCGTAGGCGCTTGCAGCCTCGAAAATTACGTATTGATTCCGCGCTCGAACGTGGGCGGAGTCGGATGGAGCAATGTGATGGCCCAGAACACGGGCGGTACGGCCCCGCAGGTGCGAGAGGCGGGGGAGGCGGGTACGTCTGTGCGTGCGGCGTTGCGTTCACCTCGCCGGCTCAAGATCGAGGTCCTTGCCGGACTGGTCGTCGCGCTCGCGTTGATCCCCGAGGCAATTTCTTTTTCCATCATCGCCGGGGTCGATCCGCGGATCGGGCTGTTCGCCTCGTTCACGATGGCGGTCACCATCTCGATCGTCGGGGGCCGCCCGGCGATGATTTCCGCTGCTACCGGTGCGATAGCGCTTGTCATTGCGCCGGTTGCGCGTGAGTACGGGATGGATTACTTCATCGCCACTGTCATCCTGGCCGGCATTTTCCAAGTGGTGCTCAGTGTTCTCGGTGTCGCCAAGTTGATGCGTTTCATCCCGCGCAGCGTGATGGTCGGGTTCGTCAACGCGTTGGCGATCTTGATCTTCACTTCGCAGCTGCCGCATCTGATCGGTGTGCCGGCTTTGGTGTATCCGATGGTCGGAGTCGGTTTGTTGGTGATGATTTTCCTGCCGCGGTTGACCTCGGTGGTGCCGGCGCCGCTGGTGGCGATCGTGCTGTTGACTGCGGCGACGGTGGTGTTTGCGTTGAACGTTCCCGATGTCGGGGACGAGGGCGAATTGCCGTCGAGCTTGCCGTCGTTGTTCTTTCCTGATGTGCCTTGGAATATGGAGACGCTGACGATCATTGCGCCGTATGCGCTGGCGATGGCGCTGGTCGGCCTCCTCGAATCGTTGATGACGGCGAAGTTGGTCGACGACATCACCGACACTCACTCGAACAAGACTCGCGAAGGGTGGGGGCAGGGTGTGGCGAACCTGGTCACCGGGTTCTTCGGTGGCATGGGCGGTTGCGCGATGATCGGGCAGACGATGATCAACGTGAAGGTCTCCGGTGCCCGCACGCGCATCTCGACGTTCCTGGCCGGTGTGTTCTTGTTGATTCTCGTCGTCGGGCTCGGTGACGTCGTCGCGTTGATCCCGATGGGCGCTCTGGTTGCGGTGATGATCATGGTGTCCGTCGGAACCATGGATTGGCACAGTATCGATCCGCGCACTCTGAAGCTGATGCCCAAGAGTGAGACGTTGGTGATGGTGGTGACGGTCGCTGCGACTGTGGGTACTCACAATTTGGCGATCGGCGTGATCTTGGGTGTGTTGACGGCGATGGTGATGTTCGCCCGCCGCGTCGCGCATCTGACGAATGTGGAGAAGGTGTCCGAAGCGGACACCAACGAGGACGGCCTGGTCGATACCCGCGTCTATCGGGTGACCGGGGAGCTGTTCTTCGCTTCGAGCAACGATCTGGTCTATCAGTTCGACTACGTCGACGATCCGGCGAACGTGATCATCGACCTCACCGGTGCCGACATCTGGGATGCCTCGACGGTCGCCACTCTCGATGCCATTCAGCACAAGTACGAAGCGAAGGGAAAGCACGTCGAGATCATCGGTCTCGACGGCGCCAGCCTCGAGCGGTTGGATCGGCTCTCCGGCAAGCTCGGCGGCGGTCACTGACGTCAGCTCATCCTCACCGAAGGGGCCGTTTCTTCACCTGCTCACACGGGTGAAGGAACGGCTTCTTCCACATCCTGACGGGATGCGGGAGCAGGGGCTGCATCGGAGCCGGTGCGGTCCCGGGTCGCAGCGACACGCACCGCGCACACGAAGAGGACGAGCGCTGTCAGGAGTTGGGCGTTTCCGATCACCTGCTGCGCAAGTTCACCAGCCCATCCCCCCGGGAACGTCCATCTCAGGACGAAATAGGGGCCGATGGCGAAAATTGTGACGGCAACGGCGATGAGGGGCCTCCACGATCGGTACTGCGGCGCCACCCCGAGGGGGATCAGCATGATGACGTACACCCAGTGGTGAGTGACCGCGATCGGTGCCGCGAGCAGCGACGCCAGCGCGACGACCCCGAGGGCGAGGACAGGTTCCCCGCTGCGCGTGAAGCGGTGCCCTGCGTAGGCTGCGGCGGCGATGATCATGGCGACGATCAGCAGCCAGATCGCATCTTTGAGCATGCCCTGGGCGCCGAGTCGGGCCAACAGTCCGGTGACGGCTTGGTTGCGGAAGAACTCGTGCGCACCGCCGCGGTCACTGCGGAAGAATTCCGTCGCCCAGAACCACACCGAATCCTTGGGCAGAAATACGAAACCGATACCGACGGTGACCAAGAATGCGCCGAGGGCGCGGGCGATCGAGGGTAGGTCTCGCCGCACGAGCAGGACGAGCCCGAAGGCAGCGGGAGTGATCTTGATGGCCGCGGCAATTCCGATGCCGATTCCTCTGAATCTGCGGGGCAGGGCGCCGCAGCAATCGGCGACGACCAACGCCATCAACGCGATGTTGACCTGCCCGAACCCGAGGTTCGAGCGCACCGGCTCGAGGACCAGCGCCACACCAGTCAGCGCCGCAGCCACAAGAGATGGCCGCGGTATCGACAATTGGCGCAGGACGACTTTCAGGATCCACCACACCAGCGCGATATTGATCGATGTCCATATCACCTGCAGGACAACGGGATCACTCCACGCCATCGGCGCGAAAATTATCGCCGCGAACGGCGAGTAGATGAACCGGAACCCGGACGAGCTCGGAAAATCTTCCGAATACAGCGGCAACCCTGATGTGAAAGCCAGTCCTGCGTCACGGAAGACGGACAGATCCATCAAATATCCGTTGACTGCGATGATCGAGTACGCGGCGACCACCGCAATCGAGAATGCGGTACCCATGGCAATGGTGACAGGTGCCCAGCGGGGTGACGTCAGCGATGGAACAGGCAACGAACTGTCTCCTCGGATTTTCGCCGATCAACTCAGGACGGCAACTCTACCCGTACGTTACAGTAGAGTTTGGTGGCTCGCACCTCGCGTTCGGTCCGGCAGGTCTGGTCCGATGCGGGTGCTCGCTAGAGTGGTCACCGAGCGCGGGCGCAAACATCTGCCCGTCATTCAAGGCCGGGTAGATGGATGTGGAGGTGCACCGATGGGTGACGACGACGGCATGCATATGCAGATTGGGCAGGTCGCGCACCGCACCGAGTTGTCCATCCGCACCGTGCGGCATTACGACGACGTCGGATTGGTCGTTCCCTCGGAGAGAAGCGTCGGCGGTTTCCGTCTCTACACCGAAGCCGATGTCGAACGCCTACTGGTTATTCGGCGTATGAAGCCACTCGGATTCACCCTGGCCGAAATGAAAGGCCTACTCGATGCGCTCGACGTCGTCAACGACGACTCGGCTACCGAGAAAGAGCGCTCCGAGGCGGAGGACTTCATCAACGAATGCCACGGCAAGGCTTCGGAGAGCTGCACCACGCTTCGGCGGCAATTGGCGTACGCCGAGGAACTGACCGAACTGCTCGCAGCGCGAAGCGCGACTTCGGGTTCATCGTCGCCGGCATCTCTCTGATCCGGGAGCGCGCCGGCGGAGTAGGCCCCGTCCCAGGGCGGGTCGAGGCTCTCCGTCCAGATATTCGGATTGCCTCCGGTCTGTGAACTATTATTGCGCACTTGATATTCCGGCGATTCGACACGGCTGAATTGCGGTGACAGGCGAGCGCTAGGCGCCGGTAGCTCCTGTCGAACCGTGGGGAACGCTCCAGAATCTCGCCTCGTCGATGGTGACCTCGATCAGCGCCGCCCCGGTGGTTCCGCGGGGGAGCCACGGGGCAAGCATGCTGTGCCAGTGCTCGGCCACACTGTTGTAGTTGGTGGTGAAATCCGCAGTACCAGTGAGGGATACGGAACTGTTCGCCGATGTGAACGATATGTTGACCGCCGATCTCGCGGCGATGTGGGAGATGATGCGCGAGTTCGTCGGAGCAAGGAAGAACAAAGTTCCGCCGAAATCGCCCACGCGCAAGGCCATCGGCCTGCTGATCAACCGGTTCTGATCGTCGACGGTCGTGACCATCACCGTGTCCAGTGTGCGCAACAGTGCGTGAAGTTTCTCCACATTCTCCGCCGCCATCGTTGTCCCCTTCGGTCACGGTCATGCGCAGCAGCTGCGCCCAGTACTGCAAGAACGTGGATGCGGGTTACCCACATGCCCCGATCTTTCTTCACGGCACGGTGGGGCGCGTCACACTATTTTGCCTATCCGGTAACCAAACTCTACCATTCCGTAAGAGTAGGGTTCGCCGTTCTCGGTCAACCCCGTCGCCTGTCCAGGCGGCCGCGGCCAGGAGATTCCCAGGTTTGCCGCACGCATCCCCGGCGCACGACGCGCCACCCCAGCCGAGTAGGAACTCTCCTGCTCACACGTGAACGGAGCATCGTGGCAGCACATGCCTCACCACCCTCGACCATTCGGGACGCACAGATGACCGCACCGACGGTCATGAGCGCCTTGCGATCACCGCGACTACTCAAAACCGAGGTCCTCGCCGGATTGGTCGTTGCCCTCGCCTTGATTCCCGAGGCGATCGCGTTCTCCATCATCGCCGGCGTAGACCCCCGTGTGGGGCTGTTCGCATCCTTCGTCATGGCCGTCTCCATCGCATTCCTCGGAGGCCGCCCGGCAATGATCTCCGCCGCTACCGGTGCGATAGCCCTGGTCATTGCGCCGGTTGCACGTGAATACGGACTGGATTACTTCATCGCCACCGTCATCCTGGCCGGCATCTTTCAGATCGCCTTCGGTGTCCTCGGTGTTGCCAAGTTGATGCGTTTCATCCCGCGCAGCGTGATGATCGGTTTCGTCAACGCACTGGCGATCTTGATCTTCACCTCCCAATTCCCACACCTGATCGGTGTCCCCGCCATGGTGTATCCGATGGTCGGAGTCGGATTGCTGGTGATGATCCTGCTCCCCAAACTCACCACCGCAGTACCGGCACCACTGGTGGCGATCGTGCTGCTGACCGCGGCGACGGTGGTCTTCGCGTTGAACGTCCCCGACGTCGGGGACGAGGGCGAATTGCCGTCGAGCCTGCCGTCGCTGTTCTTTCCTGATGTGCCGCTCACCGTCGACACCTTCACCATCATCGCTCCCTACGCGCTGGCGATGGCGCTGGTCGGCCTCCTCGAATCGCTGATGACGGCGAAGTTGGTCGACGACATCACCGACACGCACTCGAACAAGACCCGCGAAGGGTGGGCGCAGGGAGTATCGAACGTCCTGACCGGATTCTTCGGTGGCATGGGTGGTTGCGCGATGGTCGGCCAGACCATGATCAACGTCAAAGCATCCGGCGCCCGCACCCGCATCTCGACGTTCCTGGCCGGAGTGTTCTTGCTGATCCTCGTCGTCGGACTCGGTGACGTCGTCGCCTTGATCCCGATGGCCGCGCTCGCAGCGGTGATGATCATGGTCTCCGTCGGAACCATGGACTGGCACAGTGTGCACCCGAAGACCCTGCGCCGCATGCCGCGTAGCGAAACCCTCGTCATGGCCGCCACCGTGATCGTCACCGTCACCACACACAACCTCGCCTACGGCGTGATCGTCGGTGTGCTGACGGCGATGGTGATGTTCGCCCGCCGCGTCGCGCATCTGACGAATGTGGAGAAGGTGTCCGAAGCGGACACCAACGAGGACGGACTCGTCGATACCCGCGTCTATCGGGTGACCGGGGAGCTGTTCTTCGCTTCGAGCAACGATCTGGTCTATCAGTTCGACTACGTCGACGATCCGGCGAACGTGATCATCGACCTCACCGGTGCCGACATCTGGGATGCCTCGACGGTCGCCACTCTCGATGCCATTCAGCACAAGTACGAAGCGAAGGGAAAGCACGTCGAGATCATCGGTCTCGACGGCGCCAGCCTCGAGCGTCACCGAGGGCTCAGCGGCACCCTCACTTCATCGCATTGAGATGGGTGGACGCCGTCTGCGCTCGGTTATCACCTAATTGTGCTGTAGCGCAACGAATTATGGTGGTACTTCACGTCTGGTTCTCGCCGTGTTGTCGAGAAACCGGAACTCGCCACCCGGCGGGCCCCCGTTCGCGGCGGTCGGTGAAATGGCACCAGGACGCTCCGGACCCTCGATAAACCTACTGTAACGTAAGAGTAAAGTTGTGGCGGGTGTTCGACCGCCGCCAAGTCCATGAGAGTCACGTCCGCCCAACACCATCGAGGAGAAAGATCCGGTGCACCGAATCAACGACGGAACCATCGAACCGAAATCGGGCGATACGGCAGCGCACACAGGGCGGGTGGACTGGGTCGACCTGGCGAAAGGGATCAGCATCGCGTTGGTCGTCCTCCTGCACAGCACCAACTTTCTCGTCACCCGCGGGTTGGCCGCAGGGATCTGGAACGACATCAACGCTGTTGCGGAACCGATTCGGATGCCCTTGTTCTTCCTCACCGCCGGCCTCTTCGCACACAAAGTGACATCACTGCCGTGGGCAACGGTGATCCGGCGGCGAGTCCTGCCTCTGGCATACCTCTACCTCATGTGGACGGTTCTGCGCTTCGTGTTCTTCAGCGCCTTTCCGGCCACCGCAGGAACCGACGAAACCTCGAGCCCACTGAACTTGATCACTGCGCTGGTCGTACCGACCAGCGGGTTGTGGTTCCTCTACGCACTCGCGGTGTACACGGTGCTCACGAAAGCACTCGGCGGAATCGACTATCGAGTCCAACTGCTCGGTGCGATCGCGTTGGCCTTCACCGCTCCCAGCATCGGAGGCGTCGACTGGACCTGGGGAAACATGATGGAACTCTTCCTCTTCTTCCTCGCCGGAGCGCACCTGCAACAGATGATCCGCGCCGCCGCCGCATCGACGACGATGACACGTCTCGCGCTCTCCGGCACCGCATTCGCGCTCGCGTACGCCCTGCACGTCAATGGGTACATCACCTCGGTCGGCGCCGCGACGATCACCCTGAGCGCCTTGGGTCTGTTCGTCGGCATCACTCTCACATCGCAACTGCAGGCACTGCGGATATTCGCCCCCTTCAGAAAGCTCGGAACACTCACCTTGCCGGTGTACCTCATGCACGAAGTACTTCTCGGCATCATCGTGGTCGCCGCTGTTCACGCAGGCTTCGATTTCACCCGTAACGCGCTGTTGGTGTTCGGCCCCCTCCTGGTAGCCACCGTTGCAGTCGGTGGATCCCTGGCGATTCACGCAGCGCTGACCTCCGCCGGACAACGATGGCTCTTCGTCATGCCGCGCCGGAGCACCTCATGACACCTTCGTCGTACATGTTCCCCCAGCCCCCACGCCGGAAAGCGCAAACGTGACCTCGGCACTGACCATCCTCTCCCAAGCCCTCGTGTACGCCCTGCCGCAGCGCTGGATCGCGAGGCTTCTGCGCTACCCCGAAGCCGTGAAATTCCTCCTGATCGCAACAGCGGGCACCATGGCCACGACGACACTGTTTTCGATCCTGAAATGGACGGCGCTCACAGACAATCCGGTCACAGCGCACATGCTCGCCGCACTGATCTCCGCCGTGTACGCATACATCCTGTGCCTGGCATGGTCGTTCGCCGACATCGATCATGCAAGCGGAGGACGCTGGGCAGCAACCTTTTTCGCCCTCATGGCAGTCTCCATCACTCTCGGTGCCATTCCCCTCTGGATTGCCCGATACCACCTGGAATTGAGGGAACCCCACGTGCATGCCCTCACTGAAACCGCAAGCGATTTCGTCGCGAGCACCGTGGTCGGTGCCTTTCTCTCGACGTGGTTCCTCTGGCACGCGTGGCAGCGAGTTCGCTCGACTTCGGCCGCGGACTTCGACGCCGCTGCCGTCCCGGCGACGGAGAGGCTCGACCCACCGGCCTGACCACCCATCCGCCACCTCACCGGAAACCACTCCAGGTGTGAACTCATGAAAGTGACGGCATGACCATCACATCCGATGCATCGACCCGCCTCCACGCACTCAGCGAATGGATCAACGACCATCCCACCGCCACGTTCGTGGTTTTGTTCGTCCTTGCCGTACTGCTGGTAGTCCTCGCAGTATGGGCAATCTTTCGCTGAATCACCTCAGCTGGCCCCGCAGCCCAGGGGTTCGTCGAGCGTAGATGCCGGCACTGCAGTTGTAATCAGGTGGCAGGCTCGGTGATCGTTGCTGGTGGAACCGCGAAGAGGCGATCGAGGTGGTAGGTGATTACTTCGGTGGCTCGATCTATGGAGCGCTGACCGACCAGGATGCTCGTGCCCAGACCGTTGACCAGTGCCACCAGGCGTGCAGCCTCAATCGCCGCGTCACAGTCGACAAGTTCGTCGGCATCCGCCGAGCGTTGCAGTGCTTCGGTGAGTTGGCGCTCCAGTCGGTCGATGCCGCTGATGGACGGATGCCGTGCAACCTGAGTATTGGTCATCGCGAGAACCGCGTAGGACATCCACACCAGATGAAACATGCTGCTGGGTTCGTCGGTTGGCAACGCTTCGGCCGCGAACGCATCGATGATCGATCGTGGTGGCGGAGGACTCGGAAGATCGGCCAGTCGTTGTGCCCATCGCTCCTGGCTACTTTGTTCCAGATGTTGGAGAGCGCCGACCAGGAGCTCCTCTTTGCTGGTGAAGTAGTACTGCACCAACCGCAGCGACACACCGGCTTCGGCGGCGACGGATCTCATTGTTACCGCATGCAGACCGTCTCGATTGGCGGCACGAACAAGCGCCTCGGCAATTTCTGCACGGCGCCGGGTGGGGTCGGGTCTGCGTGGCACCGTGAAATCTCCCTGCATGTGTCGAACCGATCCTGGTACAGCCGTAGATGATACGTCTGTACCGCTTGTCTTGTGCTCGGAAACTGTGGCTCCGCGAGGGCTCCCTGTGTCGGAGGTAGAGCCGGAACTCGACATCTGCAAAAACTCACCTTGGTACGTTTGTATAAGATACAGATGTACCAAGTTTTGGGGAGTGGCCTATGCCTCGAAGTCCGATGAACACCACGCTCGTCGAGGAAAACCGACATCGCTCCGCGAGCATCGCACTCGCAGTGGTGTGTGCCGCGCAGTTCATGGTTGTTCTTGATATCTCGGTGGTGAATGTTGCTCTGCCGTCCATCCGCGAGAGTCTTGGGTTCGACGCTGGCGGATTGGCATGGGTAGTGAATGCCTACGCATTGACCTTTGCGGGCTTCCTGCTGCTCGGTGGCCGTCTGGCGGATCTTCTGGGGCGCCGACGGGTCTTTTTGATCGGCTTGGCAGTGTTTTCCGGAGCAAGCCTCGCCGGTGGCCTCGTAAATTCGGCGTCTCTTCTCGTCGTGGCCAGGGCGGTTCAAGGCTTGGGTGCTGCGATCCTCGCGCCAGCGACGCTAACTGTTTTGACCGCCACTTTCCCCGAAGGCCCTCGTCGCACTCGTGCACTGGCCACTTGGACGGCGGTGGGCATCGCAGGCGGTACAGCAGGAAATTTGGTGGGAGGTATCCTCACCGAATATCTGACATGGCGGTCGACGCTGCTGATCAATGTGCCGATCGGGATGGCTGCAGTGCTGCTGGCTGTTCGCTATATTGCCGCTGATCGTCCCTCTGGGCCGCGTCCACGACTGGACTTCGCTGGAGCAGTCTTGGCGACAGCAGGTCTCGGATCCTTGGCTTACGGTATCGCCCAGGCTGCAGATGATGGTTGGTCGGCAAACTCGACCATCTCTGGCATTGCGATTGGCGTATCGCTCCTGATCGCCTTCGTCGTCGTCGAAAAATGGGTGACATCGTCACCTCTGATACCGCTGCATATCTTTCGGAACAGGGCAGTCTCCATCGGCAATGTGATCATGCTGCTGGCTGGAGCATGCCTGAACCCGATGTGGTACTTCCTGACTCTGTCCATGCAGAATGTTCTCGGCTACAGCCCCGTACAAACAGGTCTGGCCTTTCTGCCTCATACCATTGTCGCGATAGCTATCGGGGTGGGGCTGACTCCCTGGATGATGGGCAGAATTGACGGCCGCTTTCTCATTGCATCCGGATCGATCGTGGCTGCTGCAGGATTCTGGGTACAAGCCCAACTCGATACCGACAGCGGTTATGTGCAGGGAATCCTTCTGCCCGCCATCATCTTCAGCGTCGGGAGTGGAATACTGAACACTCCCATCACTGCTGCTGTCACCTCAGGGATCCCCGCCGCCGACGCGGGTGCTGCCTCAGGGCTGATGAATACCACCAAACAGATCGGTGGCGCGCTCGGGCTCTCCGTCCTGGTCACTTATGCAGCTACGAGCAGTCTCGACAAGGACGACCTCCTGGCCTCGTACAACGGTGCGTTCTACGCCATTGCGGCAATCATGATCGTGACGGCACTCTGTGCGCTGGCCTTACCGGCGCACAGGGACCACGCAGAATGAAACCTCTACCCCGCCAAAGATATACAGCTGAGGTCGAGAACTGATCGCGTGCTGTCCGGTTTTGTGAGATATGACGTGCTGGCCTTGGGAGGCACCGTCACCAGTCTCGGCAAATTTGTTATCTGCCTCTCCTCCTGGCATCCGCCCAAGTCGCTGAGCGACTAGGGCCGAACTCTCACCGCTACGACTGCGGTGAAACCCCGCGAAAACTCCGCCCATTGGGCGCCCTCGACAGATGAGCCGAGCAGATATAGAAAAAATTCCCCAGTTCGACCAGGCGTCGCTACGCACTAGTTCAGATAAGGGCCTTCGAATCGAAATGGGATGGCCAAAGAGCAATAGCAACAACAGGTTCCGTGCATCCGATGCTCTGGTCGCGCAACGGTAACAACATCAGCGCATCATTCCCCGAGATCGTCGATGCACTCCGCTCGGTGCTCGAACACCGAGAAACCGTCCTCGACGGGGAAATCGTCGCCCTCGGACCGGACGGTGTGCCGTCCTTCTCCCTGTTGCAACGCCGGATGCACGTGCTCAGACCCACCGCACAGCTCCGCAACGAGGCCGTGACCTCGTATTACGTGTTCGACGTCCTCGACATCGACGGCACATCAACCAGCGATCTGCCCTATCTCGAGCGCCGCGAGGCGCTCGCCAATCTCAGTCTCGAACACCCGCGCATCAAAGTCCCACCGCACTGGCTCAACGTCGACGGACCGACCATGCTCGAGGTGGCGCGCAAACACCATCTGGAAGGTATCGTGGCCAAGAACATCTCCTCGATCTATCAGTCCGGCAAGCGATCTCGCGACTGGATCAAAACGCCTCTGAGAGCTAATTGTGAGGCCGTAGTGTGCGGCTTCCTCCCCGGCTCGGGAGGTGCGGCAGGAGGAGTCGGATCGTTGATCCTCGGCGCTCACGACGATTCAAGGGTCCTCAGATATATCGGAAACGTTGGTACGGGTCTGACCGATCGACAGCGGCGCGAACTACGAGACAAGCTCGTCGAACTCCATCAGCCGATCAGCCCGTTCACTATCGAGCCGCCGCGAGCGGTCACCCGCAATGCATCCTGGTCGAGGCCGATCCTTGTCTGCGACGTGGAATACCGCGAGTACACCGGTGGCAGCCTTCGGCACCCATCCTTTCGAGGGCTGCGCAACGACAAGACCGCCGATGAGGTCAACGTACCGGGTCGTCACTGAGTCACTGCAACAGTGCAAATCAGAAAGATTCGCTGATGGACAATTTGGTGGTTGTATTGGAGCCCGTTTCCGCAGCCTAAGTAAACGACGGGATCATCTACGAGCCAGGATGTACCAAACCAGAATGGCCAGGAGGGATGCCAGCGAGCAATACGCGAGGAAGCCTCCCATATCAATCCAGGTGCGTTCACCGAAGGGTCCTGGGCTTTATCAGCGAAACCTGGACTTCACGACTGCTGCGTCGGGCGAGGTGGATCCACCACACAGCAACATTGCCCACGCTCCATCCCAGCAGTAGCCACCGAAGCGCCCTGTTGGCTTTGTCGACTGAAGTTCGGTCCTCACTGCGTTGGCGCATGATTTAGTCTCCATCGTCGGCCGGAATACAGCACCTTTCGAATACTGCACATCCGCCAGTCGACCTCCCCGGCCGCCACTGATCGCCACCGGATATGACGAAGCCGCCGGCCCCGAAAAGGGTGTCCAGCGGCTTCACAGGGTCGGTGCCCGTCTTGCGCCTCTCGGCAAGTGGCCGCTCGAAGCGGCATTTCTGGGGTGGTACCCGGGGCAAAGAACCGAACACCGACAGCCTCTACAACGAGACGATGCGCGAACTTATTCCGCGCTGCTGACCAGCAAAGAAGGTCATTTTCGGGTGATGATCGAGCGCAGTACGAAACGGAAGACAACCGCGGTGCCGGCTCCGACCACAACGCCGGCCACCACTTCGGCAAGGAGAACCCCGACCGTGACACCGAGGACTGTGGCGGACGCGACCGCCAACGCGACATCGGCAGGTGCCGGCCGGGGACCGTTGATCGCACAACCCCTTTCCCTGCTTGTGATGTATTTGCTGAGATCATCACACGCCATGCGAGCGTGGAAGTAGGACCCACGCTGTTCAATGGGATAGGAACCGACTACGAGGAGGTCAGGCCATGTGCGGGCGCTACGCCAACCGAAGCTCAGGTAAGGAATTGCAGTCGTTTTTCGACACGATGCAGACTGTCGGCGACGAACTGCCCCCGTCGTACAACGTCGCACCCACTCAGCCCGTCCGCGTGATCCTCGAACGAACCCCACGCGAGGAACCCGGCGCCGAGCCCCAGCGCCAGCTCAGGACGGTCAAATGGGGCTTGCTCCCTGCTTGGTCAAAAGACCGGAAGATGGCGTCCAAGCTGATCAACGCCCGCAGTGAAAGCGTCACGGAGAAGCCCTCATTCAGAAGTAGTGCTTCCAAAAGGCGTGCCATCATCCCGGCCACGGGATACTACGAGTGGATGAAAAGTGAAGCAGGGTCGAAGGTTCCCTATTTTCTTCACGGCGAGGACGACATTCTCGCGATGGCCGGGCTCTACGAGTTGTGGCCCGATCCTGAACTGCCCGAAGATGATCCGAACAAGTGGGTATGGACCTGCACAGTCTTGACTCGGCCAGCCTCAGATTCCTTGGGACACATACACGACAGGTCCCCGCTGATTCTGCCTGAATCGTTCTGGGAACACTGGCTCGATCCGAATCTCACCGACAAAGGTGAAGTCCAGGCCATGATCAACTCCGTTCCGGAGTCGCACCTCGAACCGTACGAAGTCTCGACCGCGGTGAACTCTCCGAGGAATAACGATCCGAGTTTGCTGGAGCCGATCGCTGGACCGGCGTAAAACCCAACCGCTCCCGACTCTGTTTTTATCGAACCTGTGTTCGAGTATCCTGGTGGGCGGGAAGTGCGTGCGGATCCAGGAAAGCGGGGCGACGATGAACCAAAAGCCCCACTCGTCAGCAACAACAGTGCTGACCAAGGCGGAAAAGCTCGAACAGCTACGCCGCAAGATGGCCTCGATCCCTGCCCGCGCGGACGGCACCGAACCAGCTACTCCGTCGGTGATGCTCAAACCCGTAGGCGAGCGTGAGCCAACTCCGATCGTGGCCACCGCGCAATCGACTCTCCGGATGCTTCCCGTTCCGGAGCCGATCGGTGATCTGCTCCCACGCGGGGGGTTGGCACGAGGGACCGTCGTCAGTGTCGACGGCGCAGCCTCGGTCCTGATCGGCCTACTCGCCACCGTCACCGCTGCCGGTGGGCACGTGGCGGTGATCGGAATGCCCGGTCTCGGACTTCTCGCCTTCCACGAGCAAGGGGGCGACTTGGCGAAGGTCGCGCTCGTGCCGCAGCCCAAGGATGCTGGAATCGACTGCGCCGCAATTCTGTTGGAGGGTTTCGACGTGGTTGTCCTGGGCCTCTCTGGTGGCGCTGTAACGCCCTCTCGCGGAAGGGCTGTGGCCGCGCGTGCGAGGAGTAAGGGATCGCTGTTGATTGTCACTGAAGGGCAATGGGACGGTCCGGATCTGCGGATCTCGTCGCGGGTGGCCGGATACACAGGACTCACGGCGGGGAGAGGGCGTGTGACAGGGGTTCGGCTCGACGTCGCGGCCGTCGGCAAAGGATTTCAACAACGCACCGGCAGCCTGGAGATCCGGGACGAGAGCGGACAGCTCCGCTGGGCGACCGTCGACGACACCGCCCTCGCATCGACACCGCCATTGAGGGCTGCACAGTGATCAACACTGACCACTGGACCGAACGCTGGCCCGATCACCCCGTGATCAGGACATTCGACGAGCCGAGGGCAGTGAAAGTCGACATCGGCCGCGCGCTCCCGCTCGGGCGTGGGGGAGCATCACGCGCCGATCACGTGAGCATGCGGGTGAAAACGTCCGCGCTGTACATGTCCGGATACCTGGACGGAATTTTGAGGTACTGGGCGGGAAAATGCACGATGGCCAATGGTTGGCTTGTAGACAGACTTTGCGGTTGACCATTGACCACATCTGCAAATGTGGGTGGGTGAAGCTTTGAGGAGACGAGACTTTCGGTAGACGATGCCATCACGTCGGTTTCAGACTCCGAGAGTCCGGACGACATGGTGTGCATCGCGGCCCACCCCACGTAGGGACGCGGACGAGAGGCTTCGTTGCCATTCCAGTCCCACGTACCCGAGCCCGGGGTGGGTGGTGGACAGACCTTTCTTGTGGCGGGGACGGCCGGTGTCGGTGAGTGCCCCTAGTTCTGTGAGGTAGTCCAGGTTGGGGGTGTATCCGGTGGCGAGGATGACCGCGTCGACGGTTGTTGTGGTGCCGCCGGGCCAGAAGGCTTGGTTTCCTTCGAGTTTGGTGAACATGGCGCGGCGTTGCGGTGCGTCGGCGGTGAGCGCGGCGCGGTAGCGGCCGGTGTCGAACACCGGCGACGTCGGTGGCCGCGAGAGGAGATGCCCGATCGGGAGGGTGTCGATTCCGGTGTACTTGAACCAGAAATGCATGTCGCGACGTAGAGGGCGTTGCGGCGCGAATGTCACGGGTTTTCGGCTGGCCAGGATCACATCGGCTGTTTCGGCGAGCTCGGCAGCGATCTGTACTGCCGAGTTCCCGGCTCCGACGACGATGACGTTCTGCCCCGTGTAGGTGGTGGGTTCGCGGTAGTCGGCGGCGTGCACAACAGTCCCGGTGAAGGCATCGAGCCCCTTCAGTGCGGGAATGTGGGGAGTGCCGAATCCTCCTGTGGCGGCAATGATTCGAGGGGCAGTGAAGATGGATCCGCTGTCGGTCCGGACGGTGAACTGGCCCTCGCTGGTGGTGACCGTGTCGGCTCGCTCGTTGACGTGGAAATCCACATCGAGAGTCTTCGCGTAACGCCGGAGATAGTCGACGACTTCGTCGCGGCCGGGATAGCGGTCACCGTCGCCGCCGAACGGTAAACCGGGGAGGGAGCTGTACTTTGCTGGTGAAAACAAAGTGAGGCTGTCGTAGTACTGCGGCCAGGATCCGACAGGTTCGCTACCAGCTTCGACGATTGCGGTGTCGAGCCGCTGGCGGCGCAGATGATGCGCTGCGGCCAAGCCGGACTGACCGCCCCCGACGACGATCGCGTCGTAGTGCGTCATGAGAGTTCTCTTTCGGTCAGGAAGTGATCGGAATCGTTGTGATGGTGCGGAGGGCGGGGATGGTTGCTGCGCTGATCACCGCGCCGACCAGGGCGATCGCTCCAAGGACGAGGTAGGCGTGGGCGTAAGTACCGGTCCAGGTGGAAAGCACGGCGCCGGCCCACGGCGCCAAGGCCATGACGATGACGATCGGCGCGGACATCAGCCCGTTGAGGCGCCCGTAGTGTTCACCGCCCCAGCGGTCGGTGATGGCGGTGGCCTGTATCAACGTGAAGATGCCGCGGACCAGTCCGGCGCCGACGGCGATGCCGATCAACGCCGCCGCCGAGCTCGCCAGACCTAACCACGCGGTGCTCAGGGCGGCAACGACGATGACCGATACCGTGCGTACGCGGACACTGGTTTTCGCTGCGAGCGGTAGGTAGAAGATGCGGCCGATGACCTGACCGGCGCCGCCCAATCCGAGAGTGAGTGCGGCGAGGCTGGGACTGAAACCGCGTTCGATCAGCAGCGGTACGAGGTTGAAGACGCCGGCGGATGCGGCGAAGGCAGCTGCAGCGAGGGCGACGAGCAGAGCAAGAAATGGGATGCTGCGGGAGGTGCGGTGATAGTCGCCGGGCTGCGCATGGGGTAGCCGGTCGGGGTTGGGCCATCCGCCACGCAAACCCCAGATATGTCCGGGGATGGTGATCACAGCCAGTATGACCGCGAGGATCAGGTAGGTTGTGCGCCAATCGAATCGATCGGCCAGAGCGACAGACAGCGGCGCGAAGACGGTACTGGCCAGACCCGCGGCGAGGGTGAGAATCATCAGTGCTTTGACGTAGTTGTCGCCGTACCAGCGAGTCAGTGCGGCGAATGCCGGTGGATACAGCACCGCGCCCATCGCGATTCCGGCGAACACCCAACCCGCGAAAAACAGTGGGAGGGTGTGAGCTGTCGCGATGACCACCAGTGCGGGTACAGCGAGTACAGATCCTGTGGTCATGACCCAGCGGGGCCCGTGGCGATCGAGGATCCGTCCCACCGGTATGCCGACGGCGGCGGCGGCGAGTTGGCTGACCGAGAACGCCGCCACGATCACAGCGCTCGACCATCCGGTATCGCGGGAAATGGCTACCGACAGAACGGGAAACGCGTAGTACAGAATCCCCCAGCTGGTGATTTCGGTCAGACACAGCGCCACCAGGACCCGCCGCAGCCCCGACGGATCGAGGCTGACGGGGCGAGGCGGATCTTCGATGGTCGTCATCGGCTGTGCCCTATCCGCAGGAGTTGGAACTGCCGGAGGGACTGGACAGCGAGATCAGCTCCGGAGCAGGTGCGGCGCAGCAGCCACCCTCGGATTCCGCGGTATCGGGTTCGTCGAAAACACCAGCGCCGCCGCAGACTCCGGTTTCCGGGAGGATCAACTCCACCCGGGCGGCGGCCTCGTGATCGCCGGCGAGTTCGGCGGCGATGCTGCGTACCTGCTCGTACCCGGTCATCGCCAGGAACGTCGGCGCGCGGCCGTAGCTCTTCATCCCCGCCAGGTACATACCCGGTTCGGGATGGCGAAGTTCTTTCGCGCCGTGCGGATAGACCGTGCCGCAGGAGTGGACGTTCGGGTCGATCAGAGGCGCCAACTGTGTCGGGGCCTGCAGCACGGGGTCGAGGCCGAGTCGGATTTCCGACAGCCACGACAAGTCGGGGCGGAATCCGGTCAAGGTGACGACGTTGTCGACGTTCTCGATCCGGGTGCCGGCATCGGAGACCAGTGCGAGCTGACCATTGTCGGCGGATTCGACGGCGGCGGTGCGGAAACCGGTGACCACGGTGAGAAGTCCGTCGTCGACAGCCTTCTTCGCGCGGAGTCCGAGTGCGCCGCGAGCGGGCAGCTCGTCCGACTCACCGCCGCCGAACGCGGAACCGATAGCCCCGCGGCGAACAGCCCACGTGATGCGCGTACCGGGGGCTTGCTTTTCGAGTCCGGCTAGCGCGACGATGGCAGTCAGTGCGGAATGGCCGCTGCCTGCGATGACGGTGTGTTTCCCGGCGAACTGGGCACGGATCGCCTCGTCGTCGAGGTCGGGCACACGGTAGGTGATCGCGGCAGCGGCAGCCCTCTCGCCGAGGGCGGGCAGTCCTTCCCCGCCGAGCGGGTTCGGGGTGCCCCAGGTGCCGGAAGCATCGACGACGGCCTGGGCGAAGACGCGGTCCTCGCTGCCGTCGGCGCGGCGCAGGTGGATGGAGAGAGGTTCGGTATCGCGGCCGGCGTCGACGACCAGGTCGCGGCCACGTCGGGCGACGCCGATCACCTCGGTGTCGAACTGCACCGCATCACCGAGGGCGGCGGCGAGGGGTTCGAGGTAGAGCTGACGCCACTGCTGTCCGGTCGGGTACGCATCTACGTCGGGAGCGCTCCACCCGTTCTGCTCGAGCAGACACTGCGCGGCGGGATCGACGAGTTCGGACCAGCGGGAGAAGAGCCGGACGTGATTCCATTCGGCGATCGCCGTACCGGCGACGGCGCCTCGCTCAAGCACCAGCGGCGTGAGTCCTCGTTCGCGCAGTTGCGCGGCGGCGGCGAGGCCGATCGGTCCAGCTCCGATCACGACAACGGGTAGTTCGGTCATCACAAATTCCTTTCATCGACAATGATCGATCTTTAATTCGAACTGTATCGATATCAGTCGATGAATGCAACCATCGACGAAGGTCGATATAGTGTGTGCATGACATCGCTGCAGACCCCGACGGTGCGCGTCGGCGATTCGGACCCAGGTGCGGTCGACTCGAATGTGCTCGAGCAAGCTGACGCCGACACCTACGCGCAGTGGTTCGCGTGCCTGGCCGAACCGATGCGGGTGCGGCTGCTGCACCGCGTCGCGAGCGCTGCTGGCGGCATCACGATCGGGGCTCTCGCCGAGGCGTTGGGGATCGGGCAGCCCACGGTCTCCCACCATGTACGTAAGCTCGCCGATGTGGGATTCGTCAGCCTGCGCAAAGAGGGGACCAGCACCGTTGTCGCGATGAATCCGACGTGCTGCGTCGCGTTGCCGCAGGCCGCCGACATCGTGATGGGAGTTCTCGCGCCGCGGCCGTGCTGCCCGAGCGATCTTCCTGACGATGTCGCCGTCCGGGTCATGTCCGATGACGACTGGGACGCCGTTCTGCGGATCTACGGCGAAGGGATCGCCACGCGCAACGCCACTTTCACCACCGAAGTCCCCAGCCGGGAGTATCTCGATGCGCAGTGGCTGCCGAATCATCGCTGGGTCGCCACCATCGACGATGTCGTCGTCGGCTGGGCTGCCCTGAGTTCGACCTCCGGGCGGGACTGCTACCGCGGAGTCGCCGAAAATTCCGTCTATGTCGCCGACGGGATGCGCGGGCGAGGTGTCGGAAAAGCGTTGCTACGCAAGCAAGTCATGGCAGCGGACGCGGATGGGCTCTGGACCCTGCAGACGTCGATCTTCCCTGAAAATCGCGCCTCCGTCTCCCTGCATCACTCGGCAGGGTTCCGCACCATCGGGATCCGCGAGAAGATCGCCCAACTCGACGGGATCTGGCGCGACACAGTCCTGCTCGAACGCCGAACGGCAGCGGATTCCTGATTTTCTGAACCGCCAATCGAAGCATTTTTCGGCAATCGATCCGCCATATGTGATCAGCAACTCGAAGCAACCCCTTAGCTCGAGTGCAGAGTGAATCTGCTGAGACGTGATTCCCGCTGTAACTGGCAAATTATTCGTGGGCTGGTGTCACGTCCTCCTGCAGTGAGTTCTTGAGGGCTCGGGATCAGCGGCTTCACAGCAGAGCGGTCACCGTCGGGGATGTACGTGCAGACGAACTGGAGCGGGTGAAACTGAAAGTCTTCGCGAGTCGCCGATCGGAGTGTGCAACGCCGCCTGCATCTACATGCCGGTTGAGTATCACATCTGCTGCTCTCGCTTGCCTGTCACTCGGCTGCCCGGTAGCTCGATTGGGCAGGACTGTGCAGATTGTTGCTGAAAAGCGGTCGGTCCATGCCAGGGGTGCGGAGGTCGAGCGAGGACGGCTAGACCACGGGTTGCGCGGCGTCCTTGTCGAGAATTCCGTCTCTCTCCCACGGCCACGTCATCAGAGCCCAGATGATGAATACGATTGTCATCCCAGAAAACAGATACACCGGCCACGGACCCATCAGGTCCAGCAGCGATGCGGTGGAAGGTTTGGCGTTGAGAAAGCCGTAATTGGTATCGGCGATGCGATTGAAGATGAAAGTGACTATCGCCCATGTCAGCGTGACCAGTACCGCGAAGCGGTAGCTGCGCCATGTAGGTCGCATTCTCCGGCCCCACGTGAGATAGATCGCGGCCCAGACGACAAACAGGTGAATCGCCCAGAAGGCAAGAAACTCGTAACCGGGGAAGTCGGGCCCGGCCAGAGCCGGTGAAATCAACGCCTGCGTACTCAATACAAGCCCCCAGTAGTAGGTGAGGGCGAACGGCCAATGTCGGTGCGACCACAATGCGTAGATCGCGGACACTGTCGCGAGATCGGTGAGTTGTAAGGGTACGGATCCTCCTAGCGTGGGTGAGGACAGCGAGTAGAGCACCGCCGAGCCGTATATCACCGCCAGTATTCCGCCGAGGGCGCGGCTGAGGTGGCGAGCTTGCGCTTCGGTCTGTCTACGTCCCGCCCAGATCAGAAACACCGAACCCGCGACAAACAGAGCGATGGCTGCCCAATGCGATGGGCCGTACGCCGAGAACTCGGGTTGTGCAGAATACACATCTCTCACTTCCTCAGCGCCGCCGAACGCACTGTTCCATAACAACCTTCGCAGATAGCTGTCCCAGTTCGGAAGTGCCGTTCTCCGGCTTAGTTGACGATGATCGTGTCCGCGGTGCGAGAAAGGGCGTAGCTGTGCAGTGGCTTCTGAGCAGGTCGTTGCACGACCGAGCCATCGACGATGGAGTATCGGCTGCCATGACATGGGCAGTTGATCGTTCCATCGCTGACCTCGGAGACTACGCATCCCTGGTGGGTACATACCGCAGAGAAGGCTTGGAACACGCCTTCCTGCGGCTGGGTGATCACGACTTGCTCGTCCGCCAGAATGACTCCGCCGCCGACAGGAACCGCTGATATCGGAACCTCGGCACTGCCCAGGGTTACGCCGGGTGCATTGCTGTTGTTCTGGGTGCTACATCCGGCAACGGCGAGACAAGTTGTCGCGCAGGCTGTGAGGAGGACCGTTCTGCGCCCGACCTTGATGTCGGATGGATCGATCGTGCTCATGCGGGGACCACCAAACCAGTGAGAAACATCAGGAGTATTCCGACACCGACGCCGACGAGAACCATCGGATCCAGATCCGAGCGGCCTTGTGTGCGCAAGGACGGTGCAATTTGGATGACGACCTGGATGATTGCGCCGACCCCGACTCCGAGCAGCAACGCAGATACTTCACGGTTGTCGACGCCCGCCCCGATAACAGCACCGAGAATTGCCGGCGCACCCGCGATCAATCCCAACCCCAACAAGGTCAACAGGGGGGTACGTCGCCGAGCCAACGGTGCGATGATCGCGAGTCCCTCTGTTGTGTTGTGCAGGGTGAATCCGATAACGAGGAACGCGCCGAGCGCAAGCTCACCTACCGCATACGCGGATCCGATCGCGAGGCCTTCTCCGAGATTGTGCAATCCGATGCCGATGGAAATCATCAGTGCCAGTCTGAGTTCGGATGCACCTGTCGTACCGGCTGGGCGTCTTCCGCGTAGGTAGCGGTCGATGCACGTGAGCGTCAGGAAGGCGATCGCCGCGCCGAGAACGACGAGAGTGCCGCCGCCGAAGGCTCCGCTCGAGGCTGCTGCCAGCTTGAACCCCTCGCTCGTGCCGTCGAAGATCAAAAAGGCGAGCAGACCGACCGTGACGGCCAGCACGAATCTGACTGCCCTGACGCCGGCGCCCCGCATCACAGGTAGCAAGAGCATCCCGAGCAGGACCGGGATGACTCCGACGTATGTGCCCAATAGAGCCATCAAGCCGAAGAACGCCACTCCCGGGACGGGAGTTGCTACGGCAGCGGGAATTTCGTGTTCGATGACCAACCCTGTGGAGGTGAGCATCGAGACGAGGTACGGCTGTCCGGTGATCCACGGGTAGTCGAGGGTGATCGTCTGGGACTCGAGTCTGCCGATGGGATCTGCAGCGCCTACCAAATCGACGAATGTGTCGTTCACGGCAACTTGCGCGACGGTCACCGCGTCGGGGCCGGTGTTGCGTAGCGTCAACGTGATTCGGCCTGGTTCGAGGGCCGTTCGTTCGACGGAGATGTTCTCGATCGGTGGGCCGGTGCGTTCGGGGAGGCTTTGTCCGGCGAGCATTGCCAGCGCAGTCAGGGCGATGACGATGATCGCGAGTACTGCGGCGCCTCGGAGCCAAAGGCCGGTGCGAGATGCGCCTGTTTGATCGGACTCTGTATGCGCGGAACCCGCAGTGTCAAAGGAATTCTCATGAGTGCTCGTAGGAGAGGGAGGATCTGGGGTGCCGGTCATTCGGTCACCTCGAAGAATCCCATCCAGCCCAGATCGGCGAATTCGGTCTTGTGGGCGTGGAACATGTACTTGCCCAGGTAGGGAAAGCGCAGTTCGCATATTCCGCGCTGACCTTGGGCCTGGATGATCGTGTCCGTGAATTCGCTGGACTCGAGCCGAGTCCCGGTCGGGTAGTAGTCGAAGAAGTTCCCGTGCACGTGGAAGCTGTTGATCGGATCGTATTCGAGGACGTTGACCAGGTAGATGCGAACCAGCTCGCCTCGTTTCACCTGTACCGGTTCGTGCATGTGATGGAACGGGATGCCGTTGACCGCGTAGAGCTGGTTTCCTTGCCCGTCGAATGTGGTGTTGTAGCCGTGCATCACCATCACCATTTCGTCAGCCGCCGGGCGCCCCTGAGCTGGATCGACGATGAATGTGCCGTACATGCCGCGGGCGATGTGCTCTGCCAGTGGATTGACGTGGCAGTGATAGAGATGCAATCCGAAAGGGGTTGCATCGAATTCGTAAGTGAATGATTCGCCCGGCTCGATGATGCCCCGACCTACCCCGGGAATTCCGTCCATGTCAGCGGGATGGATTCCGTGAAAGTGCATCGTGTGTGGGTGCGCGGAGCCGTTGACGAACTTCACTCGGAGCCGGTCTCCCTCACTGCATCTCAAGGCGGGACCTGGAATGCGGGAGTTGAAGGTCCACGCGGGAAAATAGACTCCGGGTGCTACCTCGATCTCTTCGTCGGCTGCGAAGATCTCCCACTCGCGTAGCGTTCGACCGTCAGGCAATTCGGAGGTCGTCCCGTAGTCGAAGTCACGCAGCATTGCCGTGGGATGAAACCCGTTGGCAGTGTGGTTCACCTGCTGACCGGCCCGAAAGGTCGCGCCGCTCGTGCCGCCGTGACGGACTCCGCCGTCTCCGTCAGGTGCGGCGGTACTCGGGTTGGTGTTTCCGGGATGCTCGGTAGGCGATGCGCCCGCAACTCTTCCTGCGTTCATCATGAGTCCGGCTGATCCGGCGAGCGCCCCACCGATCAACAATTGTCGCCGCGACGGTGCGCTCATGGCCACCCGACCGAAGCATCGACATTCCTGGCAGTCACGAGAGTCACACCTCAAAGTTTGTCATGCCGAACTTTATTTTCATAGCCCCCAAACTATCCGAACGCATTCGACCGAAAACAGGCGGACCACGCGAATTTTCGACGAGTGGGGGCGTCGTGGTTTCGCCACCTCGAACCGCAGAAGTTCGCAGAGATGGACTGCTTCCCTGCTGACAGCGCTCCGGCTCCCTCCTCGCTCCGAGTCAGGTCACACGGATTGCGGACGCTGAATCTCACGTTCGGACCCGCGCGAGGATTCGACCAGCAGCGACACGACGACCAGGATGAATCCACAGGTGAGGTAGGTATCGGCAAGATTGAAGGTGGGCCACCAGCCGGTGTGGAAGTAGTCGGTGACCTTCCCGTCGAGGGCTCGGTCGACCACGTTGGAGGCAGCTCCGGCGACAATCAGAGCGAAACCGATCACAGCCACCCCACGACTTTGCGGGACACTCCGCCAGGCGTATACGGCGATTCCCATGGTGGCGAGAGCGGTAAAGGCGATGATGACGGCACTCGGCAGCTGATTACCCAGACTGAAGGCGACACCACTGTTGTATGCCAGCCTCAAACTGACGACGCCCAGATCCATCTCGTTGACCCCGGACAGGTGCTTCCGCGCAACGGGCTCAATCGTCAGGGCGACGACGACCGAAATCAGCGCCGTCGTAGCGAAGAGAATTCGTCTCTTGTGATGGGCGGATTTGTCGTTCGTGGTCACCTCGTTGGTACTCACCACGGAAGCTCCTGGCAACGCCCGTCACCCGCGGCGGGTTCTACCTGCAGGGTCGCGTGAACGAGATTGAACTGGGTGGCCAACAGATCCTGGGCAGCAGCGAGAACCTTGGTCGGATCGGACTCCTCGTCGATCGTCAGATGCGCCGACGCAACTTCCATGCCCGATGTGAGCGTCCAGATGTGAAGGTCGTGGGCGTCCTTGACCCCGGGGATCCCCTGCAAGGCTTGCGTCACCTCGGTGATGCTCACGCCGGCGGGGGCGTGCTGGAGCAGGATCCGCAGGGCATGGCGGCCGAGATTGTAGGCACGCGGTAGGACGAACAAGCCGATCGCAACACCGATCACCGGATCCGCGTACCGCCATCCGAAGATCAGTGTGACCAATCCGCTGATCAGGACTCCAACGGACCCGAGCATGTCAGCCATGACCTCGAGATAGGCGCCCCGGACGTTGATGCTTTCCTTCGCCCCGCTGCGAAGGAGCAAGAATGCCGCGATGTTCATCACGAGGCCGACGACAGCGACAATGCTCACCGGGAGTCCAGGGACCTCAGGCGGATCGGAAAGTCGACCGAGAGCTTCGTAGAGAACCCATCCGGCGACACCGAACAGGAGTAGGGCATTGAACAAGGCAGCGAACACCTCCGCCCGGTACATACCGAACGTGCGATCCGGGCGCGATCGCGCTCTTTGCGCAAGCAAGATAGCGGTCAATGCCATGAGGATGCCGAACACATCGGTGAAGACGTGTGCGGAGTCGGAGAGCAGGGCGAGCGATGACGTGGACAACCCCACGATGACTTGCGTGACGAACGTGACCAGACCGAGCCCGACGGCTATCCATAATTTGCGGACATGTTTACCCGATGCACTCGCAGCTTGTTCCGCAACGCCGTGCCCATGGCCGTGACCCATCTCGATATGCCCTTCTCGCCTATGACTGGAGCGTCGTATTCTCATATGCGCATATTTGCCAACGAGAGAGTTTCAGTAAACCCTGGCTGAAGCACCCATGCAACTATCCGTCATAGTATTTTGGTCCGGAGCGCCGATCGCGCGGGCGAGATCCACAATGCTGAGAGGTCCACCCGCAAATGATCGAAACCGAACCGTCCGGCGCCGATACCCTCGTCGTCGGACGACCCATACGGAAAGTATTGGGATGGGGTGTCATAGCTGCAATCACTGCGGCGGCATTGGCGCGCGCATCAACTTCCGAGGCGCTGCGATTGCTCGGACTTCCAGATCCGGGGCCCTTGACGATTTACGGACTCCCGGCGGTGATGGCGTTCGGCGAGGTTGCCGCCGTGATGACCGTAGGCAGTCTACTTTTGGCTGCCGTTCTCGTTCCGCCTCAAGCCTCAGGTGTACTCGATGTCGACGGATATCTGGCGCTACGAACCGCAAGCGTCGCCGCCGCTATCTGGGCGGTATGCGCGGCGCTGCTCGTTCCACTCACCCTCTCGGACAGTTCAGGCCAACCTCTCTCCGTCGTGTTCGCCGATCCAGGGCTGTTCGCTCGCGCGATTTCGGACATCGATGTCACAACTGCATGGGCATGGACCGCAGGGCTCGCACTCGTGCTCGCGATTGCGTGTCGTCTGACCCTGCGATATTCGTGGACACCGTTACTTCTCGCATTCGCTTTGTTCAGCCTGCTCCCCAGGGCATTGTCGGGTCACTCCTCTTCGGGTGGATCCCACGACATCGCCACGAACAGTTTGGTTCTGCATATCCTCGCGGCGTCGATTTGGATGGGAGGAATAGCGGCTCTCGTGTTGCATGCCCGCAGAAAGGGGAGCTATCTCGACTTCGCCGCGCGCCGCTTCTCGGCCGTGGCACTCATGGCGTTCGTCGTCATAGCGATCAGCGGTGTGGTCAACGCTGCCGTGCGGGTGCCGCTCACCGCGGTGTGGAGTAGCACCTACGGTGTCTTGATTCTTGCCAAAGTCGCCGCCTTGGTCCTCACCGGACTGGCAGGTTGGCGCCAACGGAAAATCGCGATCGCCGAACTGACGAAGGATCCTAGCGACGGTCGCACCTTCATTCGTCTGGCAGTGGTGGAGTCGGTGGTTCTCGCAGTAACCGTCGGTATCGCCGTCGCCCTGGGCCGCACGCCGCCCCCGGCGCCCACGGAGCGACAGGATCCGAGCAGAGTCGAGGAGGTGCTCGGGTATGCGCTCGATGGCGTACCGACTGCGGGCCGCTTGCTCGTCGACTGGCGATTCGATCTCATTTTCGGAACTCTCGCCGTGGTGTTGGCTGCGTGCTACGTCGTCGGCGTTTTTCGCCTCCGACAGCAGGGCGTGCAGTGGTCGACGTTCCGATCGGTCAGCTGGGCTCTGGGGTGCCTGGTGTTGCTTGTCGCAACATCATCGGGAGTGGGTAGGTATGCACCTGCAGTGATGAGTATGCATATGGCGGCAACGTCCGCCGTGGCGGTCCTTGCTCCACTCTGTCTGGTCCTGGGCGCCCCGTTCACGCTGTTCAGGCTCTCCGTTCGGCGATCGTCCGGAGATGCGCCGGGGCTGAGGGAATGGGCGCAAAGCGTGTACAGAGGCTCCTGGTTCCGATTCATGTCCCAGCCCTATGTGATTGCTGTGATTTTCGCCGGAGCCCTGCCTCTCCTTTACCTGGGAGGGATGTACAGCGCTGTCGCCGGCTCGCACGTCCCCCACCTGGTGATCAACGGAATCCTGCTGATCTGCGGTTTCATGTTCTTCTGGGTCATGGTCGGCGTCGATCCCTTGCCGAGACGAGCGAGCGCCGCGATCAGGACGGCCCTGCTCCTTGCGGCGTTCTTGGCCTACGGGGGCCTCGCAGCAGCACTGATCACCACTGACGCGGTGATTGCCGATCAGTACTTCACATCGTTGCAGCGCGGCTGGCTCGACGACCTCGCACGAGATCAACGGTTCGGTGCCGGACTGATACTCGCGATCGGAGCAATACCCCTGGCAATCGCGACAGGGCTTCTCCTCAACGCGTGCTGCTCGCCGAGATGTCATCGCGCGGCAGATGAGTAGGAGAAGGTGCATTTGCAGCGGGGCGTCTCGTCGAGATTCTGAATTTTGTCAACGCTCGCCCAAAAACTATGCGAAATAGTAGTACGCTGTCTGGGACCGTCACCATTCTGTGACCTTCCGCGACGCAAGGAATGCGATCTTGGCCCGACACCGCAAGCCCGACACCGACGATCTCGACTGCCCACTTCGGGAAAGTAGCTTTTTCGACACGCCACGCAGCGATCGCGACCTGCCAGTCGACACGATGTACATCTCCACCGCATCTGCAGTCGACCGTGAATCCGTCGCTGCAAGCGTTCAGGCGCGACGCGGCGGCGCTCATCGCCGACAGTCCCGCAATCGTCCTGGTGGACGGGCTTTGGTTCTCTCTGTCGCCACCGGCGCTTTGCTTGCCGCCGGCACATCCGCCTCACATGCATCGACAGGGAGCGTCAGTGTTCCCGTCGAGCTCGACCAGCAACCGTTGGCACCTCTCGAGCAGGCGCTGGCATCGGCTCCGGAAATTCTCCAGGTTCCCAAACTGGCCGAGCTGGGGAGGCTGGCCGAACAGTTGGCTCGAGGCACCGAACGCGACACCGATCGCGCTTCGAGAGAGGCAGCTGCACGCCAACCGCTGACGATGGCTCCTGTCAGCGGAACATTGACGTCGAACTACGGACCGCGTTGGGGGTCGACTCATTACGGGTTGGACATTGCCAATGAGATCGGTACACCTATCGTGTCCGTCACCGACGGCACGGTACTCGAGTCCGGACCTGCGTCCGGTTTCGGACTGTGGGTCCGTATCCTGCAGGATGACGGGACAATCGGGGTCTTCGGACACATCAACGAGACTCTGGTAACCGCGGGTCAAAAGGTGCGTGCCGGAGAATTGATTGCGACGGTAGGAAACAGGGGACAATCAACAGGGCCACATCTGCATTACGAGGTGTGGCAGGCAGACGGCCAGAAGGTCGATCCCATGGCATGGTTGGACGCGCGTGGGGTACAGATCCAGCCTCCGGCCGTCAGTGACTGACGCAATCGACGATTTCCGAAGGGGGAAGGAAGATGAAGAGACTCGGCGGGCTCGAATCCGAAGTGATGGATCTCCTGTGGGATGCAGAAGAGCCGCAGTCTGTGCGGGATCTGGTCGACCGCTTCGAGGGCGGCGCCCCGAAGGCATACACCACGATCTTGACCGTCGTGACGCACCTTCACGAAAAAGGGTGGGTGCAGAGGGAAAAACGAAGCCGCGCATACATCTATTCGCCATCGCGTAGCCGCGATGAAGCGACCTCACTGGCCATGCGCGAATTACTCGACAACAGCAATGACTCTGTTTCAGCGCTTCTGCACTTCGCGCAAAACGTCTCCGATGACGAATACGAGGCACTGCGGCGAGCACTGGATCACGGCAAGGTTCGGTAGATGACTCTCGCCGCAGTCCTCCTTCTCGGGGCCGTGCTCATCGGAGCGTTCATGCCCAAGGTTTTGCGGCGTTTCGAATCGACCACTCTGGCTCCTGCAGCGATTCTCGCGGCATGGATCGGCAGCATCGTGGGTCTGGGATTCCTTGCCGTATCGGCAGTAGTGATCCTTCTGTGGCCGAGCCATGCACCAGCGGAAGGGCTCTCCGAGGCCCTTGTGCGATGCTTCACTGCCTTCCAACACGCGATGGCCCCCTGGATCGGGGAAGCGCTCGCTGTCGGCGGAGTTGCGGTTACCGCGCTCATCGCCGTTCGCAGCTTGTTCTTGGCTCATCGGCAACATAAGGGCCGAGCCAAGGTCCGCGACTACCACCGTGATGTCGTATCGATCATCGCCCGCGCAGATCCGGCATCGGATGACGTTCTCTGGCTTGATCATCCGATGCCGATGGCCTACAGCGTCGCTGGACGGCCGGGATTCGTCGTAGCGACCAAAGGTCTCTCCGATTGCTTGACTGCATCCGAGCGTGAAGCGGTGATCGCCCACGAGCGGGCACACTTGCGAGGTCACCATCACCGAATCATCAATGTGTGTGAAGTCTTCGCGAAGGCGCTGCCGGTGATCCCGCTGTTCAAAGCGGCTCCCGCTGCGGTGCGGCGGCTGGTCGAGCTCGCTGCCGATGATCGGGCCGCACAGGCCACCAGCCCCGATGCCGTCAGGTCGGCGTTGCGCGTGGTGGCGACGTCGCCGCTACCTCAGCCGGTGTGGACTCTCGGGCTCGGTGACGACGAGATCTCGGTGCGCTTGGTCAGGCTGCAGACGGATTCCCGGATTCGCGGCACCAAACTGGTCTGCATCTCTGCTGCGATGCTCCCGATGATCGTTCCCGTCATCGCCGCGTTGACCACCATGGTCGTCTTCTCTGCGTCCGCTCATGCCCTCGTGACCTGACGGCAGTCGGAAAGGGTGGCCGAGGCGCCACCCGGACCCAAAAACTATGCAACGTAGTATTTGGGTTATGCTTCTGTCGCACACTCTATTTGCGTCTCGACAGGAAGCGGGCTGACTATGACCGCAATTGCATCACCCCCGATCCCCGCCCGGCCGTACCCCGCGCGACGGGCGCCGAAGGGATCGGTGCTGCGGAACCTTGTGACGACGACCGATCACAAGACGCTCGGCTTGATGTATTTGGTGACTTCGTTCGCGTTCTTCCTCATCGGCGGGCTCATGGCGCTGATCATGCGCAGCGAACTGGCGATTCCGGGCATGCAATTCCTGTCGAACGAGCAGTACAACCAACTCTTCACCATGCACGGCACGATCATGCTGCTGCTGTACGCGACGCCGGTGGTGTTCGGATTCGCCAATTTCGTTCTCCCCCTGCAGATCGGTGCGCCGGATGTCGCCTTCCCGCGACTGAACGCGTTCAGCTACTGGCTCTACCTTTTCGGTGCTCTCATCGCTACGGGCGGGTTCGTCACTCCCGGAGGTGCCGCAGATTTCGGCTGGACGGCCTACACGCCTCTGAGTTCGGCAGTCAGCTCACCTGGGGTCGGTGCGGATCTGTGGATTGTGGGGCTTCTCGTCTCCGGTCTCGGCACGATTCTCGGCGCGGTCAACATGATCACCACCATTGTCTGCTTACGCGCTCCCGGTATGACGATGTTCCGCATGCCGATCTTCACGTGGAACATCTTCATCACCTCTGTCTTGATTCTGTTGGCCTTCCCGCTGTTGACCGCCGCACTCTTCGCACTGCTTTACGACCGTCGCCTCGGTGGCAACATCTTCGACCCCGCGAATGGCGGAGTCCTGCTGTGGCAGCACCTGTTCTGGTTCTTCGGCCACCCCGAGGTCTACATCATCGCGCTGCCCTTCTTCGGTATCGTCTCGGAGATATTTCCGGTCTTCAGCCGCAAACCGATCTTCGGCTACAGCGGCCTGGTCTACGCGACGCTCGGTATCGCGGCGCTGTCGATCGCAGTGTGGGCGCATCACATGTACGCGACGGGCGCGGTTCTCCTGCCGTACTTCTCGTTCATGACGTTCCTGATCGCCGTGCCGACGGGTGTGAAGATCTTCAACTGGATCGGCACGATGTGGAAGGGACACCTGACGTTCGAGTCACCGATGCTGTTCTCTCTCGGATTCTTGATCACCTTCCTCTTCGGTGGTCTGTCCGGTGTGCTGCTGGCGAGCCCTCCGCTGGATTTTCAGGTCACGGATACTTACTTCGTGGTCGCCCACTTCCACTACGTGGTTTTCGGTACGGTCGTGTTCGCGACGTACGCCGGTATCTACTTCTGGTTCCCGAAGATGACCGGTCGCATGATGGACGAGCGCCTTGGCAAGTGGCACTTTTGGACCACGTTCGTCGGCTTTCACATGACGTTCCTCGTTCAGCACTGGCTCGGTGCCGAGGGTATGCCGCGTCGTTACGCCGACTACCTACCCGCGGACGGGTTCACCACACTCAATACAGTCTCGACCATCGGTTCCTTCATTCTCGGAGCCTCCACTCTCCCGTTCATCTGGAACGTCTTCAAGAGCTACCGATTCGGCGAAGTGGTCACTGTCGACGATCCGTGGGGCTACGGAAACTCGCTGGAGTGGGCAACGACCTGCCCGCCGCCGCGTCACAACTTCACCGAGTTGCCGCGCATCCGCAGCGAGCGTCCGGCCTTCGAGTTGCATTACCCGCACATGGTTGCTCGGATGCGAGCAGAAGCACACGTCGGGGCCGGTCACCGGCCGGAGACGAGTTCATCAGAATCGGAGAAGGTACTTACCGCATCCACGTCCGATGATGACGAGAAGAATTAGCTCGGCGGCCATACCGATGGGAAAGTCAATGTCAACACGAACAATGCCGGTGGTCATCGTCCCGGCAACAGATACCGCTGCCGCCCTACTCACGGACTGGTTGATTCGAGACGTACTGCCGACCGCTCTCGACGGCGGCGTGGCGAACCATGCTGGTGCCCGGTTGCGGACTTTGCCACCGGTATCTCGTCGCCACATCCGGCACCCCCGCAAACTTCGGGTTCACACCCGTCGAGTCAGCGAAGTAATCGCCGCAATCGAGAATCATCTCCAGACCGGAGCGGATTTCGTTGACGCAGAGCGGACCTTCATGCGTTCCACCACTGTCCTTCCAGACCCCGTGCTGAACGCCGCGGCCAGTATCAGTGGCGCAGTGATGGATATCGGGAGTTCCGCGGCGGCATTGGCGAATCGTGCCCTCCTTCTCGTTCCGACGACAATCGAGTCGTCGGAAGCGGCGCTCTCGACGCAATCGAGGGTAACCGAATCCTATTACGCCCTCCTTGCGCGGCTGTGGCACAGAGATTTTCACGCGAGTATCGTGATTCCGCAGACCGAACCCTGAGCGCTCCTCGCTTCGGTGTGCTGTCACGAGGGGGGCACACCGAAGCGAGATTATTCGCGCTCTCGACGCCGATTCTCAGTCGTACGGCGTGGAGACCAACGAGCAATCAGGCGGCAAGGCAAAGAGAGTCGCTACTTCTTCGGAGGAATCGCTCTCTTTGCCGCAAGCGCAGCCCTCCGGATCTGGCTGGTCAGTTTTCCACCGGTCTTGGCTTCGGCAGACGCGGCGGTTTTGTCGATCGCGTTTTCGATCTTGTCTGCGTTCTTCGAGGCAGCCTCCTTGCCCTTGTCGACTAGCGCTTTCGCTGCACCCATGAATTTCATATTCGTCTCCTTCTCCTGGCCTCATCGCCCTCTACTCGGGAGGGTTGCGGATCTAAAAACTAAGATCCATAGTAGTTGAGTTGAAGGTTGACTGATCGTGCAACAGTTGGCCGAGTGCGACGGCGTTGGCAGATTTTCGTGGGACTCGTCAGACCAGTGTCGACCAGTAGTCCCAGAATGCGCTGAGAATCATGCTCGCGACGGACACGATCCAGATAGTAAGCACGAGAGTGTGTTTCTCGGTGCCGACGGTCACGATTCGCGAGGAGGTCGACGCGCTACGAGCACCTAGATGCAAAATGGCATACCAGAGGGCTGTCATCGTCACCACCCACACGACCATGCAGTATGGGCACAGTGCCTGGATTCTGTACAGGCTTTGGAAAATCAGCCAGTGAACCAGCACCGCTCCGGTGAGCAAGCCGATGACGATACAGCGCCAATACCACTGAGGTAGTGCCTTTGCGGCGGTGAGGGTCACGATTCCCGTGGTCAGTAGGACGGTGAACCCGACTATACCGAGGATCGAATTCGGGAAACCGAAGATCGAGGCTTGTGGAGAACTCATCACCGATCCACAACTGAGGACGGGGTTGATGCTGCAGGACGGGCGATATGAGGGATCCGCGAGAAGCTGAAACTTCTCGATAGTCAGTATCAGAGACGCCGCCAAGCCGAGAGCGCCTGCTGCAGTGAGAAGAGATATTGTCAAGACCTGTGGATGAGGGTGTTTCAGGCGACCTCCGTTTCGCTTGATTCGTCGGGCTCAGCGGGTGAGATGTCGATGGGTCGTTCGAGCAGCTTGCCTTTGTGGAACACCGCGCCGGCACGGACCAGCGCGACCAGATGGGGGGCGTTGACCGCCCGCCAGCGGGCTTGTGCGGCGTCGATCAGCTTGTAGGCCATGGCAATCCCCGCTGCGCGTGACCCAGGGCCCTTGGTGACCTTGGTTCGCAACCGCACGGTCGCAAACGTCGATTCGATCGGATTCGTAGTGCGCAAGTGGATCCAGTGCTCGGCCGGGTACCGGTAGAACTCCAGGAGCACGTCGGCGTCGTCGACGATCTTGGCGACCGCCTTGGGGTACTTCGCGCCGTAATCTACCTCGAAGGCCTTGATCGCGACCTGGGCCTTGTCGATGTCCTCGGCGTTGTAGATTTCCCGCATCGCCGCGGTCGCACCTGGATGAGCCGACTTGGGCAGCGCAGCAAGCACATTGGCCTGCTTGTGAAACCAGCAGCGCTGTTCACGGGTATCCGGAAACACCTCCCGCAGTGCCTTCCAGAACCCCAGCGCCCCATCACCGACGGCCAGCACCGGGGCGGTCATCCCGCGGCGTCGGCATGAGCGCAGCAGATCAGCCCACGACTCTGTGGACTCCCGGAACCCATCGGTGAGCGCGACGAGCTCCTTGCGGCCGTCGGCGCGGACGCCGATCATCACGAGCAAGCACAGCTTCTCCTGCTCCAGGCGGACCTTGAGATGGATGCCGTCGACCCATAGGTACACGAAATCGGTGCCCGAGAGATCCCGGTCGGCGAAGGCCTTCGCCTCGTCCTGCCATTGCGCGGTCAGCCGGGTGATCGTCGAGGCCGACAGCCCGGCACCAGTGCCGAGGAACTGCTCCAACGCCGCACCGAAGTCGCCGCTGGACAGCCCGTGCAGGTACAGCAGCGGCAACACCTCGGTCATCTGCGGGGACTTGCGTGACCACGCCGGCAGGATCGCCGAGGAAAACCGTTGCCGTTCACCGGTCTCGGCGTCGACACGGCGGTCGTTGACCCGCGGTGCGGTCACCGTCACCGCCCCCGCCGCGGTGAGCACGTCACGCTCGTGGTGATAGCCGTTGCGGACCACCAGCCGCCGGCCGTGCTCATCGAGATGCTCGGCGAACTGCTCGATGTATGCGGCGACTTCGGCGGCCAACGCCGCCGCGAGCATCTGCCGGGCACCGTCGCGAACGATCTCGTCAAGCAACGACCGACCAACACCGCTGTCGTCGTTGGAGGATTGCTGATCCTGAACTACCGTGAGCATGGGCGTACCTTCCCGAACCAGCGCGCCAACGCCGGTCCTGATCAGAGCTGATGGAATTTCAGATCATTCCCGGGAAGGTGCGCCCACTCACGCCGCCTCGCCGAGAACCATCCACAGGTTCTGATCATTGCTCAGTGAGAATCCATCCGACGACATAGGGGGAGCACACTTTCGGGGCCGAGTCGACAGTCGGAGGTATACCAGTGTCGACGTGGGCACCGCGTGCTCCCGTTGATGTCATTGGGCCAGCGCTGCGTCGATGCGAGCGGTGAGATCGTCATATGTCGGCATGGACGGCAACTGGACGCCGTTGAGGAACAGCGTCGGTGTGCCCTGCACGCCCAGGTCGATACCTTCGTTGAAGTCCCCTTCGACACGCTCTGCGACTGCGGGATCATTCATATCTGCTTCGAAGGTCGCCATGTCGAGTCCCAGATCCTGGGCGAACGTACGGAAGAGGGCTACTTGAGATTCGGACGACTCGCCCCACTGGGTCTGCGTGTCGTACATTCGCTGGTACATCTCCACGAACTTCCCTTGCCTGGACGACGCTTCGACGACTCGCGCCGCGAGTCGACTGTTCGTGTGACTGGGAATGGGGAAGTACCGTACACCGAACGTGATGCGGTCAGCGTACTCAGCACGTATCCGCTCCATCGTCGGATACATCGCCAGGCATGCCTCGCACTCGAAGTCGAGGAATTCGACCAGAACGACATCGTTGTCCGGCGCAGAGGAAAGTAGATGCGTGTCGTCGCGAAGAACCGATGCGTCCGAAGCGCTGGCGCTGTTTGTCTCCCTCCCGCTGCGGTTGCCGAGCAACAGCGCGCCGAGGACGACAGCGAAGACAGCTATCAGGGCTATCGAGAATTTCGCGTTGGTGGTCAACTTCATGGATCCGCCTACCTGGTCGGTGTTCGTCGATGCGTGCAACCTTCCGGCCACCACACAGCCCTGAATACTATGCAACATAGTAGTCGGAGGTATTGTCTCAGCGAAGTGCGGTGTGCATCGATCGCCGGACTCCGCACCTCGATGGTGTGAGCCGAGTAGGAGGAACAGATTTTGAGGCGTGCAATGGTTGTGCTGCTGGTGGCTGCGGGGTGTGCGCTCATAAGCGCAGGCACCGCGCAAGCACACAGTGCACTGGTCGGATCGACTCCATCCGCCGACGCAGTTCTCGACACTGCGCCGAGTTCGGTGGAATTGGTTTTCAATCAGGAGATTCAGACGAGTTTCGCGAACGTGACCGTCAGTGCGGCCGACGGGACGCAGGTCGGAGCCGGGGAGCCGTCGGTGCAGGGAGAGCGCGTTTCTCTCGTGACGACCGGTCAGATGTCGTCTGGCACTTACACCGTTGGTTACCGGGTGATCTCTGAGGACGGACACCCGATCACGGGGTCGTACTCCTTCACCTTGAACGCGGCGAAGAACAATGCGGCGCCGCTTCCCGGAGGTGCAACACCTCCGGCAACTGTTGCGCCGTCGGCGGCGACCGCCGATGCCGACTCCGACGACGGATCCCCACTGTTGTTGCCGATTCTCGGTGGCGCAGTGGCAATCCTGTTCGTGATCGGGATGGTCATCGTTCTCCGCGGAGACAAGCGCTCGAAGCGCTGAGATGTTACAACACAGTACGAGCGGGGAGGGACCACGTAGGTGATGGACTGGATACGTTTACCCGAGGCCGTGCCTTCGTTCGGAGCAATGGTGGGGTGGGCGCCGCAGCCGCTCCCGGTCCTACCACTGATCGGAGTCCTACTGGCAGCGTGGTATGGCTGGGGTGTCTACCGGGTGACGTCTTCCGGTCGGGTGTGGCCGTGGACGAGGACGGCCAGCTTCCTCTTCGGCTGTATATTGCTGATCCTGGTCACGGGGCTCGCCGTCGAGGGCTACGGGTACGAACTCTTCAGTATCTGGATGTTCCAGCATTTGACCTTGTCGATGGCGATTCCACCACTGCTCGTTCTCGGCAGCCCAGGTCTTCTCCTGCTGCGCTCCACCCCTCACACAGGGTGGGGAATTCCGATCCTCAAGCTGGCATTGACGGCACTCAGAAGCCGGACGGCGAAGATTCTGCTACACCCCGGCGTCACGATTCCACTGTTCCTGTTCAGCTACTACGGCATCTACCTCTCGCCGGTATTCGACCTGGTGGCGTCGTCCTGGGTCGGTCACACAGGCCTGGAGCTCTTCTTCCTGGCCACTGGAGTGTTGTTCATCGTTCCGGTGCTCTCATCTGGGCCGTTGCCCGTCAAGCAAAGCAACCTGGGTCGATGTTTCGACCTCTTCGTCGAAATGCCTCTCCATGTTTTCATCGGCGTGATCCTGATGATGGCAACCTCGCCACTCCTGAGTACCTTCACCAATCCGCCGGCGTCCTGGAACGTCGATCTGATGGCCGATCAACAAATGGCGGGGGCTTTGGCATGGTCGTACGGAGAACCCGTCGCGTTGATCATCATGGTGGTTTTCGCGATGAGGTGGAATCGCGACGAGACCCGCACCAACGCCGCCGTCGACAAAAAGGCCGCCAGGGACGGTGACGTCGACCTCGAGGCCTACAACGAATTCCTCAAAACCCTTCCCCGTCGATGACTGCTCTCGGCATCTCGATGATCGGGTTCGGCGGATGCGACGGTGTGTGAGATGAGTGGTCAGTTCATCGGGATCGGTTGGGCACCTCTCACTGCGAGCAGTTCTCGCAATGCGGTCGATTCGGCCTGCTGTGTAGCGGCGATCTGTCGAGCAAGATTTGTCACGACGGGGAGATCGGCATTGTCAGCGGCGTATTGGGCCATCGGAATTCCCCCTTGATGGTGGCGCAACAGTAATTGCAAATAGCGAATCTCAAATGCCGGTCCGGTCAGGGTGCGTAGTTCCGCGAGTTCGGCGGGAGAAGCCATTCCCGGCATCGCGACTGATTCAGTTACGCCGGAATCACTTTGTCCGGTGCTCATGCCGGGCATCGAGTGATTCATCGCCGAGGAAGTTGAGGGCATCCACTCCATATACTCGCCCGTGCTCCGGGCGGGTCGATCCCAGATGGACAGCCACCCCTGCATCATTCCTATCTGACTTTGCTGAGTAGTGACGACGTCGTACGCGAGCGTACGGATAGCGGGGTCGGCAGTGTTCACCAATGCGAGGGACGACATCTCGACCGCTTGCCCGTGGTGAACCGACATGTCCTGCGCGAAGCCGACCTCCACTGCGCCGACGGCTGGGACCCCCTGCGAGGTGTTCTCGATCCGCCCCTTTGCCCACAGGCCGATGATGATTCCGATCAACAGAGCGATGACAATACCGACCACCAACACTGCGGCCGGCGTGGCATGGCGTTTGCCCGATGAATCGGATACCGACTCGGATTGAATCGATACCGCCTCGTGTTCAACCATTTTCGCGACTCCTCGTGATCGCCGGCGCAGGTGGGGTCGTTGCTGCGGGAAGACCAGTGGCTGACTGCTCCGACGCTGCGGGAATCGCGTCAGGGCCTGGCGGAGATGCGTCGAAGGGGAAAGGAGCGTTCGGGTCGAATCCTCCCGGGACCGTTGCACAGCTGGCACCGGCCTCTGGATGGGTGTTCGGGTTCTGTTTGAGGGCGGTGATGAATTTTGCGATACGGGGGTCGTCGACGCTGTCGACTTTGAGTTGGTGCCCCCACGACTGAATCGAAACGGGGGAATCGATGCCAGGGAACGGTGACATCAGGGAATACGGCTTACCGTTGACTTGGGAGGTAAGGGCGTCGACGTCGGACGGATTCAACGAGTCGGGGTTGTAGGCAATCCAGACCGCACCGTGCTCGAGTGAATGCACCGCATTCTCAGTGCGTATCGGCTCCGGGTAGACGATGCCTGTGCATGTCGCCCAGTACTGATCGTGCGCTCCTCCCAAGGGGGGAGTTTGATCGTATGCAACGCGCTGAGGCGCTTGAATATGATTGCCGGCCGCGTATTCGATTTCGGTTACCCCTTCGATGGACAGCGAGGGGTCCGGGTTGTCCGCGCTCGGAGCGTATTTTTGTGCTTCGGTCCTCTCGATGGCCTTGGGCACCATGTTGTAGGCGATGACCGAGACCAGGCCGGCGATAATCAGGACTGCGATCGATATCGACCACGGAAAACTTCGGCCACCGGGCACCCCACCGCCGCGGGGGCGGGGTGTGTTCTTCTTGCGGTTCTTCGACATTGGTGGACTCGTTCCCTTGCGCGCTGGCACCGACACTGAATTACTATCAATCATAGTAATTCATGGTTTCGTTCTTCTGCCGAGACAGAAGCGGTACGCGCCCCCGAAGAGAGATGCGGCAGCGAGAGAAAGGACGATCACCGCCAGGGCGATCTCGGGAACCGCGCCCAGACGTGTTGCCGGTGTGAGATCGGAACGCAGGGCGATCTCGTCGGTCAATGCCTGTGCTGTGAAGATCTCGCTCTGTTGGCGTACCTCTCCCGTCGGCGTGATGATCGCACTGACACCGCTGGTCGCGGCGATCAACACAGTGCGACCGTGCTCGACTGCCCGCACCCGCGACATGGCCAATTGCTGAAAGGTCATCTCCGTCCGGCCGAAGGTCGCATTGTTGGTGGGAACCGCGATGACGGTGGCTCCCGCCTGGACCGACTCGGTCACCAGATCGTCGAAGGCCACCTCGTAACACGTGGCAACAGCTACCTGAACTCCGTTGAGGTCGACGACACCGTTCCCATTCCCGGCAACGAAATTGCCCGCAGAATCGGCGTACGACGACACTGCACGAATGATCGGTCGGAGCGGCAGGTACTCCCCGAACGGCACGAGTTGTCGTTTGATGTGTTGCTGGCCAGGGCCATCCGTGGGATCCCACACCATGACACTGTTGATCGATGTGCTCGCTTCACCTACGAGAACCGTACCGACCAGGATCGGGGCGCCGATAGAACGGGCTGCTCGGTCCAGTCGCTCTGCCGCATCCCGATTCGTCAAAGGATCTATATCCGAAGCGTTTTCGGGCCAGATGACAAGTCGTGGCCGGGCTGCTCGGCCCGCTGTGACCTCAGCTGCGAGTTGTTCGGTGCGGGCAACATGATTATCGAGCACCGCTCGGCGTTGGGCGTTGAAATCGAGGCCGAGTCGCGGCACGTTGCCCTGAACGACGGTCGCAGTGACGACCTCGTCAGGGGCGGCACCGGGAGAACTTGTCACCAATGCACTCACAAAGATGAGGACGATGCAAGCGCCACCTTTCGCCAATGCTTGCCATCGAACACGGGAGGGTCCGGCCAGTGACCAGGCGATGAGTGTTCCGATCAGTGCAGTCACGAAGGAAAGACCTGGCGCCCCTGCGATCGAAGCCAACGGCAGCAGCGGGCCGTCTGCCTGCCCGAAGGCCAAACGCCCCCACGGGAAACCGCCGAACGGAATTCGGCTACGAAGTGCTTCGGCGGTGACCCATGCACCCGCAATCCACACCGGGGAAAGGGGAGCGTGGCCGACGGCCACTGCCAGTACGCCGAACACGCCGAACGCGAGCGCTTCAATCGCCGCCAACGCCAACCAAGGCGTTGCACCCACGTACGCTCCGACCCATGGCAGCAAGGGAACGAAGAATCCCAGTCCCGCGGCATAGCCGAATCCGAAACCCGCACGGAGACTGCGACCCTGGAGAACGGCGGTCAGCAGGGCGATGGCGACAGGGGCGAGAAACCACAGCGTGCGCGGCGGAAAGCTGAGAAACAGCAGCCACCCAGCGCCCACCGAAAGCGCGAGACGCAAAGCGTTCCCACCGTGGTGCCGTTTGGGGCGACCACTCTTCAGGCATGCATCTAATTCACTGTCGGCAGTGATCGCACGGTCGACCGAAAGGACCCTCACAGGCCCGCTCTCGTAGAAGGAGAACTGCGCTGGTCAGTCAACAATTTCTCACAGAGATCGTCGAATTCGCCGCCCCAGCCGGCATGATCGGTCCGCGCGAGTCCACCGAGTTCGAGATCAGCCTGCTCCGGTCCCGTCCCCGGGCGTAGGCGGATCCACACTCGCCGCCTCCTGATCACGAGCGAGGTCAGAAGTCCGAGCATCATCGTGATCGCAAAGACGAGAACCCACTGTTGCGCAGGGTCGTACGACACCTGTAGATTGGCGAATTCCTTGGCGCCGTCGATCCGAACCTGTGTTCCATCGGTGAGAGTCCGCGTCTCTCCAGGGCGGAGGTTCACACGATCTTGTTTGACCAGCCTTCCTTGGTTGATCATTTCCTTGTTCAACGAGAAGATCGATTGCGGGATGCCGGTGTCCAGACCCGTATCGCCCTTGTAGATGTCGATCGCGACCGCAGGGTCACGCGCGTCGGGAAACGACGAAGTCAGGAGCGTCCCGCTGAAGGCCGCGGTCGGCGCGAAGAGTCCCTCGATGGCGATCTGATTCTTCCGGCGCTCGTCCGGATTCGGAAACGATCCACCTGGCGGATCGAACCGCAACGCCCCACTGCTCAGGAACGTGACCGCATCGTCCGGTTGAAACTGCATCGTCTCGGTACGGGACTGGCCGTCAGGAAAAGTGACGGTGAACTGCGGCGCGTACCCGTGGCCGGTCAGATAGACGCGGGCGCCATCGGTACGCAACGGTTCGTTGACTCGAAGACGATAGTCTTTCCAGGTATTGGTCGCGATGTCCTGCCCGCTCTGGTACGAAATGTTGGAGGTGAACATTTCGGCCTGACCAGTATCGAGATAGTCCGCGGAAAAATCGTTGACCTTGATGCAGAACGGTGCGAGACCAGTTCCGTCAGTTGCATTTCCGGATCGAAACGAGTCGTACACGGCAGGTGACGTATTACAGAAACCGGGGCCGCCGTCGGCAATGACGATCACCGAACCCTCGTACCCCACCAACTTGCCGATCGCGACGGTGACGAGCAACCCGATCAGCGAGAAGTGGAACACCAGATTCCCGGCCTCACGCAGATACCCCTTTTCCGCGGAAACCGATACCTCGGAATCCTTTTCGGACCTGACGGCTACCCGCCAGCCCTTGAGCGACTGCCGCACTCTGGTGAGGGCCTCGTCATGCGAGATGTCAACTACGCCGTGGAAATGGTGCGGCAACCTGGACAGATTCCGAGGTGCTCGTACAGGTTGGCTCCGAAGCGCGCCGAGATGCGCCTGCAGGCGTGGAACAAGACAGCCGATGAGAGAGAGAAACAGCAGGACGTAGATCGCAGTGAACCAGAAGCTGGAAAAGACGTCGAACAACTCCAGCTTGTCGAACAGCGGGCCGAGGGTTGGCTGCGCCGCGATGTACTGGGAAACTTTCTGCACGTTGAGATTTCGCTGAGGCAACATAGCGCCGGGAAGTGCTGCGAGCGCCAGGAGGAACAGGAGCACGAGCGCGGTACTCATCGACGTCAACCTGCGCCAATTTTGGCGCAGTAGTCGAATGCTTTCTCGGATAATCAGTGTCGAGAGGTGGCGGATGCGACCTCCCGCGGTGGCGTTATCTGTCATATCGGCAGCACGACCGAACTGACGAATTCGTTGCGTAACCAGCCGATGAACATGCCCCACACGCCGGTGACCAGTGCGAGCCCGACAGCGACGAGCATTATTCCGCCGACAATCTGGATCGTCCGTGAATGGCGTTTGAGCCATCCGACGCCGCGGAGTGCTTTCGCCGACCCGAACGCAAGCACGATGAACGGCAGTCCCAATCCCAGACAGTAGGCGACAATCAGTATCACGCCTCGCGCTGCTGTCGTGCCTTCAGTTCCGGCCGCCACCGAAATAACTCCGGCGAGAGTGGGGCCGAGACATGGTGTCCAGCCCAACGCGAACACGCCCCCCAACAAGGGCGCGCCGGCAAGGGAGGAGATACGCCGCGGGGCGAACCGTGTGTCTTTTTGCAAGGCCGGAATGAAGCCGATGAAGGTCAACCCCATCACGATGGTGATCACACCACCCACCCGTTGGAGCAGGTCTTCGTTGATGCGCAGGGTGCCGATCACGCCGAACACCGACGCGGTGGCGAGCACGAACACCACCGTGAATCCGGCAACGAACATGGTTGCCGCGCCGGTAACCCGCCATCTGCCTGTGGGCTGTGCATTCTCGCCGCCGGGGATCGCTGCCGGAGAATCAGCTCCCGAAATGCCGGCCAGATACGACAGATATCCGGGAACGAGCGGCACCACACACGGCGATGCGAAAGACACCAGACCGGCAAGAATGCACGCTGCTACGGCGAGCAGTAACGGGCCGCTCGAGGCGGCGGTCTGGAAGCTGGAGCCGACACCTTGGGCGAGTTCGTTCACCGCTCGGCCGCCACGCGCTCGATGACCGGTTGCAGATCCTCGGTGAGAAGTGCGCGAAGAAACACAGCGGCGACGCGCTGTCTGCGATCCAACACCAAGGTGGAGGGAATCACGCTTGTCGGATAGTTTCCGCCGAGCGCTGTCAAAGTTCTCATCGACGGGTCGTAGATCGAGGGGTAGCTGACGTTGTTGTCGACGACGAAGTCCTGGGCCTTGTCTCGTTGAGGATCTCGAACGTTGATCCCGAGAAACTGAACACCGAGACTTTCGGTTGCTTCGTACGCGCGCTCGAGATCGTCGGCCTCGGACCGGCACGGGGCGCACCATTGCCCCCACAGATTGATCACGACGACCTGACCGGCGTAATCAGTGAGTGAAATATCGCTACCGTCGGCCATGAGGTCAGGTCCGGCCAATACACCGATCATGTTTCGCGATTCGGGCGGGTCGTACAAAATATCGGTTTGTCCTCCCGGTGACACGAAATCGAAATTCGCACCCGAAGCGACTGCATCGGTGCCGGTTGCACATCCACTCGCGGCGACGACGATCGCAGTGAGAATAGCGACCAGTGGGAGGATGCGGGTCGGTTTTCCGAGTACGCGTTGTCTCGATTTGCGAGGGAGTGCGGGGGCATTCATTTCATCAACTCACTTACAGCGGAGCGTATTTGGTCAGTGTTTTCGAAAACCATGGGGGTTGTAATCTGTTCGACGGACCCGTCTTGTTGGACGAGAAAGCTCAGCGGCAGAACTGGCGGCGCCGATAGCGCAATTCCGATGTCGTCGACCGCAGCGAACGAGGGATAGTGCACGCCTGCAGCGGTGAGAAGCGCTAGTGCTGTGGACATGTCGTCCTGGACGTTGATCCCGACTACTCGGATGGAGCCCGGAGTACCTGCATAGTCATTCAGGACCGGGATTTCCGATCGGCACGGCCCGCACCACGAGGCCCAGAGGTTGATCAGGGTCGGCTCCCCGGACAGCGCTGCACCGAGGTCGACCACAGTATTCTCGCCAAGACACGTCGCTTTGATTCCCAGGAGTTCTCCTCCTGCGGGCGGTACTGCCGGGGCCACAGGACAGGGAACCGCTGCTGCCGCGGACTTCGAGGAAAACCCCGAGTCGACGCGATCTTCATCTGCCTGGGCGGCCGGAGGCACTTGAGGCCGGGTCGAGGAATGGGTCTCGGTTGACGTTGATCGAGGCCAGATCGCCACGACGAGAAGACCGATCACAACCAGGAAGAGCAGGAACCACCGAGACTGTGCCTGCATGCACTTCCTCCAAGCGTGGTGCGGTGAACCGGGACAACACTGAACTACTATTGTGCATAGTAGACATATGGTTCGTTCTGTCGTCCCCGCCAACCAGAGGCGGGATCCGAACCCGAGAATCGAGCATCGTGAAACGCCAGTCCGCTCCGAAGGGCCGTATCAATCCACCAGTCAGCCCAGAAATTGCGGCACTGGGTGCCCATCAAGCACCGCAGACGCGCGTGGCGCGGATCAACCGTGTAGCACGGTCAAAGCTCGTGCGTCTGGTGATGTACTACACCGCGGTTCGACTCGCCCTAATCGCCGGCCTCGCAGTGATCATCATGGGAATCAACGCCATACTCGAACTCGAAATCCCCGGTGTGTTAGCACTGTTCGGGGCGGTGCTGCTCGGATTCGCCATCTCTGCGATCGCGTTCCGGTCATTGCGCCGCCGGATCAATGAAGAAGTGATGGTCGTAGATGAAAAACGGCGTGCAATGCGTACCCGGTGAAGGGTTCCCTCCGGTTAGGTGCGCGTGAAAGCTCCAGTAACGAAAATGCCCAGCATCGGTGCCACAACCTGTCTTTTTTGGACGTATGACCGCTCAAAGCTGCCTTCCTGGGTGATGCCGAGGGCGCGCGATCATGCATTGATTGGCATTGGGATGAAGATGTCAGGTGACGGGATCAGGTGCGGAGTCGGCGGTATCCGTGGTGGTCTCGAGTTTCGGAATCGGTACAAGCTGCGGGATCAGGCGGACGAGACTCGAGCAGGCGCAGTACGGAGGACCGTTGAGTCAGCTCGCCCTTGTGAGGAACCCCGGGGCTGCTGCTGGAGACGACCCTGTTGGGACCACCGGTGGGTGGCCGATACTTTCACTCATCGCCCTCTACATCAGCTGTGGGCGCAGCCATACCGAACGCACCCCTCAGTGCAGCAACGGTAGGAGCGCCACCGACCTCGCCCGTGGAATCTCGATAGAGCCTGCATGACACGTTGGGGACCTGGTCCGGTTCGGCAAACGGATCGCGGCCGTCGACGAGCAACGTCGGCGATCCGGTCATGCCCGCAAGCCTTGCGGATCGAGGATCGTCGACGATTACGTGGCGCAGTTCCCAATCGATGGACTCCTCCGCGAGAACGTGCTCGATCCGTTGTTCGAGGAGCTGCACGTTCGGGCAGTCCGGGACTTGCAAAATTTCAAGGTGCATCATGGTGTTCCTCCGTCGGCGTGTGGTTTCGAGTATGCGGCAGTGCAGGACAGCTCGCGGTAAACGAAACCCAGGACTGGTAGGTCTGCATTTTCTCGGCAAGATCGTCAGGTATCGGCATCGGTGTCATAAGACCGGCACGAGTTCGTTCGGTGTTGCCCTCCGGATAGCGGCCCAGTGCGGATCCCGGGGCGGCGACGACGATGATGCGAAGAACCTGCCCGACGGCTTCGCGGCAGTCACGCTGATGTAAGGCCAGGGGAGCATGGCGAGGTGGTTTGTGTGGCCATGGACAGGGCTGGGAGAGGACATGTGTGCGTTCGAGGTGATGCCAACGCTGGGTGTCATCGCTGGTGCGGCCGGCTGCGGTCCTCTTTGCGGGCCCAAACGCGACGGCGCTGTGTCGGTCGTGCAAGCGATGCGCTTCGTGTAGACACTGCGCAATTGTGCGAGCATTCGGTTCATCGGATGCAGAGCCGGCGGCAGGTGCTGCAGGTCTTCGCCCATCAGAGCAACATCGGCGGTCTCGATGGCCACGTCGGAACCCATCGCGCCCATGGCAATGCCCAAGTCGGCGGTGGCCAGGGCGGGGGCGTCGTTGACACCGTCCCCGACCATTGCCGTCGGGCGGCTCGCACGCAAGGTTTCCACGATCCGTGCCTTGTCCTCCGGGCGCAGGTCGGCGTGCACGTCGTCGATCCCGACGTCGGCGGCCAGCGCCTGGGCGGTGCGTTCGTTGTCGCCGGTGAGCATCGCGACGGTATATCCGCCGCGTCGTAGCCCGGCGATCACCTCATGTGCTTCCGGTCGGAGCTCGTCTCGTACGGCGACTGCCCCGATGACGGTTCCGGCGCGCTCGATCCACGCCACGAGTTCCCGAGACCTCTCACCGATGGCGTGGCCGCCGCACCCGGACTGAGTCGTCTCGACGGATGCGCCGACGTGTGCGTCGGCTACCCAGAAAGCGGTACCTCGCCTGGGCACTCGACGACCCGGACGGCCCACCCCCTCGGGTGGGCGCCCGAGAGGAGCGAACGGCCTACCCGAGCGTATACCCCCAGGGGTACTTGCATACCCCCCTGGGTATATGCAACAGTGGGTAGACGCTCGTCAGAAAGGACTGTCTATGTGTTACTCCGTCCCGTGCCCGATATGCGACAAGATCGCGTGGGCAGGTTGCGATCGACATGTCGACGACGTCACGAAGGATGTTTCACGGCCTCGGCAGTGCACCTGCTCTGCTGAGACCGTTGGTCCTATCGATCGGCGCCAGCGCCTCGCGATCGCTGTTTCGCCGCCAATCCCGGTCGCGAGTGCAAGGGCCTAACCTTCCAATTGGGTCAGGTTTACCGAGGTCTAGCTCGCTCATTTGAATACCCCCGCCCGTATTTTAGGAGAAGTTATGTCTGTGCCCGACACCGTGACGGCCACCGGTCGTGACGATCGTGATCGCGTATCTACACCCGGCATACTCGGACGCCTGGGAAGCGCGATGGTCGCACGCCGCCGATGGGTGTTCGGTGTCTGGCTGATCGCGCTTGTCGCGCTCGGATCTGCAGCGCCGTCGGTTTTTTCGTCACTGGCGGGTGCTGGGTGGCAAGCCAACGGATCCGAATCGGTCCAGGTCCGTGAACTCGCGCAACAGCATTTCGGCGGGAACTCCTCGGCCGCGGTTCAGGTGGTGGTCCATTCGGACACCGCGTCGATCGACGATCCCACCGTGCAGCAGAGACTCATCGACGTCACAGCTGTGTTCGACGGTGACACCCGGTTCGGTGCCGTCATCGCCCCACAGCCTGGTATGACCATCAGCCCCGACGGCCACACCGGCATCCTCATCGCCGGCGCCAACGCAAACACGGACGACATGGTCAAAGCCGTCGACGATGTCAAAGACGAGCTGACCGCACTCTCCGGCGACGGTATCGAGGTCTATCCCACCGGATCCTCCGCGTTGTGGTCCGACTTCAACAAAGCCAACCACGATGCGATGATTCAGGCTGAACTATTCTCTTGGCCAGTCACTTTGGCGATCATGGTGCTCGCATTCGGCTCCCTCGTCGCTGCCGGGCTGCCGCTGTTGCTCACAGTGGCCGGACTCGTCGCCTCCGCCGGCGGTTTGGTGCTGCTCAACGAGGTCACACCGATCTCGGTATGGGCGATGAATTTCGCGATGATGTTCGCCCTCGCTCTCGGCATCGACTACGCCTTGTTCATCGTCGCCCGCTTCCGCGACGCCCTCCGTACGGCCGATCCACGAGCAGCCGTTGCCGAAACCATGGACACCGCAGGCAAAGCGGTGATCCTGTCCGGACTTACCGTCCTGGTCAGCCTCTCGGCAGTGCTGCTCGTTCCCGCACCGGCCGTGCGCACCATGGCCGTAGGCATCATGCTGGCCGTCACGTTCGTTCTGATCGCCACCATGACACTTCTTCCGGCCACGCTGGGCGCACTCGGCCCCAAGGTCAACGCAGCATCCCTGCCTTACGCGAAACGCCAACAGCACCGATCCCCGAAGTTCGCTGCGTGGGGCGAATTGCTTCACAAGTACCCATGGCCGTTCGCGCTGGTCTCCGTCGGCATCCTCGTCGCCCTGGCCTTACCTGTCCTGGGACTGAAGGTGGCAATGCCGTCCATCGCTGTCGTTCCCGACGATGCGCCCGTTCGGCAAGGTTACGAGTTGGTTCAGGCCCAGTTCGGTGACGGGGCACCCGGCGCGCTGCAGATAGTTGTCCCGTCTTCCGATGCGGCTGCTACCGCCGCGGCAGCGAGCAGCGTCGACGGGATCTCGATGGTCACCCCGCCCACACCATCAACAGACGATTCGAACTACACACTGCTGCAAGCGTTTCCTGCCGTGGACCCTTCCGCAGAGGCCATGGGCACGATCCTCGGTGACCTACGCGCACAACTACCGGAGTCCGCGCTCGTCGGCGGCGCGCCAGCGGAGAACCTCGACCTGCAGCAAGCCCTGAACGACTACCTACCGTTGGTTATCGGGATCATCCTCGCCCTCGGCTTCATCCTGCTGCTCGTCGCTCTGCAGGCACCACTGATCGCGATCCTCGGCACCGCCGTCAGTTTGCTGTCGACCGCCGCAGCGTTCGGGGTTGCGAAGCTGATCTTCCAAGACGGACACGGATCGTCGCTGCTCGGCTTCACCCCTCAAGGTTTCCTCGACGGCTGGGGGCCGGTGTTCTTCTTCGCGATGATCTTTGCCATCGCCATGGACTACACCGTGTTCCTGCTCGCCACCGCGAAAGAACACTACGAGAAGACCGGGGACCCGAAGGCTGCTCAGGTTGACGGCCTCGCGCACTCCGGACGCGTCATCTTCGCCGCTGCGGCGGTCATGGTCGCCGTGTTCTTCACCTTCGCGCTCTCCGATCCGCTCCCACCCAAGGAAATGGGCATCATCCTCGGCGTCGCGGTGTTGCTCGACGCCTTCCTGATCAGGCTGATCCTGCTCCCGGTCCTGCTCCGGCTGAGCGGTCACGCTGCATGGTGGGCACCGGGCTGGCTGCGCAGAATGTTGCCGTCGATCCGCTTCTCGCACTGACCATTACAACACCTCACGGAGGAATCATGACCGATCCGAACATCACGCATTCGAGCACGTCTGCCGGGTGGCCGATCGAACGTATCGTCCCCGCACTGGCCGCCGGCGTCACCGCCACGGGCCTGACCCTCGGCGAACTCCACGCACCACGGTGGAGGCTGCTCAGCGCCTTCGCCGCCGCGAACCTCGCCCTCTACGCCGCGGTCGGCTGGTGCCCGGCAAGTGCGCTTCTCACCAGAGCGGGCGTACCAAGTCTTCGCCACCCCCGAAGCGGATAGGCACACAATTGCCGCAGTTCGACGAACGGAAGGAATTCTCCACCATGACCATCGCACTCTCGACCACCTTGACCGACACCGACTTCGAGACGGCGGTCACCGCCACCAAAGCAGCACTGTCCGAGCAAGGCTTCGGTGTGCTGACCGAAATTGACATGCAGGCCACCCTGAAAGCCAAACTTGGCACAGACATGGAGAAGTATCTGATCCTAGGCGCGTGCAATCCCACGCTTGCACACCGCGCCGTAGGAATCGTGCGTGAGATCGGCCTGCTACTGCCCTGCAACGTCGTCGTCCGTGCCGACACCACCGCCGGATCGGTCATCGTCGAGGCGATGAACCCGGACCTCATGGTCCAAGTGACGGGCGAACCAGCACTGTCAGATGTCGCGGCCGAGGCCACCACCAAACTCCAAGCCGCCCTGGACACGCTCGGCAGTCGGGATGCAGTGCGCAGTTGATGACGTTGACCCTGGCGCTGGCGCTCGGCCTCACCGTCGGAATCCTGCTCGGTCTCCTCGGAGGCGGTGGATCGATCCTCGCTGTCCCGATCCTCGTGTACGCCCTCGGGTTCCCCCTGCCGGAGGCGATACCGACTTCGCTGTTGGTGATCGGTGTCGCCTCCGCGGTCGGGGTCATCTCCAAGGTGCGGGCGCGGCTCATCGAATGGCGACTCGCGGCAATCTTCGCCGCCACCGGAGTCCTCGGCACCCTGGCCGGCACTGCCCTTGGCAAGCATCTACCTGAAACTGCCGTGATGATCGGCTTTGCGATCGTCATGATCCTCGCGGGGGCACGCATGCTGCGCAGCCCCGACAATCCCGGAACCGCCTGCAGGACGAGCAATTCCGGGATCAACTGGCGCCGATGCGCACCTCGGTCCATACCGACCGGATTCGGCGTCGGTGTCCTTACCGGACTGTTCGGCGTCGGCGGGGGCTTCTTGATCATCCCCGCATTGGTTCTGCTGCTGGGAATCGAGATGAGTGTCGCCGTCGGAACCTCTTTGGTGGTCATCGTCGCCAACTCCGCCGCCGGACTCATCGCTCAGGCCGACGGCCTCGGTGGAAACTGGCCCTTGACGGCAGCGTTCGCAGGTTCAGCCATTGCGGGTTCGTTGGTGGCCGGACGATTCGGTACACGCATCGCCACGGACTCACTTCGGCAGTGGTTCGCCTACCTGGTGTTTGTCGTGGCAGGTTACGTCCTCATCGACACTCTCGTTCTCGGATGATCTACCGTGCACCCCGTTGGATGCCCCCGGGGGTAATCTGGCAATTTCTGGCATCATCATGCATCTGAAGGAGACCCCATGATCGGCGACGAAGACAGCATCGCATTGGTCCTCAACCGCCTCCGCCGCGCACACGGCCAACTCTCGGGAGTGATCGGCATGATCGAGAACGGACGCGATTGCAAAGACGTTGTCACCCAGCTCGCCGCTGTTTCCAGGGCCCTCGACAAAGCGGGCTTCAAGATCGTCGCTACCGGTCTCCGAGAGTGTATGACAGGCGAAGCGGCAGACAACAAAGAACCCATGACCGAAGCAGAACTGGAAAAGCTCTTCCTGGCGCTGGCCTGAACGCCCGCTTCACATCAGGAACGAGGCCGACCGACAACATGTAGGAGCTCCCCATGAGCACGACCGACCCGGACATCGCCATCATTGAAACTTCCAGCCTCGGCGACCGCAGCTATCTGATCAGCCACGACGGTATCGCCGTGGTGATCGATCCACAACGCGACATCGACCGCGTCCGGGCGCTGGCAGCAGAAAAGAACGCTGTCATCACCCACGTGCTGGAAACTCACATCCACAACGACTACGTCACTGGCGGCCTGGAACTTGCGCGCGCCACGGGTGCCGAATACGTCGTCCCGGACGGCGATCCGGTCGAATACGAGCGCCGAGCAGTCGTCGACGGCGATGTCGTCGACGCGGGATCGACGACGTTCGAGGTCATGCACACCCCAGGGCATACTCATCACCACGTCAGTTACGTTCTGCACCGGCGCGGCGAGCCGATCGCAATCTTCACCGGCGGCTCCATGCTCTACGGGTCCACCGGGCGTACTGACCTGCTCGGCTCCGAGCACACTGATGAACTGACCCACGCGCAGTACCATTCGGTCCGCCGCATCGCGGCCGAACTGGCCGCTGAGGTGGAGGTCTACCCCACACATGGGTTCGGTAGCTTCTGTGCCGCAACTCCGACCAGCGGGGACTCATCCACCATCGGTGAACAGCAGCAGTCCAACCCCGCACTGACTCAGGACGAACACACCTATGTCGACGAGCTGATCGCGGGCCTGTCTGCATATCCCGCGTACTACGCCCATATGGGCGTCATCAACACCAAAGGGCCGGCCCCGATCGACCTGTCCATGCCCGAGCCCGTCGATCCAGACGAACTACGTCGCCGCATCGACGCCGGGCAATGGGTCGTTGACCTACGAGCACGCACCGCTTTCGCCGCCGGCCACGTCGATGGCTCTCTCGGGTTCGAACTGTCGACCAGCTTCGTCACCTATCTCGGATGGCTTTATCAGTGGGGCGTGCCGTTGACGCTGATCGGTGAAACAACCGACCAGATCGCCGAGGCGACCCGCGAGCTGGCTCGGATCGGCATCGACAGTCCCTCCGGATCCGCCGTCGGTGAGATTCACTCGCTCGTCGGCGACGGAAAGGTCCGCTCCTACGATGTATCCGACTTCGCCGGACTCGCGGCGGCCACCGGCGAACGTGAGATAAGCGTCCTCGATGCGCGTCAACAGTCCGAGTACGCGGACAGCCACCTTCCTGGTGCCGTGAACATCCCCCTCCACGAGCTACCACACCGACTCGAGGAAGTTTCCGCGGCCGAAGTGTGGGTGCACTGCGCATCCGGTTACCGCGCATCGATCGCCGCTTCACTTCTCGACCGCGAACACCGCACAGTGGTCCTCATCGACGATGACTACGAGCATGCCGTGCAGCTCGGTCTCCACACATCGCCCGCCTGACGAATGCGCCGCCGCTGCGCAAGCCGCACGATGCGAGTGGTTCACGGGGCTGATCTCCCCGATTTCAGCAAACGGCCATCGGATAATTCCGACAGAGGGCAGGAAGCCCAACCCCTGCCCGTGCCGACGTCCGAGAAGGCGGCCACCGCTGGTCCAACGATCATTCGGGCGCCGTCCGAGTTTGTCGTTCTGCCAATTCGCACTGGATCTTCCGCTCGCCTTTGCTTCGGTGGCCGGACCGTTGTGACGCGCCATGCACGGCTCCGGCCGGGATGCGGTGCGCGGAGTCGCAGACATCCGAGTGCCCCGGCGACCGCGAGGAGCCGGGACGGATCAAGGTGCCACCGTGCCAGCAGTGTCGGTCATGCCGCGGCGGCGATCAGGCGGCCGATCACACCGGATTCGAGCAGGATGATGACGCCCAGCCCGATGAAGACTGTGGGCACGAGCCAGTGCTCGACGCGCTCGAGGGTGTCGATGACCTTCTTGTGGGTGCCGAGCATTCTGCCGGCGGCGCACCAGAGTCCGACACAGATCAGGAACACGGCGATGGTAACGATGGTCTGGGGCGCACCGAGAGTGCGGAAGACCGGGGTGTAGACGGCGATGTTGTCGGCGCCGTTGGCGATGGTGATGGCGGCGACGCTGATCGTCCCGGCCGCGAGGACTACGGGTTCACCGTCTCCGTCGCTGCGTAAGCCCTGGATCAGTCCCCAGATTCCTAGCGACAGGGGAAGTAACCCGAGTAGTCCAACCCAGTCCTCGGGCACGATCACCAACCCGAGGGCGGCGACCACACTGATCGCGACGAGGGTGATCAGGCCGAGGTACTGGCCGGCAACGATCTGCCATGCCCGCGGCCGTCCTTGACTGGCGGAGGCGACGAACAGGACGGTCAGTACGACGATGTCGTCGATGTTGGTGCCGGCGAACATCGCTACCGCCGCGGCGATGGTGCCGATCATCCTCGCATCCGGCGGCTGCCGCGGCGCGGCCTGATCTCGGGTATTGCTGTCATTTCGAACTCTCCTGTGCGGGCGGGGGATCGGCCGGGTCGTGGGTGGACTCAAAGATCAGTGATGCGACGAGCAGCACGACGCCGCAGGTGATGTAGGTGTCGGCGAGGTTGAAGGTGGGCCACCAGCCGGTGTGGAAATAGTCGGTGACCTTTCCGTCGACGGCACGATCGATCACGTTGGCGGCAGCTCCGGCGAGGATCGCCGACCAACCCACCGTCCCCACCAGTGAAGCGGTGGGGACGGTGCGCCAGGCGTAAATTCCGACGCCGAGAGTGATGGCGGCGGTGACCGCGAGGATGATCCAGGCCGGAAGCTGTTGGCCGATGCTGAACGCGACACCGCTGTTGTACGCCAACTTCAGTTGCAGCAATCCCATATCGACGGTGCGTGCACCGGAAAGGGTACGGCGCGCAACGGGTTCGGCCGACAGTGCGATCGCGATGAGAGCGAGACCGACGACCACGAGAATCACCCGCCGCGTGCTACCTGTGCGGATTGATCGAGCCGCTAATTCGCTCACGTGCGGGCCTCGACCTTCCCCGCCGGTGCGGGTACCGATCCGGTGGGGAAGGCTTGCGCGCGGCCGGCCCGGACACCGTTGGCGATGACCACGATCTCAGCGACCTCGTGCACCAGGACCACGGCGGCCAGGCCGAGAACCCCGAACAAGGCCAACGGCATCAGAACGGTGATGATCGCCAGCGACAGTCCGACGTTCTGCAACATGATGGTCCGGGAGCGGCGCGCGTGCGCCAACGCCTGCGGCAGGTGCCGCAGGTCCTCACCCATCAGAGCAACATCGGCGGTCTCGATGGCCACGTCGGAACCCATCGCGCCCATGGCAATGCCCAAGTCGGCGGTGGCCAGGGCGGGGGCGTCGTTGACACCGTCCCCGACCATTGCCGTCGGGCGGCTCGCACGCAAGGTTTCCACGATCCGTGCCTTGTCCTCCGGGCGCAGGTCGGCGTGCACGTCGTCGATCCCGACGTCGGCGGCCAGCGCCTGGGCGGTGCGTTCGTTGTCGCCGGTGAGCATCGCGACGGTGTACCCGCCGCGTCGTAGCCCGGCAACCACCTCACGTGCTTCCGGTCGGAGCTCGTCACGGACGGCGACCGCCCCGATGACCGTTCCGGCGCGCTCGATCAGCACCGCAGTGGCGCCGGCATGCTGCATCCGCTCGATATCCCCTGCCAGCGGACCCGGGTCGATCCAGCCCGGTCGACCGAGGCGCACAGGTATGCCGTCGATGGCCCCGGTCAGGCCCGCCCCTGTGACCGCGTCCACGTCGTCGGCGGGTGCGTAGTCGTCGACGGCGGCGAGAATCGCGCGAGCGAGAGGGTGCTCGCTGCGCGCCTCCAACGCTGCGGCCACCGCGAGAACGTCCTCGCGGCTGGCGCCGTCCGCCGTGGCCACATCGATCACGGCAGGCTGGTTGCGGGTGAGGGTGCCGGTCTTGTCCAACGCAACGGTGCGGATCCGGCCGAGGGCCTCGAGTGCACCGCCGCCCTTGACCAGGACACCGAGCTTGGACGCCGCACCGATCGCGGCGACAACGGTGACAGGGATCGCGATGGCCAGCGCACACGGGGAGGCGGCGACCAGCACCACCAGGGCGCGTTCGATCCACACCAGCGGATCGCCGAGCACACTGCCGACCGCGGCGATAACTGCGGCGACGATCATCACACCTGGAACCAGCGGTTTGGCGATCTTGTCGGCGAGGCGTTGCGCCTCGCCCTTGCGGGACTGCTCGGCCTCGACGATCCGCACGATTTTGGCCAGCGAATTGTCCTGCGCATCTGCGGTGACCTCGACTTCGAGGACGCCGGTGCCGTTGATCGATCCTGCGAACACCTCGTTGCCGGGACCGGCTTCGACGGGCACCGATTCACCGGTAATCGCGGAGGTGTCCAGAGCGGTGCGTCCGGTGCGGATGACCCCGTCGGTGGCGATCCGTTCCCCAGGCTTGACGACCATGAGCTCGCCGAGCTGGAGTTCGGAGGGCGGAACGGTTTCCTCGCGGCCGCCGCGGAGAACTGTCGCGGTGGCCGGCACCAGAGACAGCAAGGCCCGCAGGCCCCGGCGAGTGCGGGTGACCGCATACTCTTCGAGTCCCTCGCTGATCGCGAACAAGAACGCGAGCATGGCCGCTTCGCCCACCTCACCGAGCAGTACCGCGCCGACAGCCGCGATCGTCATCAGGGTGCCGACCCCGATCTTGCCCTTGACCAGGCGTGCGAGAGTGGACGGGACGAACGTGTAACCGGAAATGAGCAGGGCGCCCACCTCGAGACCGAGCCCGAGAGCATCCGGCCCACCGGCCAGGCCCACTATCAGCGCCGCGATCAGCAGCACGCCCGCAGCTGCAGCCGCCCGGATCTCGGTAACCTGCCACCACTTTTCGGGCCCGTGTTCTTCCTCGCCTTCGACGCGGGGTTCGTCGTGACCGCAACCGCATGCGTCACTCACGGCTATCTCCGATGGCGGTGCCGTAATTCGGGCACAAGGCAACCGCGTTCCCCGTCGCGGCAAGCAGCGTCTCCGCCGAGGCGAGTAGGTCCATCAATTCCGGCCGGGCCAGCGAGTAGAACACCTGCCGACCTTCCGGTCTGCCGTCGACCAAACCGCAATCACGTAGGCATGCAACATGTGCGGACACCGTCGACTGGGCGAGGCCGAGTTCACCGATCAAATCCGCAACCCGCGCCTCTCCTTCGGCGAGACGGCGCACGATCGACAACCGGGTGCCGTCCGAGAGACTGTGGAACAGTGCCACTGCCGCATCCAGGCTCGACCCGCTGCCGGTTGCGGCGAGGCATCCAGGCTCGTTATTCATCGTCATACGACGATGATAGCAATATTGGACGATTCCAGGAAGGGTGGACGCACTGGACTTGAAGTAGATGCGGTACGTCAGCCGAACGGTGGCCGGCCGACGTACCTCACCAGGAATGGCGAAGTGACATCTGTAGTTTGCGAGTTGCTCGCCACGGCATCACATGGGGGGACAGCAAGGACCCATCGCTCGACACAGCCAGTCGCACAACATCTCCAGTGGATTCATTTCATTCACCTCCTTCTGAGTGTTCATCGCCAGCGCGGCGACGAACGGTCCGAGTCACCTGCGGTTCCCGAACGTCATCCATAATGGACATTCCAGTGCGATGGAAGGTCAAGGATCTCGTGAAAATTGGTGAACTGGCCGCTCGAAGTGGCGTTGCCCCGAAAACGCTGCGTTTCTACGAGGACAGTGGGGTGATTCCCGTCCCGGTCCGAAAGTCCAACGGCTACCGGGACTACGGTCCGGAATCTCTTGCGCGTTTGCGGTTCGTCCGCAGCGCCCAGTCTGCAGGTTTCACCTTGCGAGAGATCCGCGAGATCCTCACCACCCATGACCGCGGGGCGGCTCCTTGTGAACAGGTCGTGGAGATGCTCTCGGAGCATCTTTCCCAGGTTCGTGGCAAGATCCGCGAACTTGCCACGCTCGAAACAAACCTTGTTGCTTTGCTGAGTCGAGCGGAAGGTGAGATTCCGTCGGAAGCCGACGATGTCGGTGTGTGCTGGATCCTGGAATCCGAGTCTCAGGAAGGTGTTGCCGAATCGTGAAATTGATTGCGGCCATGCATCCCTTCCTATTTCAGCAGGTTCGGCGCTCTGCAACGTGATGAGGTGCGCGAAGCGGTTGTAGTGGTGTTGTCGGTGTATTGATCAGTCAGGTACGGAAGTAGCGGCAGTGGGTGAATCCCGTTCGAATGCATTCCTCAGGGCAGTCACAGTGGGAGCGCCACCGACCGCGCCCACGGCGTCGCGGTAGAGCCTGCAGGACACGCTTGGCACCTGATCCGGTTCGGCAAAGGGGTCGTGGCCGTCAACGAGCAACGTCGGAGATCCCGCCATGCCCGCAAGTTCCGCTGATCGAGGATCTTCGATGATCACGTGGCGCAGTTCCCATTCGATCGGCACGCCTGAAAGAGCGTGCTCGATTCGTTGTTCGAGGAGCGGCACGTTAGGGCAGTCCGGGACCTGCAGAATTTCGAGATGCATCATGGTCGTCCTTTGTCGGTGTGCAGTGTCTGGAGCATGGGGCAGTGCCGGTCCGCTCGCGGTCGCGCGCAGGTGGACGCGAACTCGGTCAGCGAGGCCCGCATGCGTTGCAGATCTCGGATCTTTTCGCCGAACTCGGTGATCTTCGTCTGCGCCAGTCGCCGAGCGGTGTCGCAATCGTCCGGTCCGCCGCCGGCGAGATGGAGAAGTTCGTTGATTTCGTCGAGGCTGAAGCCGTGTTCTTGGGCGCGTTTGACGAACCGGACAATTTCGACAGTTTCGTCCGGATATGAGCGGTATCCCGAGGTGGATCGCGGCGGGTGCTGCAGGAGTCCGCGCCGTTCGTAGTACCGCAACGTCTGTACGTTCACCCCGGCGAGGGTGGCCAGTTCACTGCTACGCATGTCGCCATTGTGAACCCGGTACCCGGCTACGGAGTCAAGTCGTCTCTCGTCGGCGGAAATTCATCTGAGGTTGGTTGCGCGTTATTTCGATATCTGTCAATATCGAAGCATGTCGAATCAAGATGGGGCGGAGGCCGGCGCTTGCTGCTCGCCGCTCGTCCGTGAACCGTTGACCGAGGATTGGGCCGGCGACCTGGCGCGGATGTTCAAAGCCCTCGGCGATCCCGTCCGCTTGCGCCTGCTGAGCTTGGTGGCAAGTCACGAGGGTGGTGAAGCCTGCGTCTGCGACATCTCGGATACGTTCGACCTGTCTCAGCCGACTATCTCGCATCACCTCAAGGTGCTGCGACAGGCCGGGCTGCTCGACTGTGAACGCCGCGGGACCTGGGTGTACTACTGGGTTATTCCGGCTGCGCTGCAACAGCTTTCCGCCGTGCTCCTGGTCGAAGGTACGAGCGTGAGTGTCGCGGACGCGTGCGCAGAGGTCACCGCATGAGCAACACCGCTGCCACCACCGAACACCCCGAAGTCGTCGGAAAACTCTCCACCCTCGACCGCTATCTTGCGGTCTGGATCGGCGTGGCCATGGTCGTCGGCCTGTTGGTTGGACGCTGGATCCCCGGTGTGAACACTGCCCTGGAGAAGGTGCAGATCGACGGCATCTCCCTGCCGATCGCCCTCGGCCTGCTGATCATGATGTACCCGGTGTTGGCGAAGGTCCGCTACGACCGCCTCGACACAGTCACCGGGGACAAGAAACTCCTCGCCGGCTCCCTGTTCCTGAACTGGGTTCTCGGCCCGGCGCTGATGTTCGCCCTCGCCTGGCTGTTTCTGCCCGACCTGCCGGAATACCGAACCGGTTTGATCATCGTCGGTATCGCTCGCTGCATCGCGATGGTGATCATCTGGAACGACCTGGCGTGCGGAGACCGCGAAGCCGCCGCGGTGCTGGTCGCCATCAACTCGGTGTTCCAGGTGATCATGTTCGCCGTGCTCGGTTGGTTCTACCTCTCGGTCCTGCCCGGGTGGCTCGGCCTCGAACAGACCACCATCGACACCTCGCCCTGGCAGATTGCGAAATCGGTCCTGATCTTTCTCGGTATCCCGCTGCTGGCAGGTTTTCTGTCCCGCTTCTTCGGTGAACGCGCCAAAGGCCGCGACTGGTATGACACCAAGTTCATCCCCAAGATCAGCCCCTGGGCGCTCTACGGTCTGCTGTTCACCATCGTCGTGCTCTTCTCGATGCAGGGCGAACAGATCACCTCCCAGCCCTGGGATGTCGTCCGGATCGCGTTGCCGCTGCTGGCGTACTTCGCGCTCATGTGGGGCGGAGGCTACATCCTCGGCGCCGCAATCGGATTGGGCTATGAACGCACGACGACCCTGGCGTTCACCGCAGCGGGCAACAACTTCGAACTCGCGATCGCCGTAGCCATCGCCACCTACGGCGCCACCTCGGGGCAAGCTCTTGCCGGTGTTGTCGGCCCGCTGATCGAGGTACCGGTGCTCGTCGGGCTGGTCTATGTCTCCCTTGCTCTACGCAAACGCTTTGCCGTCAAAGAGGTTTCACCCGCACCCACCGCTACGTAAGTCACCTACAACTCTTCGGGAGTCATGATGAACGAGCACCGCGCCCAGCCCGATCTCCTCTCACCGCAGGCCGTTCTCTCGCGCACCGCGCACGACTTGGCGGCGAAGTACGTCGGAGTGTTCTCCGCGCAAACCGTCGAACGCTATGTCTTCGAGTCCTACACGGCGCTGCGCCGGACCGCGAAGATCCACACTCATCTCACCTCGCTCGCGGCGCGGTTCGCCGCCGACCGCCTCACCGCTTTGGCCCAGTCCAGCGGAGCACTCGCCAAGGACGTGCCCGAAGTTCTGTTCGTGTGTGTGCACAACGCGGGGCGGTCGCAGATGGCGGCGGCACTACTCGATTACCACGCCCGTGGCCGCGTTCATGTGCGCTCAGCCGGATCCGCGCCGGTCCACGAGATCAACCCCGCCGTCACCGCGGCGATGGCCGAGATCGGGATCGATCTGGCCGACGGGTTCCCGAAACCGCTCACCGATGATGTGGTCGCCGCGGCGGACTGTGTCGTCTCGATGGGCTGCGGTGATGCGTGCGTCGTCTACCCGGGGAAGAGGTACCTCGACTGGGCTCTCGACGATCCGGACGGGCAACCCCTCGAGGTGGTGCGGGCAATCCGCGACGACCTCGATGCACGGGTGATCGCGCTGCTCACCGAACTGACCACACCCGTCGCCGTCTGACCGACCTCTTACTTCCGTCTTCGAAGGGAACCTTCATCCTCATGACCAGCAAGCCCAGCGTCCTGTTCGTCTGTGTCCACAACGCCGGCCGATCGCAGATGGCCGCCGGATTCCTCAGCCACCTCGCCGGCGACGCCATCGAGGTCCGCTCCGCCGGATCCGCCCCCGCGAACACCATCAACTCCGCCGCAGTCGAAGCGATGGCCGAACTCGGAATCGACATCTCCGCCCAGACCCCGAAGATCCTCACCACCGACGCCGTGCAGGACTCCGATGTCGTGATCACGATGGGCTGCGGCGACACCTGCCCGATTTTCCCCGGCAAGAGCTACCGCGACTGGGTCCTCGACGATCCGGCCGGCAAAGGCATCGATGCGGTTCGCCCGATCCGCGACGAGATCAAGACTCGCGTACAAGCCCTGATCAGCGAACTCACCGCCCCGTCGGTATCGCGCTGACCGCCCACGCTTCCCGTATTCGATCCCGTGAAAGAGACACTATGACCATCCCGTCCGCGGTCCATGACGTCATCATTGTCGGTTCCGGACCGGCCGGCTACACCGCTGGTGTCTACACCGCGCGTGCTGAGCTCGCGCCCCTCCTCTTCGAGGGAACCCAGTTCGGTGGCGCCCTCATGACCACCACCGAAGTCGAAAACTTCCCCGGATTCCGCGAAGGAATCATGGGCCCCGATCTGATGGAACAGATGCGCGAGCAGGCACTGCGCTTCGACACCGACATCCGCACCGAGGACGTCGAGGAGATCGATCTGAGCAAGCCGATCAAGACCGTCGTCGCGAACGGCGAAACCTACGCCGCGCACGCGATCATCCTCGCCATGGGCGCGGCAGCCCGCTACCTGGGCATTCCCGGTGAAGAACGCCTCCTCGGCCGCGGCGTCAGCGCCTGCGCCACCTGCGACGGTTTCTTCTTCCGCGACCAGGACATCGTCGTGGTCGGCGGCGGTGACTCCGCCATGGAAGAAGCAACCTTCCTCACCCGCTTCGCCCGCAGCGTTACCCTCGTGCACCGCCGCGAAGAGTTCCGGGCCTCGCGCATCATGCTCGAGCGCGCCAAGGCGAACGAGAAGATCCGATTCCTCGTCAACACCGAACCCCTCGAAGTCCTGGGCGAGAACAGCGTCACCGGACTGAAGGTCCGTGACACCGTTACGGGCGAGACGTCCACCCTCGACATCACGGGCATGTTCGTCGCCATCGGCCACGATCCGCGCAGTGAACTCGTCAAGGGCCAGGTCGATCTCGACGACGCCGGCTACGTCCGCGTCGCCCCGGGCTCCACCGCCACCTCCGTCGACGGTGTTTTCGCGGCCGGCGACCTGGTCGATCACACGTACCGTCAGGCGATCACCGCTGCCGGCACCGGATGCTCCGCTGCGATCGACGCCGAACGCTGGCTTGCCGATCGTGGCGACATCACCGCCAACACCCTCGACGCAGCGGGCCATGCCGTCGATGTCGTCGGCGCCCCCTGACAATCGAACCCAGAGACAGGAATTTTCGATGAGTACACCGTCAGTGCTGTTCGTGTGCGTCAAGAACGGCGGAAAATCCCAGATGGCCGCCGGCCTCATGCGCAAAGCCGCCGGCGACCAGGTGGACGTGTACTCCGCCGGCACCAAACCCGGCGACGCGGTCAACGCCCTGTCCGCCGAAACCCTCCTCGAAGTCGGGGTGGACATCACCGGACAAACTCCGACGCTGATCGATCCGCAACTCGTGCGCGATGTCGACCTCGTCGTCACCCTGGGCAACGAAGCGAAGGTCGACTCCGTCGCCGGCACCGACTTCGAGAACTGGGACACCGACGAGCCGTCCGAACGCGGCATCGACGGAATCGAACGAATGCGCCTGGTCCGCGACGACATCGCCGCCCGCGTCGACGCACTCGCCGATCGTCTGACCACGCCCTGACACCTCGATCAGCGCAGCCGCACAATCGAAATCCTGGATGAGGAAAGGACACTCGTGAGTTCACAGATGCCGATCTCCACCGACGTGGTCGTGATCGGAGGTGGTCAAGCCGGAATGGCAGCCGGGTACTACCTGCGCCGCACCGGGCGCGACTTCGTGATCCTCGACGCCGAAACATCGCCCGGTGGATCGTGGCAGCACTACTGGGACTCACTGCACCTGTTCTCACCCGCCGGGTACTCCTCACTGCCCGGTTGGCCGATGCCGGCATGGAGCCCGGGTTTCCCGCCCGCCTCACATGTCGCGGAGTACCTCACCGCCTACGAGACCCGATACGACCTGCCGGTGCAGCGCCCGGTCCGAGTCACCTCGGTAACCCGGTCCGGCGGTGGGTATCTCGTCGAATCCGATCGCGGCAGCTGGTTCGCGCGGGCTGTCGTTAACACCACCGGTACGTGGCGCCAACCGTTCTGGCCGATCTACCCCGGTATCCGCGAGTTCACCGGCACCCAAATCCATACCACCAGCTACAAATCGCCGGCACCGTTCGCCGGTAGCAAGGTTGCTGTCGTCGGCGGCGGAAACTCTGCTGCGCAGATCGTCGCCGAAGTCTCCACCGTCGCCGAGACACTCTGGTTGACGACGCGGGAACCACGATTCCTGCCCGACGACGTCGACGGCCGGGTCCTTTTCGACGTCGCGCGTGAACATGCCCGTGAAATCGCAGCTGGCGAAACCGATTCCGGTGGCATCGCCGGACTCGGCGACATCGTGATGGTGCCGCCGGTCAAAGCCGCCCGCGACCGCGGCGTGATGGTGGCGCACCCGATGTTCGACCGACTCACCGCCACCGGACTGGTCTTCGGCGATCACGTCGAACCGGTGGACGTGATCATCTGGTGCACCGGATTCCGTCCGGTACTGCGGCATCTGCAGTCCCTCGGATTACGGGATGCCGAGACCGGGCGCATCGACATGGACGGAGCGCACGTCGCCGGCGAACCCGGATTGATTTTCCTCGGGTACGGCGACTGGACCGGACCCGCATCGGCCACCATCATCGGTGTCGGCCGCACTGCCCGCGACGCCATCGCAGCACTCGACGACGAAGTCTTTGCTCTCCCCGTCAACTGAGCTAGACCACACCCAACAACTAGAGGACATCGCCATGAGCACCATCGAAGTATTCGAACCCGCCCTGTGCTGCAACACCGGAGTCTGCGGCGACGACGTCGACCAGGCACTGATCACCTTCACCGCCGACCTCGACTGGGTCGCGGGCAACGGCGGCACCATCACGCGCCACAACCTCGCCAATGACCCCCTCGCTTTCGCCGGAAACGACACCGTCGCCGCATTTCTCAAGCTGTCCGGCTCGGAAGGGCTCCCGTTGGCGCTCGTCGACGGAGTCACCGCGCTGACCGGCAAATATCCCACCCGCAGCCAACTTGCGAAATGGGCCGGCCTCACCGAACCCGCCGCCGCAGAGGCGCCGGCCGGGATCATGATGCTCGGACTCTCCGACACCTCGGCATGCTGCGCCACCGACGACGCCGACTCCACCACCTGCTGCTGAAAGCACCCACGAACGCTATGAAGTTCCTCAACGACGCGCCCCGATTCCTGTTCTTCACCGGCAAGGGAGGTGTCGGCAAAACGTCCATCGCCTGCGCGAGTGCAATAACCCTCGCCCGTGCGGGGAAGAAAGTGCTGCTCGTGAGCACCGATCCCGCCTCGAACGTCGGGCAGGTGTTCGGGGTGAGCATCGGCAACACCATCACCGACATCCCCGCAGCGCCCGGACTGTCGGCACTCGAGATCGACCCGGAACAAGCCGCCGCCGCCTATCGTGAGCGCATCATCGGCCCCGTGCGCGGGCTGCTCCCGGACAAGGACATCGCTGCGATCGCCGAGCAGCTCTCCGGGTCCTGCACCACCGAAATCGCGTCGTTCAACGAGTTCACCGGACTGCTCTCCGGCCAAGACGACATCACCGCCGCCTTCGACCACGTCCTCTTCGACACCGCCCCGACCGGGCACACCATCCGGCTGCTTCAACTCCCCGGATCGTGGACCGAGTTCCTCGACGACGGCAAAGGCGACGCATCATGCCTGGGGCCGCTGTCCGGGCTCGACAAGCAGCGCGCCATCTACGCCGACGCCGTCGCTGCGCTCGCCGATCCGCAGCGGACCCGCCTCGTCCTGGTCTCACGTGCCCAGCGCTCGACGCTCGCCGAAATCACCCGCACCCACCGCGAACTCGCCGACATCGGACTGACCCACCAACACGTCGTCATCAACGGAGTTCTCCCCGAACCCGCCGACGACACCGATCCACTCGAGACCGCGATCCACCGACGCGAGCAAGCTGCGATCGCCGCCCTGCCAGACGAATTGGCGCAACTGCCCACCGATCAGGTCCCACTCAAAGCGGCCAACATCGTCGGTATCGACGCACTCGAGGGCCTCTTCATCCCCGACACCGGCGCGGTAGCTGCACCGCCGGCTGCAGCCCCGCAGCCGCTCAGCGCTCCGCTCTCGGCCCTGATCGACGAACTCGACACAGACGATCACGGCCTCATCATGTGCATGGGCAAAGGCGGAGTGGGAAAGACCACCATCGCCGCCGCGATCGCTGTCGCCCTCGCCGGCCGTGGACATCAGGTGCATCTGACCACCACCGACCCCGCCGCGCACCTCACGGACACTCTCGGCGGAGAACTCGACAACCTCCAGGTCTCCCGTATCGACCCCGCGGAAGCCACCGAGCAGTACCGCAACCGCGTCCTGACCACCAAGGGCAAGAACCTCGACGAACGAGGCCGCGCCAACCTCGCCGAAGACCTCCGATCGCCGTGCACGGAGGAAGTGGCGGTCTTCCAAGCATTTTCGCGAGTCATCCACGAATCGAGCCGCAAATTTGTCGTCGTGGACACGGCCCCGACCGGTCACACGCTGTTGCTGCTCGATGCGACCGGCTCGTATCACCGCGAGATCGCCCGCCAGATGGGGGAGAACACGAACTTCACGACACCGTTGATGCGACTTCAGGACCCACAGGCCACGAAGGTCCTGCTCGTGACCCTCGCGGAAACCACACCGGTGCTCGAAGCTGCTGGTTTGCAAGCGGATCTGCAGCGTGCGGGAATTGAGCCTTGGGCGTGGGTGGTCAACAATTCCCTCGCTGCTGCCGAACCGACCTCGCCGCTTCTGCAGCAGCGTGCGGCGGGTGAGATCACCGAGATCGACAGCATTACACGCCGATACAGTCAGCGAACGGCGATCGTTCCGATGCTTGCCGAAGAACCCGTCGGCACAACCGCATTGACGGCTTTGTGTAAGGCCTAGCCATCCCGCGACAGAGACGAATCGGCTCGGTGAGCAATGACCAGTCTCGAAGACGTTGACGCGCTGCTGAATTCGGTCCCTGAATCGCACCTCGAACCTTACGAAGTCGGAACCGCGGTCAACTCGCCCCGCAACAACACCCCGGAGCTTCTCAATCCAGTCTGACCGCAGCTTCTCGCTTGGCGCCGAAGACCCGGCACAGTGATAGGGGAGGGGACATGTCGTTTCCTATGGTCAATGCACATTTCTTGGCGGTATCGGGCAGTAGTCGGACTATCGCCAGCGGTGACGACACCGCCCCCTGTGCTTTCAGGTTTCGGACCCGAGTTTGCTCGGGTCGGCCGATGCGGAGTTCATGGCTCGGTCGCGGGTAGAGAAGCTGTCGGCTGTGCTGCCTGGTGGTCCTGGGCGGCCGTTCGGCGCATCGTTTGGCGTTCTGACCTGGGGTGATGACATGTCCCCATTCTTTGTGGTGGATGGGTGCCGGCGTCTGCCGAGGGTGGGTTGTGGTGTCTAGTCGCAGGGGAGTGTCTGCCAGGTCGGTTACGGTACGGCGCATGCACAGTGACGAGGAGATGGCGCGGCTGGTGGCCGCGGTTCGCGAGCTGGACCCCAAGCCCCGGGAGCGGCGGTGGGTGAGCGTGAGCTTCTGCGTGCTCGACGCCGTCTACAGCATCGGTGCTCACTACGACAATCATGTTGTGCCGGTGGTCGAGCGGGTCGCAGCGGACTTCGAGGTGCAGTCGCCGTCAGTGCAGATGTCGGTGCCGGAGACAGCAGATCCGGTCCCGCTCGACGTGTTCCTCGACCGCTACACGTCGGTGGAAGCATTGTTGGACACGACGAAGAACCGACAGAACACCTCGACCCGCGGCGGAATACGCAAAGCCGACGCGGCACTCCGGTATGCGACGGTGCTGCACGAGCACGGCGTGCTCACCCTCAACGATGCCCGCCGACTACTGACCGACACAGTCCGGCTCGACGCGGTCGAAGCCGCGCTGCGACAGGTACCCGGTGAGGGCAGTGCGGGTGTGCGCCGCGGCTATCTGTGGATGCTGATCGGGGACCAGGACACAGTCAAACCCGATCGGATGGTGTTGCGGTGGCTTGCTCGCCACGGCGCGGAGACGACACCGGATTCTGCGCGTCTGCTTCTACGGAACATCGCTCGGGCACTGACCACGGAGACGGGTCGCGTGGTGACTGCGTGGGAAATCGACCACGCCATCTGGCGGGCCGCACGCTCCGGACACTGACGGCGTCGGGGCTGCATACTGCCCGTATGAGTGATCGTGTCGACGAAGAATTGGCGATGCTGTCTGATGTCTGCCGATACCTACGCTCGGTGGAAGGGCAGGACTTTTCGGTCTCGACGGCGGTTGTGGATCGGGTCCTCGACGAACGCAACGAAACCCGGATCCGTTAGACCGGAGTGAGAGCGGGGCAGCGGGTCCGCCCGATCTTGCGACTGCTCGATGGCGATCTGACTGAGGGTCAAGTGTGCGTGCGGCCGGCGATGAGGGGGACGTGTCATCGTCCCTGTTCAAGGTAGCTATTTGAGGGTTCCCGCCGCATACCCCCAGAAGGTGATTAACCCGTTGAAGAAGTCCGGGTTCAGGATGTTCTGGCCGCGCCGAGCGTTTCGTTGTCTGTCAGCCCGTGCCGATGTTGGCGACGAGTCGTATGGCGACGTCCTCGGAGTTGGTTCCGCGGCGCGTTTCGGCGACGCCACCGGCGTTCGGCCGGGTCGTTGAACATCAGGAAGCGAGCATATGACGCCTCGTGAGGTGGCTATGTGCGGAAGCCGTGTGGTTGGTCGCGTGCGAGTTCCGGTTCGAACGGTGTGAACCAGTCTGCGGGGTCGAGGTTGACTCCGTCCGAGATGGGTTCCGGCCAGAACAGTGTCAGCACGTCGTGGTCCTGGAAGAGGTAGTCGAGTGGGCCGTCCCAGTCGTCGTCGTCCTTGTATGGAGGAAGATCCGCGATGTCGTCGATGAACCGGTCTGCTGGCATGGCTGTGCGGGCAGCTCCGATGATCAGATGGAGCGCCATTTCCTCACCGGTACAGCGAGGTTCGGGATCGAGCTCCGCAGCTGCATCGGCGGAAAGATCGTCGAACGCCCTGGCCATTGTTTGTCGCCACGTCGCATCCTGGGTCCAGGTGCATTCCGGAAGCTCCGCGAGCACCATGCATCCGGAACCTGGTTGGACCGCGAGATCGCCGAGCATGTGAACGTCGGCGAGCACTGCATCCGCCAACTCCGACGCTACCCGCGAAACGATGTGACACTGGCGTGGTGTCAACGTCGGAGCATCCGGATCGAAGGTGTCGTCGTAGTCGTCGTCAGGGGTCGGGACCAGGTGCATGCCTCGCAGACTAGACCGCGTCCTGTTGTTTCGTTGGGCCACACAGCATTTATCTCTTACGGGGTAGAAGCGTTCGCGAGAGCGTCGCCGAGTTGGTCGGATGCTCGATGCCGAACGCCGGAAGATTCGCGTGGCCCCCTGAGCTACGGATCAGAAGGCGCAGCACTGACGCGGTCTGAGGGTAGATCGACCGGTTCGGGTGGTCGCAGGTTGTTGCTGCCCAGAATCTCGGTGTCACCCAGCGGCTGTCGGATCTTTATCGCGGCAAGTTGAGTAAGTTCTCGCTCGATGCCTTGGTCAATCTGGGTAGCAAGGTCGGTGTGCACGTCGGAGTGCATGTCGACACCGATGCCTAACCGATCACTGACGTGCGCCCGGTGCATGAACGGGTCCCGCGTGCAGGCAAGATTGTGGGCTGAGCACGGTAGTTGTCGCGAGAGGTCGGATTTGTCATGGGTTCAGTGCACGAGGTCATCGAGGCGTTCCGTGAGGCTCCGTCGAATTCGGAGCGGGGCACGAAGTTCGAGCAGTTGATGGTCCGGTACTTCGAGCTCGATCCGCTGCTTTCGCAACAGTACGAGAAGGTGTGGCGCTGGATCGACTGGCCTGGCCGTAAGGGTAAGCCGGACACCGGCATCGACCTCGTAGCCCGCGAACGCGACACCGGCGAGTACACCGCTATCCAGTGCAAGTTCTACGAACCCACCAGAACCCTCTCCAAGGGCGATATCGACTCTTTCTTCACCGCATCGGGTAAGGCTCCGTTTTCCAATCGGGTGATCATCTCGACGACCGATCGGTGGGGGAAGAACGCCGAAGAGGCTCTGGAGGGACAGTCGATCCCGGTGCAGCGGATCGGGATGGCCGAGATCGCCGAATCCCCGATCGACTGGGACATCGCCTGGCCCCAAGGGGAGCTGCAGGTCAACCTGTCGGAGGCGAAACGTCACGAGCCGAAGCTGCATCAGCAGACCGCGATCGACGATGTCTTCGCCGGGTTCGAGAAGGGGAGCGACCGCGGCAAGCTGATCATGGCGTGCGGTACCGGAAAGACTTTTACAGCGCTCAAGATCGCGGAACGTGCAGCATTGGAGAACGGCGGCAACGCCCGCATCCTGTTCGCGGTGCCGTCGATCTCCCTGCTCTCACAAACCCTGCGGGAGTGGACCGCGCAAACACAGTTGGATCTGCGGGCGTTCGCGGTCTGCTCGGACACCAAGGTCTCCCGCTCCGCCGAAGACTTCAACATCCACGACGTCGCGATCCCGGTCACCACCGATCCGGCGAAGCTGGCGGCGGAGATGGCGCACCGTAAACGCGCCAAAGGTTTGACGGTGGTGTTCACCACCTACCAATCCCTGCCCGCCGTCGCGAAAGCGCAAGAGCTGGGGGTGGATCCGTTCGACCTGGTGATCTGCGACGAAGCGCACCGCACCACCGGCGTCACCTTGTTCGGGGAGGACGATTCGAACTTCGTCCGCGTCCACGATGCCGAGTTCCTCAAGGCCACCCGCCGGCTGTACATGACGGCGACGCCGCGGATCTTCGACGAGACGGTCAAGGACAAGGCCGAAGAGCATTCGGCCGAGTTGACGTCGATGGACGACGAAACCGTCTACGGTCCGGAGTTTCACCGGCTTTCGTTCGGTGCGGCTGTCGAGCGGGGTCTGCTCACCGATTACAAGGTGATCGTGTTGACCGTCGACGAATCGTTGATGGCCGCGCCACTGCAAGATCAGCTTGCCGGCGTGCACAGCGAACTGCGTCTCGATGATGCGTCGAAGATCATCGGCTGCTGGAACGCGCTGGCCAAGCGCGCCGGTGAAACCCCCGAAGGAACAGGCTTCGCACCGGGGGAGGCGCCGATGCGCCGCGCGGTCGCGTTCGCCAAGGACATCGCCGCCTCCAAGCAGGTCGCCGAAGTATTCCCGACGGTCGTCGATGCCTACCGTGACCTGCTCGAGAACAGCGAAAACGACGGCGGCACGGTCGATTCCACCAACCTGGACTTGACGTGTTCGGTGCGCCATGTGGACGGCACGTTCAACGCGCTGCAGCGCAACGAACAACTCTCCTGGCTCAAGGCACCGATCCCTGAGGGGGAAGCCCGGATCCTGACCAACGCCCGCTGCCTCTCCGAAGGCGTGGATGTTCCGGCGTTGGATGCGGTGATGTTCCTCAACCCCCGCAACTCGGTGGTCGACGTGGTGCAATCCGTGGGCCGGGTGATGCGCAAATCCGACGGCAAGGACTACGGCTACATCATTCTGCCGGTCGCGGTGCCGGCCGGAGTCAGCCCGTCGGAGGCGTTGTCGAACAACACCCGGTTCAAAGTGGTGTGGCAGGTCCTCAACGCGCTTCGCGCCCATGATGATCGGTTCAACGCGATGGTCAACTCCATCGCCCTCAACGCCACCACCAACAAGAAGGACGGCAAGGGCAACGACCGCCTCCTCGGTGGGCACATCGGACCACTCGTCGAGGTGGGCGAGAGCTTCGACAACAACGGCAACAGCAGTAGCGGTAGCAGCGGTAATGGTGTCGATGGAACGGGTTCCGGCAACGATTCTGCGCAGGGTGTCGCCGACGGCACCAACACCGGCGACGGTGGTGGGATGGCGACGCAGATGGCGTTGTTCTCCCTCTCCGAATGGCAGGAAGCGATCTACGCGAAGATCGTCGACAAGGTCGGCACCCGCGCCTACTGGGAAGACTGGGCCGGTGACGTCTCCGACATCGCCGCCGCGCAGATCACCCGCATCAACGCCCTCCTCGCCGGCGCCAACACCGCAGTGGCGGAAGAGTTCGAGCGGTTCCTCACCGGTTTGCGCGACAACCTCAACGATTCGATCAGCCGCGACGACGCGATCAGCATGCTTTCGCAGCATCTGATCACCAAGCCCGTGTTCGACGCCTTGTTTGCCGAGCACGACTTCGCATCCCACAATCCGGTTTCGCGGGTGATGCAGTCGATGGTCGACACCCTCGACGACAGCGGTCTGGAAGCGGAAACCGCCAGCCTCGACGCCTTCTACGCCTCCGTGCGAGTCCGGGCTACCGAGGTGACGAGCGCCGAAGGCAAACAGAAAGTCATCGCGGAACTGTATGAACGGTTCTTCAAGATCGGCTTCAAGAAGCAGTCCGACGCCCTCGGTATCGTCTACACCCCGGTGGAGATCGTCGACTTCATCCTCCGCGCCGCCGATGCGGCACTGCGGGATTCGTTCGGACGTGGCCTCACCGACGAAGACGTGCATGTTCTCGATCCATTTACCGGAACTGGAACGTTCATGACCAGGCTGCTGCAATCCGGGCTCATCAACCCGACCGATTTGGCCCGCAAGTATGCGAATGAGTTGCACGCCAACGAGATCACGCTGCTCGCCTACTACGTCGCCGCGGTGAATATCGAAACCACCTATCACGCACTGGTGGATCAGGGCGGAGACGCGGCGTACGTTCCGTTCGAGGGCATCGTCCTCGCTGATACCTTTCAGATCACCGAAAGCGGTGACAGCCTCGACGCGGAGATGTTCCCGCAGAACAATGCTCGGATCATCCGCCAGAACGACACCCGCATCAACGTCGTCATCGGCAACCCGCCGTATTCGGTGGGGCAGACCAGCGCGAACGATCTGAATGCGAACGTCGGTTACCCGACGTTGGACGGCCGCATCGCCGACACCTACGCGAAGCTCTCGACCGCGACGAACAAGAACAGCCTCTACGACTCCTACCTGCGCGCGTTCCGTTGGGCGACGGACCGCATCGGTGACTCCGGTGTGGTCGCATTCGTTTCCAACGGCGGTTGGGTGGACGGCAACACCGCCGACGGAATCCGACTGAGCATGGCCGAGGAATACGCACACATTTACGTCTACAACCTGCGCGGAAACCAGCGCACCGCCGGTGAACTGTCTCGCAAGGAAGGCGGAAAAGTTTTCGGCTCCGGTAGCCGCAACACCGTCGCCATCTTCATCGGCATCAAAAACCCGGCGCATCACGGTCTGTGCGAGATCCACTACCGCGACATCGGCGACTACCTCACCCGCGAAGACAAACTCTGGATTGTCTCCGAAGGGCACCTCAATACCGTCGAGTGGCAGGCGATCACCCCAAACAGTCACGGAGACTGGGCAAATCAGCGTGACGACACGTTCACGACCTGGCCGGCCATCGGAGACAAGAAGGGGACCGCGAGTACGGCAGTGTTCGCTCAGTTCTCAATGGGACTCAACTCCGCGAAAGACGCCTGGTGCTATAACTTCGCAGGTGATGCGCTGACCTCCAACATCGACCGACTTCTCGAGAACGTCAATCTTGCCGCGACGACTTTCGAAACGCTCGTAAGTAAGGGGGAAATGGCACGAACCGGTGTCGCGATGAGCAAGTTCCTTGATCAGAGACCAGACCTGGCTGACGGCACGAAGCTGAAATGGAGCCGGAACCTGATCAATAGCGCGGCACGATACGCCCCGCTGACCGCCGACGAGGATGGGATGCGTATCGGCAGCTATCGGCCGTTCTGTAAGCAGCGTGCCTACCTTGACCGCAAGGTCAACGACATCATCTACCAAATCCCGTCGATGTTCCCCACACCGCACCACACAAACATCGGCTTCTACGTGGTCGGTACAGGCTCGGACAAACTGTTCTCAGCGTTGATGACCGACGAGATTCCCGATTTGTCCTTCTGGGGCTCGGGAAGTGGTCAGTTCTTCTCCCGATGGACCTACGTCAAGCCCGAATCGGCTGATGGTGAGCTAGATTTCGCTTCCACCGACACCACCGAGGTCGACGAGCACGGCTACCGCCGGGTCGACAACATCACCGACGGCGTCCTAGCCCTCTATGTCGGCGCGGTCGGCGATCAGGTGACCAAGGACGACATCTTCTACTACGTCTACGGACTGCTGCACGATCCCGCCTACCGCGAGACCTACTCGGCGGACTTGAAGAAGATGCTCCCGCACATCCCGACCCCGGACAGCCGGGAACGTTTCGAGCAGTTCGCCGCGGCCGGTCGCCGGCTGTCCGAACTGCACGTCAACTACGAGTCCGTCGCGCCGTACGACCTCGACGTGCAGCTCAAGACCGGCGCGAACCTGGACGACCGTGAGACGCTGCGGATTTCGAAGATGAAGTGGGGCAAGCGGAAAGACCCGGATACGGGTAAGAACGTCGACGACCGCACTACCATCGTCTACAACCCGAAGGTCACCATCACAGGTATTCCGGAGGAAGCTGAACGCTTCATGCTCGGCTCGCGTTCGGCGTTGGCGTGGATCATCGAGCGCTACCAAGTCAAGACCGACAAGGCATCCGGGATCGTCAGCGATCCCAACGGCTGGTGCGACGAGCATGACGACCCGACCTACATTGTCGAGTTGATCAAGCGTGTCACCACTGTCGCAGTCGAAACCATGAAAACTGTTGATGGACTTCGCGCATGAAGACAACGGATCGCAGCGCGTGGCGCGAATCGCGACCCCGTAGACAATCGCCGAGGTGTAGGGCGTGCCATGCCGTCGCAGTTCCGGGCGGCGGTAACCGTTGAGTGCGACGTCCAGAAGTCAGGAGCGCGACAACGATTTAGCGGTCTTACGTGACCAACTCGAACCCGTGATCGCGAGCCTTCGTGACCTTCATAACGGCGATAAACTTGCGGCGGGGTGCGAGCATCTCGGCCTGCCGACGCCGCCCGGCGAAGGCACGAAGGCCGAGCGCATCGGTGCGAGCTTCACTGCATTACCCGACAGTGACCTTCCTCAGGTCGCCGTGGCGGTCCTACGTGAGCTGAGGATGGCTGCAGCAACGCGCAATGCAGTTCAGGATGCGCTCTGGGCCTTGGCAGATTCACCACAGATCGAGCGCCGAACTCGGCGGGACATCGCACGAAGCCTCGACATCGAGGACGTGGCCATAGGTGGAGAGCGGCTCGTCTCGATGCTGGACGCACTGTGGATCCTCGACGACAGACTGTTCGGCGACCTCTTCAATGACCGGGGAAACCTGCGAGACCGCGTCCACCGGCACGTCATCCACAATCCTGGGGACTGGTCCACCGAAGAGTTGTTCGAGCAACTCGGAGCGTTCGAGGCGAGTGACCGGCGGTTCGCGATGTTCCTCGAACGACTGATGTCAGCTGACGTCGTCCTCGACGAGGCGGTCCAGCGACGTCTCGTCGACACAGTGAATCCGCACCTACATGCGGTGGGGCTCGCACTGATCGAGACCGGTGCAGATGGCGGCTACCCGGTGTTCGAAGTTGTTGCCACATCGGTAGCGCGCAACAGGCGGCCGAAGAACCTCGTCTTCGCCTCACCGGTGCGGCCGGACATCCGTTTCGTCGACGCTGTCGACAACGACATCGAGATCGTCGATCACGAGGATGCCGACACCAGAGCCCTTGTCTACGACCGCTCCATTGGCCCGGACGGTATCTGTTGGCGTGATTTGCAGGCCTGGTGGAAAGAAACGGAAGGTTTGGATGACGACGAACTAGCGAAATCGACGCTGTACAAACGTCTTCGGTCCAGTCTCCCCAAGACTTCCCCGCCACAGGCCTTTCTGTTCGACCAGTACCACCACATCTTCAAAGACTTCGTCCAAGACCTTCCCGCGCTCCTGCCCGAAGTATGGCTGCACTGGGACCCCAAAACGATCCGGCACCGCGGCGTGAATGCTCTGCCGAGACTCCGTATGGACTTTCTGTTGCTCATGCCGGGGAGCACGCGGATCGTCCTCGAAGTCGATGGGCAGCATCACTATGCAACCGATGGGAAACCCGACCCGCGGCAGTACGCGAAGAACGTGTGCGCCGATCGCGAGCTGAAGCTGCGTGGGTACGAGGTCTTCCGGTTCGGTGCCACTGAGCTGCGAAACGACGCGCAGTCGCGAAAGTTGGTCCAGGACTTCTTCGAAGCACTCTTTCGGCGGTACGACGTTCCGGGCCTCACGTAGTGCGCGGTGACCTGGAAAACGGAACTCCGCTAGCGACTTAGGACCACTGACAGTTCCGTGCACGCTGTGGTGGAATCGCCCCGATGGAGACCCCGCGCAAACCGATGACAAGTTGCAAACAGTGGAGACGATCGCGTCGGTGAATAAGGATGCTGTTGTTCGTTTTCGAAATCGACCCTCACCCGATAGCGTGTGTACCTGTGCTCGATACCAGTCATCCGGGACCGGACTACACACTTCGATGGCCGAGGGAACTGTTCGTTCTCGAATCCAAAGCGCTGCGCGAACTTGTATTGAGTAACAAAGCGGAGTGGAACAGGGGAGTCGAGTGGTTGCTCACTGAAGCATTCGTCGCAGATGTACCTGCCGACGATTTTCGCGAAGCTAGTCAAGGATTCCTTCGCTCAAGTGACGTGTGGGCATCGACTCCGGCCAAGCTGGGGCGCATAGGTACTAAACCGGAGACCCTGTTTCTGCAAGATCTGATTTCGGCCGCTGAAAGACTTCCTGAAGAACATTCACCGCGACCCTATTACGCCGCCCGAGTATCCAGTCGCTCGTCTGAAGCTGCCCACCGTGACAGTCCTGACCTGGCTGCTGCGCAACGGGATTGGTTAAGAGAAGTGGCACTCATTCAAAATCGTGGATATCTAGATCGAGTTGCCCCCCGCCCGTGCGTCGATGACGATTTTCCTGGATTGCAGGATCAAGACCTCAAGCTAGACGAGGTGATCGCTGAACGATTGGGCGAAGCTGGCTTGTGGTGGCCACGCCCAGAAGTATGGGACGAACAAACGTTCTACAGTCTCATCGAAGTTTTCCATGATCTCGTGGCTAGACCGCGGGATCGCTGGCTCCACAATTTCAACGGTTGCGGATGGCACTACGAACGATTTGCTCCCTATCCGGCGCAAGTGCTGTACCGGTGGACGGTCAACCGAATGCTGAAGCGTCACGGGATCGATCTGATTCTGACCAAGAGCGGGGAAGACACTGGACGACTGGCTCATCGAGTCGACGAGGGACGCCAAGACCTCATCGATTCTGCGTTGGACGCTCCGGATCAGGAACGGAGAGTGTCTGTTTCGCACGCCATCGCACTATTTCGCTCACGAAACGCGGGTCGCGATGAGAAGCGCAGTGCATGCACCGTGCTCGCAAGCTTGCTCGAAGAGCGGCGCGCGCTTCTGAAATCTGAACTCTTCAAGAAAGACGAAGGAGCGCTGTTTCAGATTGCAAACGAGTTCGCCATTCGGCATCGAGATGCCAAACAACACCCCGAGTATGACGATGCGTATCTCGATTGGATCTTTTGGTGGTACTTGTCCACAATCGAGCTCACCGACAAGCTAGTCCGCCGCCAGACCGACGGATAGCCGATCTGAGAGCTGAGGGGACTGCTGTTGCCAGAAATCTTCCCGACTCGTGACTTTTTGTTGCGTTTCAGGGCAAACTCCGTGAACAGCAACGGCTTCCGGAGACTTTAGTGTTCTTCAAGTTTCGTGGAGTTGGGGACTGCCCCCGTTCACAGTGAGGTCTTGTCCCATAAGATCGTTTCCAATAGGTTTTTCAGTCTGGCTTGGGCGGCTGGAGACTGCTGCTGCAACATGTGCGCGATCTCAGCTTCTGCACTATCGATCAGAGGCAATCGCCGGCGGAGCAAATCACTCGATTCCCCGCGGTACGTCTCTGCCTTCTCGTACGCCGCAATGACGTTGTCGAACCATTTCGTCAGTTCGTAGGCATCGTCAGGCCCGCAACCGGGGCCATCGCTCCAGGACGTTTCGAAGTCGTCGAACTGCTTGGACATGTCTTCAATTGCCGAACGAACTTCGGCCTCCAAAGTCACAGTCTTTGCGTAGAAGACCGCACCGGAAGCCGCGGCGATCCGGTCCCGCAGAAGTGAATCTGAGGTCTTTAACTCGTCTTTGTCACCGCGTCTCGCTGCGTCTCTGGAGCGCTCCAGGGCCGGTCGGATTGATCCAATCTGTGCCCACATGTCTGCGATGGCCTTCGTGTTATCTCGGCGATGGTTGAACTCGCGTTCGCGGATTGCGCGTGTCTCCGCAGTTTCCACCGACCTCTCCGCGATCACTGCGGACTGCTGAGCAATCCCAATTGACTTCCGAGACGAGGTGAGGGCAACCACTACGGCGATGAGGGTGACCGATGCTGCCACCCATGCGGAGAGCGGTCCAAATACCTGCGTATTCCAGCCACCCCGAACGGTGATACCGCCGAATATTCCACCCACAAAGCCAGCGATGACCAGGGCAGTCACAGCGCCCAAGCGTCTCAAAAATTTTTGCATCTGCCCAGCCTATGGAGTGGCACCACATAGCACGAAGAGATGACGAAGCTAGGCTTCTTCGGCGGAGCCGGTGCTTTGTATATCGACGACCCCGTACCCGATCCAGATGATAGTGCCACCGCTAGGGTTGCTTTATGCCGATTGAGCTTTCAGGTCGTCCGATCTTCTTGGCGTCGCCGGGGAACCTCGCACACGAACGGGATATTTGTCGAAAGACCGTCTCCGCGTTCAATGAGGAACGAGCCAACCCCGCCCGGGTTCACTTTCTCGTCCGAGGTTGGGAACAGTTCCCCGCGGGTGTCGGAAGGCCGCAAGCGAGGATTAATCCGTATATCGACGACTGCGATTTCATGATCTTGATGTTGGGAGATCACTGGGGCTCTCCTCCAAGCCTCGACGGGCCCTATTCGTCGGGTACGGAGGAGGAGTTCCATCGCTGCCTTGAGCTGTTGGAATCATCGGATGCCTGCATGCGTGATCTCCTCGTTCTGTTCAAGACGATTGACGCCGGCCGTCTCCGTGACCCAGGCCCACAACTTTGCAAGGTGATGGACTTTCGTGACCGCTTGGAGCAGTCGAAGAGCTTGTTGTTTGATTGTCAATGGCCACGAAGTTCTCCCCGTAGGCGGCCAGTAGTTCTCCCCGCTGGTGGCCACGGGTTCTCCCCGGTGGCGGCCAGTTGTTTTTCCCCACCCGCTTTCTGATTTGGGTTAGCTGAAGGGCTTCACCCCCTTGCCGGTGGTGGCTTCGGTGAGGCGGAAGGAGTCGCCGTCGGTGACGACGACGTGCGCATGGTGCAGGAGCCGGTCAACGGTGGCGGTGGCCAATGTTTTGGGCATGATCTCGTCGAAGCCGGAGGGGTGCAGGTTGCTCGAGACGGCAATCGCTCGGCGTTCGTAGGCAGCGTCGACGAGGCGATAGAATCCTTCGGCGGCGTCTTCAGAGACCGGGAGCAGACCGATGTCGTCGACGATGATCAGGTCGGAGCGGATGATCCTCGTCAGGGCTCGGGCGATGGAGTCGTCGGCACGGTGCCGGCGGACCAGGGCACCGAGGTCTTCGATGGTGAACCAAGACACCGCCAGCCCAGCTTCGACTGCGGCCTGCCCGAGTGCCTCGGTGAAGTGAGACTTGCCAGTTCCCGAAGGCCCACAGACGCAGAAACATTCACGCCGCCCGACCCACTCCAGGGTGCGGAGCGCGTCCTGGGTGGCGCGGGGAATCGACGATTTCGTTTCGTCCCAGTCGCCGAAGGTCTTGCCGGTAGGGAAACCCGCGCGTTTGCGGCGAGTGTGCAGGTTCGCCCGGTCCCGGCCGGCGGCTTCCTCAGCGAGGAGAACCCGCACGACTTCGGCGGGGTCCCAGCGTTGGGCTTTCGCGGTCGGGATGATATCGCTCAAGGACCTGCGGATATGGGGCAGTTTCAGGCGTTTAGTCAGGTCGATCGCCTCGGCCAACGGGTCGCCGTTAGCGCTGGTAACAGTGCGCAAAGGGGTGCTCATCAGGCGTCATCGCTTTCATCGTCAGTAGTGGCTGGGCTGGCCGGCGCTGGTGTCTGGCCGAAGGTGGACCAGGCGGCGGTGCCCGGTTGCAGAGTGTGGTTCTCGCTGCGACGGACCGGATCAGCGTGTTCGTGGGTGACTTGGTAGTCGAGGATCGAGATCAGGTCCCGATCGGCGAACCGGCCGGTCATCGCCGCCGTCCCCAACGCTCTGTCGACTGCGTCCGGGGAGTGCAGCTTCGAAAGGTCCACGGCCTCGGCCATCTTCGCCCTGATGCGGCGCGCTCCCGCGGCGGCAGCCTCGACCAGCCAGCTGTTGGCACCCTGGCCCAACTGTAGGAAGGCGAGCTCGGCGGCGGTACGAGGCTTGGGCACCCGGTCGGCGGCGTCGCGGTCTGGGCGGGGTGGGTAGTGGTCGTTGTCGAGGACCGGTGAACCGGGTTGGCCGCGGCGGTGCCGCGCGACTTCGACTGCACCGCCATCATTGTCGACGGCGGTCACGATCAGCTCCTCACCATGGAAGCGGGCCCAGACCCGAGTGTCGATCAACGTGTGCGGCACCGAATACCGCACCCCTTCCACCGAGATCGTCGACTCCCAGTTCACCCGCCGGGTAGTGCCGAACACCGCGGTGAACGGAGATTTCGGCAGCGGATGCAGCCGCTGCAACTCTTCGGCCAGCCGCTCGACCGGCCGCCGCCGAGTAGAGCTGTGGACGCGGGTGTTGACGTCGGTGCAGAACTGCCGGCAAGCCGACTCGAGCTCACCGAAAGAGTGATACTGCTCGCGCAGGTTCACCTCCTTCGGCAACAGGTCGGCTTTGGCGATCCGCACCGTCGCCTCACTTCCTCCCTTCGACTCCGGATCAGCAGGTAAACACGTCCGCAGCGTCGTGCCGTAATGCCGTGCCACCTCCACGATCTCCGGATTGCGGACCGCGATCCCGGCCACGTGATCGATCGTCGCGGTCTTCTCGTTGTCGGTGAGGACATAGACCGGAACCCCGCCCAAGCGGCGGAATGTCGCATCCAAACACGCCGCCACCGTCGGCAATGTCTTGTCCCAGATCGGGATCACCACCCGAAATCGCGACCACGCCAACCATGCGCAGAACAACGTCGTCTTCCGGCCGGAAATCGTTGGCCCGTCACCGAAGTCGTACTGTAACCACAGCCCAGGTTCGGTTACCCACGGCCGATACACTCGCCGCCGACCAGCCCGAAACTGGGCCTTCGCCTCCGCGACCGTCCGGCGCGTGGTCCGCTCACCGCCGGTGAACCCCAGCGCGACGATCCGTTCGTGGATGACATCCGCGCGGACCTTGCCCTGCGAGCGGACCACCAACTCCTCGATCTTCGGCAGAAAGTCGTCGATCGCCCGCGCTCGATGCCGCCGGCGGTCCGGCGGCTGCCCCGCAGCGCGCATCTGCACATACCGGGCCACCGTGTGGTGATCACACCCAGCCAGCTCCGCCGCCGCCCGATAACTACCCGTGAGGTCGTACGCCTCCAAAATTTCCATGATCTCCCTGCTCGATTTCATCCACCCAGCGTTGCCGGGACCGAATCTGACTCACAGCAGGTGGGGAACTATCTGGCCGTACGCGGGGAGAAACCATGGCCACAAAATGCGCCATAAATGGCCGCCAGTGGGGAGCTTACGATGGCCGTCGACATTTGATACGTTCGATTCGGACGACAGTCTGTCGGGCGTCATCACGCGGAATCTCGTTGAATGGGCGGCTCAACCGCTTGGAGTTCGCGTTCCACAGACGATCACGTTGCCCGCGCAGATGACTCCAGCTGAGCTATCGGCTTCAACACCGATGCATGAGCTTTCGGACTCAACACCGATGCAACTCCTCGCGACTGCCAAGAGGCACGCGGCGGCTGGGCACCTGATGCAGGCCGAAGCGGCCTTCTCTCATGCAATTAAGGACGGGGATCCCGAGGCATTGACGGAGTTCGCCCAGTTCATGAGGCGAACAGGGCGGCTCGAACGGGCTCTCGCGCTCAACAATCAGCTACTCGCAGATCCCGCCTTACTGGCCAGAGGCGACGCCGAAGCGGTCGCTTATAAAACAAATTCTTTAGCCAATATGGGTGTGATTCATCGTAAGCGTGGTGAGTTGACCCAGTCCAGGGACCTGTTGCACGAGGCCGTCGAAACTGCACGGGCAAGCGCGCAACCCATCAATCAGAAACTGTGTTACGCGCTGGACAACTACGGGTTGACCTTGTTGAAGATCACGGAACCTGATGCAGCCATTCAACTTTTCGAAGAGGCACACAGTTTGCGTCAGGATTTTGGGTCCCCGAAAGAACTAGCGCAGTCTGCAATCAATCTCGGTCGGAGCCAAATGCGCCTTGGCGACTACGCGGCAGCGGAAGCGAGGTTCGCCGAAGCAATCGACTTTCTACGAGACGATCACGATGATCACCTGATGGCCAACGCGTTGTCGGGTCTCGCGGAGTCGGGGCTGCGGCAAGGTGCGGCCGACGGGGCCCAGGGCCACATCGAGCAGGCACTCAAAATTAATGAACGAATCCAGAACTCCGATGGGGTCAGCATTGCGCACGCGCTGTTTGCGCAGCTCCTGTTGCTGGAAGGCGCACCGGATGAGGCTGAGAGGCATGCGCTCGTATCGCAGGAGAAGAGCGAGAAGTCGAACAATGCTGCCGGCCTTGGCACAGCAGCCTGGCTGCTCGCGGAGGTGGCATTCGCGAAAGGAGGGACTTCACGCGCGAGGGCGCTACTGAGGGAAGCGACTGTACACGCCAGGAAGGCTCAGAGCCCCTTGCTGGATCGGGACATCGAGCAAACCTCCGTGAAGCTCAGCGCAGCGGGGACCTAGTAGTAAATTCTCGTCATCGAATCGGCTTACAAGGCTTCGACTGAATCCAAGTGAGGCTCGGCCAGAATAGACAGGTCAGCCGGCCGTCGGGCAGCGTGCCGCAACCTGTGTCGATGAAGGCTCGATCGTGTTCGATCCGGGGGAGAAGGCGACGCTGAGGAGAGTGACCATAGATTGCGAATCGCTCGGTGTCCCCTGTCGTGTCGATCTCATGGGCCGGGCGTTCATGCGTTGCAACAACGCCGTCTACCACAACCTGATTGGCGAGCGAGTTCAGAAAGTCAATGTGTGTGGCGGGAACACTTTCCCGAAGCTGGGACAGTACGTCGGCTCGCGGCGCACCGACGTAGGACACAACCGTGGATGCTCCCCCGATCCGCAAGAAGCTGTCAAAACCGTCGCCCACTAGCGAGTCAAGGAAGGCTTGATCGTGATTCCCCATGATGAATGACGTAGAGATTCCCTTGGTCTGCTGCAGTCGGATCAGGAAGTCAATTACCTCACGAGAGTGCGGTCCACGGTTCACGTAGTCACCGAGGAAGACAAGGTGGGAGGTGCGAGAGCGTGCCGCTGTTACGAGTTCGTCCAGTTCTTCAATGCAACCGTGAATATCACCGATGAACCCGATCTCGTTCATAGAATTACTTTCGGAAGCTCGGCGTAAGGAAGGGATTCGTCCACGCCGAGAGCTAAGGTAGCCAGCTTCTCAAGGTCAGGATTGCTTGTCGATGAGCTAACGATGAGCGCGTGTAGGGATCCAAACGGGTTGTCGCCGGGTGCGCCTACTACCTCAATCAGGCGTTGGCGCAAATCGTCGAGGACACCGAGACTAGGAGCAGGATACTGCTCTGGATGCGACGACAGCAAGATAGTCAACTCTGGCTGATTGAACCGCACCGCCAATTCCTCGACTGAGAAGCATGGACGCCCATCGCGTAGAGCCAGGGTGTAGATGGCCGTGCGGAGTAAGTACCGAGCGACCTGGCACAACCCCGGCAGATAGATAGATTGCTCCTCGCGTGGCAGATCGAGAACAATTGCGAACTCGCGAATCCGTTGGAGTAACTCCTGTGGGTCGGGCGGGGTGAACGTGCTCAAGATTTCGGCCATTCGGCCTTCGGTGTCGTGCAAGGCAATCCCGTCCCTCGCCAGATGCATCCCGAAGAGGGTAGCTCGGGCATCGGCCAGTTGGGTGGGGGTGTAGGCGCTCAGGCTTAACTTGCCTTCCATTCCGGAGTCGGCCCGGAACTGTGACATAACGAGAAGGTCTAAGTCAGAAGTGGCTGATGCATCGCCCCGCGCCCAACTGCCGTAAAGCAGTACACCAATCGCGTTTCCCTGAACTCGCGTGCAGACCTGCTCAATGAGCATGTCGTCGACCAGAAGTTCCGCGAGTTTTTTGCGGATGGCCTCAAGATCGACCGGCGATTCAGGTTCGTGCCAATCTAACTCGAATGGATCAGTATTGGTCACACCTATCGTCCTTCCGTACTGATCAGCAATGGACGATGGCCTCGGGTGCACATTGCCCGTGTATGTACCCAAGCGATAGCGCTCTGCAGCGCCATTCAATTATGCACGGCAGCCTCGGGTGGAGCGCTGCCAGTGGGACCTCATCGTGTAATGCCCACATAGACCGTCCACACCCCGCCGCAGTGGCTCTGCTGTCAAAATTCAGGTGCCATTGACAGGTTGTGCGACGGGACGGTCCAGGCGAGCCGCTCAGCGGTGTTCGACAGATCTCGCGGTGAGGCATCGACATCGATGAAGCCAGCCTGCGTCGAGCCGTCTGACGACGCTAACGACTGATGCGCAATTTGCTCTACCGCTGAGGTTTCACCTCACCGATCTACATCGCGCTGCAGTCCGGGAGCTGAAGGGCTTTCAGCTGACCAAGCCCAAGGTTGCTGGCTGATTCCCCGCCGACTTGCAGCGTTAACTTCGGCATGTACTGCTGGCGTGTCAGACGGCGTGGACGAAGCCTTGAATGGGCGCGACCTCCGGCCTGTGTGGGCACCCCTGGCCGCAGACTTCGTGTGGGGTGCCGACGTTCCGTATGTACAACTCCCCGAAGCGAAACCCAAGCGTCGCCCGATCCAGCGTGAGTATCGACCTGCGGTGTACCGGCGGGGCGGGCGGAGAAACTGGGCAGGGAGATGCAGATGCTGTCGACACCGATCATCGATCACCGTGCAGCCGCGGATGGGCAGGTCTCGGCCGACAACGAACCCGCAGGGTGCCGGCACGGGAGGGCTCCCGATTGGCGCGCTACATACCCAACTCCGGAAGCAGAACGCCCACGCGCAGCGTGTGCTGCGGGCCGTCGAAGCAAGGAAACCTGTCGGACCGATAGGCGACGATGGCCCGTAGCGTCACAGAGACCGCCGCGACGGTATGCCGGCGCGGCAGTGAACGGCCCAGCGTCGTCCGCAGCGGCATCACCAAACGAGAAATGGAGACACAAGATGAGCGTCGACGGATTCGTGTTCGTAGATCTCGAAACCACCGGCACCGAAGCCGAAGTCTGCGAGATCCTCGAAATCGGGTTCGCGCTGTACTCTGCCGACCTCATGCCGATCGAGCGTTTCGAGGCCCTCGCAGTCACCACCGGTACATCTGCCCTGATCGACCGACTTCACACCGATCCAGCGTTCGACGTCGTGAAGCGAATGCACACTGACAACGGGCTATTCGCCGATCTACGTACTGAAATCGCAGCAGCCGGCGACAACGCACCGCAGGATCTGTCCGGCTTCGAATCCGATATTGTCGATCTCCTCGCGCGGTGGGGCGTCGACAGCTCGACTCCACTATGCGGCAGCTCCCACCGCATGGACCGCGAGTTCCTGGCGCGGTGGATGCCGAAGACAGACGCGTTGTTCTCCTACCGGATTATCGACGCCTCGTCGTTCCGCGAAGCTGGCTTGCGCCTCGACCGCGAACGGACGAAATCACGTCTCGATCTCGTCGCCAAATATGGGGCACCCGCTCACCGCGTTGTCGAGGACATGCACCACTCTGCGAACGTGCTGCGCGTATTCCATGACAGAGCCCCGATTCCCCTCGGCGCGTGACCTGTCGGACGTCTCGAACGGGCCGGTCACCCGAGAGCTCCGAGCTAGTCCGCGAACGCCGGCGATTGCGCGCATGAATCGCGTCGTGGAGAGTCCAGTCAAGGGTCGGTAGCGAGACTGTCGTCCGAGTTTTGTTGATGGACAACCTGATCGAGTGACGTCGTGGGAGTACAAATGGGCCAAGTTTGGAGCCCTAAGTGGTTCGTGTTGACGACGGTTGAAAACTGGTCCTGGCCCACTTTCCGTGATGGCGCTCGCGGCACCTACCATCGCGGCCTCAACGGACGCGGTGGACCACGCAAAAACCTAACAACCCCTGCACCTGAGTTAGTGTCAGCTATGTCATGACAACGCAGTGTGTCAACGGCATCTGAATCTTGATCCCTTTCCGGCATCTGAAAGTTGACCCCTGCGTGCGGTTATGCGATCAGGTCTCGGTTTTCTGACTGGGCATCGGACGGCCGAGATCACGATCCTTGAGGCGATAGCTGTCACCTTTGAGCGAAATGACATCTGCGTGATGGACCAGCCTGTCGATCATCGCCGCGGCCACGACCTCGTCGCCGAACACCTCGCCCCATCTATCTGGGGTTGGCACTTGTTCGTCTCCGTGGAAACCCGCAGCTCGCTGGGACTTCAGCATGTTTTCGCGTTCTAGCCTTCTCAAGCTGTGAGCGGTCTATATTAGGTGCTACCTTAATCGTTCAGGTGTGAAGAAGGTGTGCTGATGACCGAAGGTCTGCGGCTGATCCCGGGCAACGTCGTTCCGATAGAGTCGATCGAGTCAGATCCTGTTGTGTTCCAACGCAACTGCGTGGACGCCTTCGTCGCGTCCTGGCGAGCTCGGGGCTTCAGCCCAGTCACTATCGACAACGACATCGGGCTACTCGAGCGGACGCTGACGGCACTGGGCCGGCCGGCGTGGGAAGTCACCGCCGAGGACATCGACCGAGTCGTTGGCAGCCTCGCAGTCGCGGGCCGTGCTCCGTCGACTCGGCGGGAGTATGTGCAGATCTTCAAGGGATTCCACTGGTTCCTCCAGGTTCGCAAGGCAGCCGAGATCGAGGCCGTGTTCGGGGTGAAGCTGGTCTGCCCGGTGGATGAGTTCAACGCCTCCCGCCATGTCGGCGACGATTCGCCGGCGCTGGTGCCGCCTCCGACTCCGGAGCGCGTGCGGGAGTTCTTCGAGTTCATGAAGGCGCGCATCATCACCGCCCGAAAATATGGGCCGGCAGCTCGGGACTACGCGCTGTTCCGGACGCTCTATCATGCCGGACTGCGCTCGGAAGAGGCTGCGCTGCTCGACCTTCCGGATGTGCATTTCGATCGTGGTCCGTTCGGCAAACTTCATGTCCGCTTCGGTAAGGGCGCCAGGATGTCCGGTCCTCGGCCGCGATGGGTTCCGATGCTCGACGGTCTGGACCTGGTGCTGCGCTGGTTCCTGACCGACGTGCGGCCCAAGTTCCCGGACTCGCCGGTGTTGTTCGCCGCCGAGTCCGGCGGGCCGCTGCATCGTGGAACGATCCGCAACCGGCTGCGATATCTGATGGAGCTCGAAGGGCGCCCGCGTTCGGAGCGGTTCAGCCCGCATGCGCTGCGACGTGCGTGCGCGACCCACAACTATGAGCGTGGCGTGGATCTGGTTGCGATCCAACAGCTTCTGGGTCACTGGACCGTCGGATCGACGATGCGGTATGTCCGGCCATCGGAGACCTTCATCGAGGACGCGTATCGGCGCGCGGTGACCACCACCCTGGCCGAGCTCAGCGGAGAGGACGAGCGAGCGTGAGGATCAAGTGGCGACTGCGGATGGCCGCGGCCCAACGCGAAGTGTGGACCGGGACCGAGCTGCGCAGGCTACTGGCAGACAAAGCCGGGCTGGAGATGTCGGCGGCGTCGGTGTCGGCGCTGTTCACCAAGGAACCCACCCAGATCAAGATGACGACGCTGATCGCGTTGTGCACTGCCTTGCAATGCACTCCGGACGACTTGTTCGAGATCGACACCACTCCCGTCGAGCGTCCTGCCGAGCCGCCAATCCGACCGGCGCCGACGCAGCGCCAAGCCGTCAACGCCCGCGGCCGCTCGCTGCCGCCGATGTGACGCTTCGACCTGGAAGTCATTGCAGAACATGGGTAAACGCCAGCGTGACTGTGTCGAGTGCGGCGGACCGGTGGGCATCATCGGCCGCGACCTGTGCTGCCGGTGCACCGCCCGCGCCAAGGACGCGGCCGCCAAGCAACCGTGCCCTGACTGCAGCCGCAGTAGGGTGCTCGTCGTCGAGACAGGTCGTTGCGTGCTTTGTTCCCGCCGGTGCGCGCAGTGCGGTCACAAGGTCCGCTTCGCGGAGGCCGTGTTGTGCCGGGGCTGCCAACACAAAGCCGACCTGCAAGCTCGGCAACAGGACTGTCCGCGGTGCGGCAAACCCGGGTATCTGCGCGTGGACACCGGCTGGTGCGGTCACTGTTCGAGGCCGCGACCTTCGAAGAAGCCCCCGCACGTCTGCGTCGCCTGTGGCGTGTTGCGCCGCCATGCCGGCCGCGGCATGTGCTCGCGATGCTGGCAGCGCCATCCGGATCGGCCGCATGTGGCCGGCGAACATCTCCTAACACGTCTTGCCGACCCGCCGGATTGGCTGCCCGGCCTGATCACCTGTCTCGCCGACGGCTATTCGCCAGGCCGTGCGTGTGTGGCGGTCACCGAGCTGGGGCGACTGCTCGACGACGAGCACTCCAATCATTCGCCGTCCCTGCTCGATAGGGCACGCCGCTCAGGTCGTTCCATGGGTCCGCTGGCCAGATCGATGCAGGATTTCTTCACCGAACACGGGCTGGCGATGCCGACCGACCAGAACGAGCGACTCGCCGCCGGCCGTCGGCAACGGCGGATCGAAGCGGCCCCAGAGCCGCTGCGGCCGGCAATCGCAGGATTCGCCGAGTTCATGCTTACCTCCAGGGCCCGTGCTCGCCGGGCCGGAACACTGCCCCGCAGCGATTCGACCATAGAGGCCGCACTGGCGGCCGTTCGAGATTTCGCTTCGTTCTTGAACAGTGAACGCGGGAAACAAGATTGGGCGACCGTCGAGCTCGGCGACGTCGAGGCGTTCCTAGTTTCCCTGCCGAAGTCGCGCCAGCGAAGAATCACCGTGCTGCGCCAGTTTTTCCGATTCGCGCGCAGTCACCGTCTGGTCCTTGTCGATCCGACGAAGAGCCTGGACAGCAAAGAGGCCAAGGGTTTTCGTGGCCGGACGCTCACTCTCGAGCAACAGCGCCGGTTGTTCCAGCGGTGGACCACCGACCTGCTGGTGCATCCGCATGAATCCCTGGTCGGCATCCTCGCCTTGCTGCATGGCGCTTCCAGTCGCGAAGTCCGGCTGATGACCTGCGACGATGTTGATCCGATTCGACAGACCGTCAGGCTTGGCAAGCGACCGCATCCGGTCCCGATGGACCCAGCGAGCTGGACGATCGTGCAGCGCTGTTTGGCCCATCGCGCCTCCTGGCGAACCGCCAATCCGCACGTCATCGTCACCAAAGGGACCAAGGCCGGACGGTCACCCGCATCGGTCGCCTATCTGAGTCATGTGCTCGACGATTGCGGGTTCGGCCCACGGATGATCCGCTGCACTCGCCTTATCGATCTGGTCAACACCATGGATCCGAAGCTCGTCGCCGCGGCATTCGGCATGACCGCCGAGGCCGCCATGATCTACCTGGCAGACTTCGTCGACCCGACCCGACTGCCGAACCCGTGAAACTTCGGCGCCACTACGCACAGATTCGCGCGAACATGTGCGCTTTGGAGAAGGACTCGTTTGACGCGATCGCGACGGAATTCTTCTCCTCCCGTTCGGTCAACACCTGGAAAAGCAGCTCAGCACCTCGCTTGTCGAGTTCCATGTAACCGAGTTCGTCCAGCAAAAGTAGATCCACTCGGCCGTAGCGGGCGATCGTGCGGGCGAGTTGTTTCTCGTCGGCGGCTTCGACGAGCTCGTTCACTAATCGGGTGGCGAGGACGTATTTGACGCGGTAGCCCGCTTCGGCGGCCGCCGCGCCGAGCCCGATGAGTAGATGCGATTTCCCGGTTCCGGAGTCCCCGATCAAGCACAGGGGTTGGCCTTTGCGGATCCAGTCGCCGGTGGCGAGGGTGCCGATGGTGGCGGGATTGATGTTGGGGTTGGCGTCGAAATCGAAGTCGGCCAACCACTTTTCGCGAGGGAACCCTGCTCCCTTGATTCGCCGCACCACACTTCGCCGGTCACGGTCGTCGCATTCGGAAAGCAGCAACTCCGCCAGAAATCCGTAGTACGAAAGCTGGTCCTTGCGGGCGGCAGTGGCGGCGTCCGCGACGACGGCACGGATGGTGGGTAGCCGTAGCCGGCGGCAGGCTTGATCGACTGCGGCGGTGGCGGCTTCCTCGGTTAAACCTCGGCGGCGCAGCGTGGTGGAAACCGTGACGGGTGGACGAACCATGTTCGGGCCTTCTTTCACTCGGCTCGGGCGGCGGATGGGGCGAGATTGCGGCGTTCGGGGAGTCGCAGGAGTTGGTCGTAGTGATCGACCGTCGGTGCGGGCCGAGAATCGGCTGGCAGACCAGCGATGATCGCTGCCGGATCGGCGAGACGGCGTTGGGTCAGGCTGACAACGCGTTGCTCGCGGCCGTCGCGACGAGCAACGAGATGACGGCCTGAATCAGACCCACCCGCATCGACCTCCGATGATGCGTGTCGGCGGGCTTCGACCGCGACGACATCAGCGGTCACTGCACCCACGGTCAGCGCGGCTTCGATGCCCGCGATTACGTCATCGCTATCGATGGTGCGGTGCAGGAGCAGGACATCGATGAGTTGGCGGGTTCCGCCGGCGTCACCGTCGGTTTTGCGGGCCGCCGCCCAGAACGCGTCATGAGCGGCGGTGAACGTCCCGTTTCTGCGGGCTGCGGCCAAAGCGCTGGCCCCTGGCAGGGCACCGGGTTTGGTGCGCAGTACTTCCAGGTAGTGGTCGAGATCGAGGCTCTGACCGCCCCGGGCGATGACCCGTTGATGGCGAGCGATCGCCGCCCGTCCGTCGAAGACCACCACTTCCGATGCCCGCAACGACACCCGCACCTTCCTGCCGATGAAACGTGCTGGGACAGAGTATTTCGCCATCCGCACCGTGATCAACGCTGACCGATCGACCCGCGGTTCCAGCGACAATCCAGGATCGAAGCCCTCGCCTGGAACAGGGCGCAGAAGCGGTGCTTCGACGGCGAAGTCCTGCCCGACAGTGCGTATCCGGTCATTGATGCGCCGACTGTCGTCGGCGGTGTCCCAGCCGCGGATCTTCTCGTTGAGCTCATCGAGGGAGTCGACAACAGGCATCGGGGACAATCGGTTTCGGCGGAACCGGCCCACCTCGCCCTCTACACCGCCTTTTTCGTGCGCCCCGGAGATACCAGGCTGGCAGTAAAACGGGTCGAACCCGAAGTGCGAACGAAACAGCACCCACCGCGGGTTCTCCACACGAGCACGAGATTGCCCGTAAATCACTTTCTGCACTGCACTGGTCAAATTGTCGTAGCGAATGTGACGGGTCGGGACACCGCCGATCTCGTCGAACGCGGCGATATGACCTTCGAGGAACGCTTCCTGCCCTTGGGTCGAGTACACGCGGTGCACGGATTTCCCCGAATGCGAGAGCCGGAAGGCGAACATGTGGCATTTCGTTTTCACCCCGGCCAGGATCACCCATACTTCACCGAAATCGACTTCCGCTTCGGCACCGGGTGCGTGTTCCTGCGGGACGAATACTTCGATGCGGCGTCCGGCTTCGACGTCGATCTGTGCTCGCCGGACCCGCACGTAGTCACGCACCGTGGAATACGAAAGGTGCTGCGCTCCATGTTCGTCGGCCAGCCTGGCGAGGATTCGGCGGGCCGTGTGGCGTTGTTTTCGTGGTGCGTCGATATCGGCGGTGAGCATGGCGTCGATCGCGGCTTTGAACGGATCCAGTTTCGGGGAACAGCGCACCGGGATCTTTCTCGGTGGCGGCTCCGCTTGCGCCAACGCCATCCGCACCGTTGCCCGGCCGACCTGGTGGCGGCGGGCCAACTGCCGGATCGAATACTCCTCGATCCGGGCGTCACGTCGAATTCGGGCGAACAACTCCATTCGAGTCTCCATCACTGCCCTCCAGCAGTTGCTGGCATCCGAACAAGCCAGATGGCACCAACTCTGAGGTGGGCTCAGCTCAAACCGTCATCATCGGTCCGGCGAGTCGCAGATGGGTCTGGGTCTGGCCGTCACGGTGGTCTCGACTCAAGCTGTCATAAACAGATGTGTACCCGTCAAGTGCTATGTGGTGAGCGCGGTAGTACCAGAACCAACGGTCCGGGCCGACGCGCAGCAGCTTCGCGATTGTAAGCGGCTGGTCCGAAGATAGGGTCGCGGTCGACCATTCGTGTTGCATCCAGGAGGTAGCTGCTCCGACGGGATTGTCGAATCGGCGAAAGTCCAGCCTTTCGCCGACAACGGCGATGTTCACGTCGTCATGCAGTTCCGGGACACCGTCCGTCACGCGTAGGTGAAGGCCTGCAATACCGAATTCACGGTGAGCGATGACCGTTGCGGATTCCAGGCGGTCTGCGTCCAGTTCTCCGGTCAACTCGGCATACTGCGCAATGACGTACGGGGTTGTGGGGTCGAGCGTCTGCGCGAAATATAGAGACCGTTGCGCGGCCGTCAGTGACGTCATACTCGGGCCCGGATAACGACGATTTCCTTGATGTCCTGTCCAGGTTCGATGACGCGCATCGACTCGAGATATGTCCTGCGCGACAACTGGGCTGTACCGTCCCAGCTGTGTGCGGGGCCGATTCGCGGCTTCCGGTTGCATAGCGACGGAACGTTAGGTGGGGTCGCTATGACGAGGTCGTATCGACGACCGCGCAACAGGGGCAGGAGGCCCCCACAGCTGACGCGGATTCTGGCGCCATGGAACTGTCCGCTCAACCACGGGCAGACTGCAGCGCGGCGTGAGATGTCGGCAGCGAAAACTGATTCGGTGCCGGGACCGGCTGCACAGGCGTTCACAGCGCCACGACCGGAGCGCGGGTCGAGTACCTGGGACGAAGCATCCATGTGTTCGGCGAGTGCGGCATCCGAAATCAATCGGGTACGGCTTTGTGGTGCATACACTCCGGGGAATCGAATCATCACACTGCGCTCCTGTCGTCGACTCGCTCTAAGGGGATTTTTGCGCCTGTTCCTTCCGCACGGTCCTTGCTCCGCTCTCACCGATTCGATAGACGTAGCAAGGGGAGTTGTGTTCGAGCCGTTCACTTGCGTCGGTGGTGATCGGGACTAGGACCACGGTGACCTCTGTCGTCAGTGCAGGCAATATTTCGAGTCGTATGCGTGCATTCGGCCAGAGAACTGTACAGAGAACCAGAATCGCGGAAAGCGGAACGAGCACGACGACACAGCGGACGAGAAGTGGACGCGCCGACAATCCGCCGATCCTGGTCAGTCCCACGCAGACCAACGTAGGGAGCATTTCTTGGAGAGTTCTGGGGGCACGTGCTCGCGTGGATTCTCTTGCCGGAGTGCATTGCCGTCCCGACCTCGCGCACTTTCAGCCGGCTGCCGGAAGGATGAGTTCGAAGGCGGAGCCGACCCCTGGCGTCGATTCGATAATGACTTCGCCGCGATGTGCATGTGCGATCTCGCGGACCAACGACAATCCGATTCCGTATCGGCGCGAACCTGCAGGCTGCATCTCCCCATGCGAGAACCTGTCGAACAGAATGGGGACGACCTCGGGAGCGATCCCGATTCCGGTGTCGCTCACACGGACTTTGACCTGATCACGATCACGTTCGACACGGAGAAGGACGTGACCGCCCGGTCGCTCATGCGCCAACGCATTATCTACGAGCGCGAGAACAGCGCGGCGCAGAGCAGATTCGATCCCCAGGACCACAGGTTCGCCCGTACCCGACTCACTGGTTTCGACGGAGACCCCCGATTTCTGGGCGTGATCTGCGACGCTGCCGCGCACTTGCTCACAGACCGCCGCCATATCGACCCGATGCCTCGACTGTCGTCTGTCATCCATCGACGCCGCCATCAAAAGATCTTCGATCACTTCGCCCAGAGCGCGAGTGTCGTCGACCAGTCCGTTCAATTGAGCTACCAGCTCGAACGACTCGATCGAATTTCCTCGACGGGCCAGAAGTTGTGCGCGAGTATGCAATACGGTCAATGGTGCGCGGAGTTCATGCGACGCATCGGCGACAAATCGTCGCTGCAACTCGAGAGCCTGGCTCAGCGGCCTGATCGCACGCCGTGACAACAGAAACACGACACCCACGGATGCAGCAATACCGGTGATTTCGGCGAATCCGAGCGCCAGGAGAAGTCGCTGTCTGCCGGTTTCGTATGGCTCGAGTGCTGCGACAACTGCCACACGGCCTTCGGCGCCATCCGAGACGAGGGCGCGATAATTTTGAGCTGCACTGCTGAAATCGGTATAGCCGACCGGCGAGTCGAGGAGACCAGTGGTACCACGAGGTGCGCGTGGGCTGACAGCAACGGCACCATCGGCCGAGCGGAATGCGAGCGACATACCAGGGGGCGGATCATCCGCATCGTCCGCCGTCGCCGCAACCTCGGTCAGTGCAGAGCGGATTTGACGATCCTGTGCCCGCGCGTAGCCGAGGTACGATACGGCTCCCACGATCAACAACACGGCGCCCAGCGCGACGGCAGCCTGTATCGCCGCGGATCGGCCGGCTCGCCGTAGACGCGCCTCGTCGCCGAAGCCAGTGGTAGATCCTCGGTGGCCCTTGACTTTTCTGCGGCAGATCATTCTCCGAACCGATACCCGAGGCCGTGAACCGTTGCGATGACATTCCGGCCGAGCTTACGTCTGAGGTAGTGAACGTAGGTATCGACAGTGCCCGGGGTGTCTGCGCTTCCGAACACGTGCTCGAGCAGTTGGCTGCGAGAGAAGACTTGTCCAGGTGACGCGCACAGAAGTCCGATGAGTTCGCTCTCTCTTTCCGACAGTGAGGTCACCGAACCGGACGCCGTGTCCGTGGCTGTCCGGTTGGCGCGATCGACTTCCCATCTGCCGACGTGGATCGGACTGGCCGAGGCGCGGCGGCGAAGCAGGGCGCGTATTCGAGCCAGCAATTCGGGAATCTCGAAGGGTTTGACCAGATAGTCCTCTGCGCCGGCATCGAGCCCCTCGACACGATCAGTGAGGGCACCACGTGCAGTGAGGATCAACGCGGGGACGCTAGAGTCGCGTGCTCGGAGGGTCCTGAGTAACTCGACGCCGTCGACGACCGGCAAACCTCGATCGAAGACGAACACGTCGTATGCCCGTGTCAGCGCCAAATGAAGGCCAGCTTGCCCGTCGTGCGCGACATCGACATCGTGCCCTTCGTCCTCGAACAAGTCCGCGAGCAAGCCCGCTAGTTGCCGATCGTCCTCGACGAGAAGAATTCGTGGGTTCGGGGCCATGAGTGCGAGCCTGCCACGTCTGTTCTGAGAACTCTCCAAGATTGTGTCTGGATCGTGGACGTCAGAGCCAGCGAGGGGTGTTGCGCCGACTCACAGCGGCTTCACAGCGACCGTCCAGGTGTGTATCAGCACCGAGGCCGATTGTTGAGTTCTTCATCGAGCATTTGAGAGCGGGCATCAGATGAATACACCGGAAGACGGATTCCGAAAGGTACGAGCAGTCACCGGAACCCTCGTGGCATTGGGAGTGGTCGGGGTCATCGGCGGAACGGCCCTTGCTTACTCCGATACCCAAACGGTGGCGACTGTGACGACGGTCAACGACATCCCTTCCGCTAACTCGGGCGCGGGCACTGCCTCCACCCCGACGTCCACAACTGCAACACCGCGCCTGTCGAGCGGGAGTTCCGGCGCTCACGGCTCCCACGCTCGATCGGCCGGATCGTGACCGCGGTGTCGCCTGTCGCGAGGTCGGAGTGGACGTTATGGGGAATCGAGGCGTCGATAGTGGTGACGGACCCTGAATCTCTCCTACCGGCCAGGTTGATCGTGGACGAATACCTAAACCGAATAGAATTGGCATGCAGCCGATTTCGCGATGATTCCGAGATTCGGCTGATTGAGAATGCCCGAGGTATCCCGGTCGAAGTGAGCAGCACTCTCGCACGCCTACTCCGAACAGCGCTTGATGGCGCCCGGATCACAGAAGGCGCGGTGGATCCAACCATCGGGGCGGCGATGATCGCACTCGGTTACGACCGCGACTTTGCACTGATCGAGGGCCGGGAGGTACCGATCCGAACGTCATTCGTCTCGAACCCACTGTGGAGTTCGGTCCGACTTGACGGGCAAACCGTCACTGTCCCGGCCGGTGTTCAACTCGACCTTGGAGCAACAGCGAAGGCGCTGGCGGCGGACGACTGTGCACTAGCAGTCAGCGCGAAGCTGAATTGCGGAGTGTTGGTGTGTCTGGGAGGAGACATCGCCACAGCAGGCCCGTCACCCGACGGTGGTTGGACAGTCCTGGTGCAAGACGGCGACGACGCTCCTGCCAGTAACGTCGTTCTTCCTCCGGGAGTGGCCGTCGCCACCTCGAGCACCAGGAAGCGCCGGTGGTCGCAGAACGGTCGAAACGTGCACCACATCATCGATCCTCATAGTGGTCGCAGTGCAGATGGCACATGGCAGACGGTCACTGTTGCAGCCAACAGTTGCGTGTCGGCCAACCTCGCAAGTACTGCGTGCGTTGTACGAGGGTTTGCCGGTGCGCAGGAGCTCGAGATCGAAGGTTTGCCGGCGCGGCTGGTGGGCTCGTCGGGTGAGATCCGTCTGCTGAACGGGTGGCCGTCAGATCGCGAGATCGTCAGTGCCAGGGAGGGTTTATAGCCATGGACGAGGCATTCTGGGCGTTCGGGCGTGGGACAGGAGTTACCGCCCTTGCCTTCCTCACGGTGTCGATGGTGCTCGGAATCTTCACACGCTCGGGGAGAGCGCTTGCGGGGCTTCCTAGATTCGGGGTACAGAACGTACACCGGGCCGCAGCATTGATCGGGCTCATATTGGTCGTCGTTCACATGCTGTCACTTCTCGCCGACCCGTACGCGCAACTTCAACTCGTGGATTTCATCTTCCCCTTCCTAGGTGACTACCGACCTGTCTGGTTAGGACTGGGCACTCTCGCATTCGACATTCTCCTTGCAGTCTCACTCACCGGAATGCTCCGAAATCGCATCGGGAACAGAACCTTTCGACTAGTTCACTGGGGCGCATACGCACTGTGGCCGATCGCACTCGCGCACGGACTTGGCAACGGTACCGATTCCGGGCACGCATGGTTTCTCGCGATCACCGTTGGTTCGGCGATCGCGGTCGTCGGATCAGTGAGTTGGCGGCTTCGGACCGACTTCATCGAGTACGCGACCTTACGTACTGCAGAACGGACATGACATGACCATCGGACTACTCGCCGCACGTTCACCCGACCTCGCCACGCACACAGCACTCTTCGGCCCTCTCCCGAACTCCCTGCAGCCGGGCACCTTGACGTGTCTACTCGCAGATGCCGAACTCGCAGGCAAGGGGGGAGCGGCGTTTCGTACGGCGAGCAAACTCGATTCCGTCACCGGAAGGCGCGTGGTGGTGATCGCGAACGGCAGCGAAGGGGAACCGCTCAGTCAGAAGGATGCGGTACTTCTCGAACATGCACCCCACCTCGTGATCGACGGATTGCTGCTGGTCGCGCACGAGACGAGTAGTCGAGAGATTTACCTTTATGCGGGAGAACGTCAGCTCCGGTTCGTGCGGCAAGCATTGGAGGAGCGGCGGAGCGCTGGATTCGGTGAGCTTCCCGTCAACCTCGTCGAGTCTCCGACAACTTTCGTCAGCGGCGAGAAGTCAGCTGTGATCGGGATGATCGAAGGGGGAGGAGCCCTACCTCGAGATCGATTCGCTCACAACACTTCATCTGGACTTCGCGGGCGGCCGACAGTAGTTCAGAACGTCGAGACCCTGGCGCACATCGCACTGATCGCCCGATACGGACCTGAGTGGTTTCGCTCGCGCGGAGTCAACGGTGGAGTGGGGACGATGCTGGTAACGATTTCAGGCGATGTGGCAGTCGGCGGTGTCGTGGAGGTGCCGATGGGGATCTCGGTGGCGAAGTTGGTGTCCGGGTATTCCCGCACTGATTCGGCAGGTGTGCGTGCTGTCCTGATCGGTGGGTATCACGGTGGTTGGATCGATGCGGTGGAGCTGTCGGCAACCATCATGTCAACCGCGTCGCTGGGCTTTGTCGGCGCCTCCCCGGGCGCCGGTGTCATTCACGTGCTCGACCACTCACGTTGCGGCTTGCAGATTTCGGCCGATATCGTGCAGTATCTCGCCGGTCAGAGTGCACGCCAGTGCGGGCCCTGCGTCAATGGATTGCCTCGACTGGCCCAGGCACTCTCTGAGGTTGCTTATCGGGAAGGCCGTACTCACAGTGAAGATTCAATCCACTACCTGGCAGATCTGGTCGACGGTCGTGGTGCGTGCAAACACCCCGACGGTACAGCGCGATTTGTGAGGAGTTCACTGCGTGTATTCGGGCGGGATCTCCGGTTGCACGCGGACGGTCGCTGCGAGGTCGGCGCGCATATGGAGGCCACGCCATGAGTAGGAGGGTGGGCAAAGTCCTGCATATCGATTGGACTGCATGCGACGGTCGCGGACTGTGTACAGAATTGTTGCCGACTTTGTTTGGGCGTGACGAGTGGGGATATCCGTTGGCGCATGACCGCCAGCGAGAGTCGCACGTTCCCACAGAACTCGAATCGGATGCTGAGCGCGCTGTTAAGCTCTGCCCTACTGCAGCTCTGCGACTCCTGCCGTAGGTGGGTTGATCTGTCATGAGGATTTCGGACAATGGAGATGACTAATTTCAGGCCGCGATCGCGAGCTGCTGATGACTATCAGTGAACCTCGTTCGGAGGCCGGCAGTCGAGCGTCGAGTGACGACGTCGCGGGTTGCAGAAACCTTCGATGTATCCCACAATATCTTGTCGCGCTTGATCTTTCGTTGCGTCGACGGTCCGGAAGACGAACTCGTTCTTCAGCGCGGGGAAGAATCTTTCGGCCGTATTCCTGTCCCAGCACACCCCGTGCATCCCATAGATGATCGCAGCTCCAGGCCGGACATCAGGTGACGAAATGCCCTGGAGTTGTATTGATTACCGCGATCCGGGTGGAAAACAGCTCCGGGTTCGATAAGCGTGGCAGCAGCAGCAGCAGCACCAGCAGTCGCTTTCGTCAACGCCTACGCGGTCAGGTCGATGCGCATATGGTCTGCGATCGACCACCCCACAACCTTTCGGGAGTTCAGCGGGTAAGCCCCAAAGTTCGAAGCTTCGTAACTAGTGTTTGCAGAATGCCGCGACTGATTCATCTGAATGGGGCCTCCGGTATCGGGAAGTCGACGATTGCCCGGATGTACGCCGACCGTCACCCCGGAGTGCTTAACCTCGACACCGATCATGTGGTCAGTCTCGTCGGTGGATGGCAAGACAACTTCTGGACCGCCTTGGTTGCGGCAAGAGAGCTCGCCGTCAGCATGGCGGCAACCCATTTGCAGAGTGGGCACGATGTGGTGATGCCGCAGCTAGTTACCCGAATTACCGAAATCGAGGACTTTGAGGTGGCGGCGAAAACTAGCGATGCCGAGTATCTCGAGGTCGTACTGATTGGAAGCAAAGAACAGGCGCTCGCTCGATTCGCCGAACGAAGTACGCACTTGGAGATCACCCATCAGCAGCAACTCGACCAGGTGATCGTGCAGAACGGAGGAGATGGACTTCTTGAACGAATTCACGACCATCTCACCCAGTACCTGCGAATTCGCTCGAACTACCTCGTAATCGACGCCGACCGTTCCACCGCAGAGGGAACCTACGAGTCATTGATCGCAGCACTCGCAGCACTCGCAGCACTCGCAGCTAGTTGAGCCGAGATAGAGGCAAGTGCATCGAGGGAAGCTCGATCGCGGCCGCCTCACTGCACGCGACTGCATTTGGACCTACCGGGCGTCCCGATTGGCGTTGGTCAGTGCACGCGGGGCAGTGCGATCCCGTATCTGCTGTCAGACTCCTGCAACTCCGAGTAGTTGCCCTACGGCGTAGGTGATGATCATCGCGAGGGCGCCGCCCAGCACCACACGAACTACCGCGCGACGGGGATTCGCTCCGCCCAGACGCGCGCTCACCGCGCCGGTCAGCGCCAACGCAAGCAGGACCGCGACGAAGGTGACAGGAATCCGAGCCCCAGTCGGTGGGGCGAGGATCGCGATCAAGGGAAGCAACGCTCCCACCGTGAACGATATTGCCGACGACAGTGCCGCGGAGATCGGGTTGGTCAACTCGTCGGGGTCGATACCGAGTTCGATGTCGACGTGTGCGGCGAACGCGTCGTGAGCGGTCAACTCCTCCGCGACTTTGTGGGCGGTTTCCTCGCTCAAGCCCCTGGCCTGGTACATGGAGGTCAACTCGTCGAGTTCTGCACCGGGCGTCTGCTCGAGTTCGCGGCGTTCTTTCTCCAACAGGGCGCGTTCGGTGTCACGTTGAGTGCTCACGGACACGTATTCGCCGAGCGCCATCGACACAGCGCCGGCGACAAGACCTGCAACACCGGCGGTCAGGATCGGGCCGCGGTCGGGTGAGAGGGCCGCGACACCGACGACGAGGCCTGCGACGGAGACGATGCCGTCGTTGGCTCCGAGTACCCCGGCGCGCAGCCAGTTCAGCCGCGAGGACACACCAGCGGTGTGTGGTTCGTCGTGAGCCGGTCGACGGTTTTCGCTGTCGTTGTCGGCTCCTCCTGATGAGCTCGGCGATCGAGGCGAATCTGTCATGACGGGCCGGGTTTCGTGAATTGTGCTGTGGCACGGGTATCGCCGTTGCACACGAACCACGCGGTGCTCGTTTCTGCGTGGTGGGTGGTTCGGATTTCGACGGTCTCGTCGATGGTGATGGGTTTCGTGTATTCCAGAACAGCTCGGTACGGAGCCTTTGGCAGGGACGGATGCCTTCTCTGCGACGCTTCGGCCGGTTGCCAGTACACGGCGTTGTTGACGTGATCGAATGGATCGATATCACTGGGCCGCAAACAGAATTCGGTACCCGCAGTGTTTGGCGCTACGTCGGTGATCCATCGTCGCCAGGTGAGGCGATGCTCGTCGGTTGTCGTGGCGAGCGGCGCCATGAAGTCATCGCTGATTCGAGACGGCATCCCGTTCTGTGGATTGATGTTGATCCAGAATCCTTCGGTTTCGATCAAACCGCCGCCGTCTGATTCGATACGCACTCGCATGGTGCACCAGCGGCTCGAGAGGGCGGAACACCATCGATGTAATCGTACGGTGTCGGGCCAGCTGATCGGTCTGATGACGTCGATGACCGTTCGACGTACCACCCACAGTGGGTGGGTCTGGGCTGCGCCGTTTGCTTCGAGGTTGTCGAAACCCAAATCTTGCAGGTAACGGGCTATGGCGTCGAGTCGTAGGCTTCGGTCCGGGTGGATGTCTCCGGTACGGACGGGCCACGAGTTACTGAAGACTGCCCCTTCGGAAGGGCGCGGTGCGAGCGGATCGGACTGTGACCCTCCGCGGTTCGCGGACGTGTGTGGTGCCGAGGTTGTCACGGGCAGAGCTCTTTTCGTTGTTTGTTCTCGGCTGGTCTATCCGAGTTGGTCGTTCCACACGGCTTTCGCTCCGCTCTCGCCGATCCGGTACACCTGCACAATCGAGCCGGCAGCGACGAGGACGGACAGGGCAGCGATTGTGATGACGACAATCCGCCAGAGTTTCGGCGACGCCGATGTGTCGGGACGATCCGCTCGCCACGTTGCGAAGCGTGTCGAGTGAAGGACCCACCATGCGGCGGCGAGGACGAACACCCCGATGGACCAGAACAGCATCTGATCACCCAATTCGGCATGTGCCTGGACTAAAGGATCTTCGGGGATTTGGTGTTCGAGCCATTCACCGGCGTCGGTGGTGATCGGCACGGCTATGAGTGTGATCAACGCGATCGCTGCTGGTGCCAGTCCCAGTCGGATTCTTGCAGCGGGCCAACATACCGCGAGAACGAGCAGTAGTGCTGATATCGGTACGAGGACAACGACGAGGTGGACTAGAAGTGGGTGTGCGGGTAGGCCGCCGATCGTGGTCAATCCCATATTTGATCTCCCGATCTCGTGCAACGACGCGAAAGTCAGCCGCGTGTCACGCGGCTCCGTGTCAACGTATCGACTGATTCTTGGAGAGTTCTCGGTGGAAGCCTATGTCCTTCAGAGGGGCAGTGCAGAGTTAATCCGTGCTCGCACGGGGCGTTTGCGTCATCGAACCCCGCCGGTCACATAGGGGGTCGAATTGCAGCTACCGGGGTATCCGCAGAGTGAGGCCTGCGGGAAGCGCTGATGGAGGGCAGCGCCGACGATGCGGCCCGCCGGGAAAGACGATCCTGGAAGTACCAAGGGCAATTCGAGGAGCCTTGACATGGTCAAATCCGAAGACCCAGACATGCGGTAGCCGGTGAAGAAGCCGCCGAAGTGGTCGCCGCCCCACGGCCGAGCGTGAAGTATGCCGTCGAGGCGATCGGGACATTCTTTCTGGTGTTCACCGTTGGGGGTGCCGCAGGCAGCGGCAGCCCGTTCGCACCGCTGGTGATCGGCGCGAGCCTGATGGTGATGATCTACGCCGGCGGCCACGTCTCCGGTGGACACTTCAACCCGGCGGTGACCCTCGCGGTGCTGGTGCGCTGCCGGATCGGGTGGCGTGACGCGGCCGGATACGCGATCGCGCAGCTCGTTGCCGGGCTGCTTGCTGCGGTGGTGGTGCGCGTGGTCGTGGATCCGGCGCGGGCCGCGGCCGTCGCGACCCTCACGCTGGCGGGTCGCACCCTGGTGCAGCGTTCGTCGTCGAGTTGTTGTTCACGTTCGCCCTGTGCTTCGTGATGCTCAACGTCGCCACCAGTAGGAGTCACCCGGACAATTCGTTCTACGGCTTGGCGATCGGATTCACAGTGATGGCAGGGGCATTCGCGGTCGGTGACATCTCCGGGGTGCGTTCAACCCGGCGGTTGCCTTCGGTGCGGTGGTGATGGGGATGTTCGCCTGGTCGACGTTGTGGGTGTACTTCGTGGCCCAGTTTGTTGCCGGTGCCGTCGCCGGTGCCGCGTTCCTTGTGCTCAATCCCGACGACAGATGAATGGCGCCGCCGACGGGACCGATCCAGGTTCCCTGGGCCGGCTTCGCCGCCGGACATCGAGAAAGCACCGCCCCACCCCCGAAAGGCACGACAATGACCGACATTGAGCCCACACCGAGGACGACGACGGATTCCGGCATCCCGGTCGAGAGCGACGAGCACTCACTTACCGTCGGACCGGACGGACCGATCCTGCTGCACGATCACTACCTGATCGAGCAAATGGCGCAGTTCAACCGCGAACGCGTCCCCGAACGGCAACCGCACGCCAAGAGCGGCGGCGCCTTCGGCCAATTCGAGGTGACCAACGATGTCAGCGGCTACACCAAGGCCGCGGTATTCCAGCCGGGTACGACGACCCCGCTGGTGATCAGGTTCTCCACTGTGGCCGGCGAACGCGGTAGCCCCGACACCTGGCGTGACCCGCGCGGCTTCGCGGTGAAGTTCTACACCATTTGATCCATCCGATCCGCTCGACATTGCCAGGTCAATTCCGGCTTTACCGAACTGTCGAGCTTTCGCCGGGGACTGACGGTTCCGGTGAAAGAACTTGAAGAAACCGGGTTTTCGTCCGAGGTTGAGTAATCCGCGTACGTACGCTGTCGACAGAAATCCGCATGCGGCATCACCTGCGACAAATGCTGGTGAGTGTCAGTGTCAGCATCTCTCGAGGTCTTTGGCGCCTTCGAGTGGCGTCTTCAGGACACAGCGTTGGTCAGCCCAGAGAGTAGGGCCGTATGACTGTGCGGCCGGTGGCCAACGACTCTCGAGCAACCGGTACGCGACTTCTACCTTTAAGGGCAGCAGTCGTCTGAGGTTCGCGTGCACCGCAGTTAGCTGCGCGCATCGACCGATGTCACTCGATGAACGGTCCCAGAGAGGACAAAATGCGCAGCGCTACATCATCCAATCCCTCAGCCGGGTCGGCGTCGGAGGCCGCGGCGGTCGAATGCGACTGTCCGGTGGCCCGCGTCCGACACCGACACCGATGCAGGCAGGCAGAGGGGGAACGGCCGTGAGCGTCGACAGGCGAATAACTTCAGGTCAAGTGTGTAGTGATCGACGCTGCAAAGGATTTTGCGGTGATCGTGACGTAGACAGTCGGAGTACACGGTGACCGACATACCGCCGACCGCCCAGACGTCGTTGCAGCGACTTCGGTCGCTGCTCGAACCGGCTCTGGTGGTGGTCACGGTGACAGCGCTGATTCTCGGCGGGATCGCGTGGGTCGTTGGTTGGCGTGCGATCGCCGAGGGGTGCTGGGTGGCAGGAACGCTGGTCGCCGTGGTGCCCGCGCTGGTCTGGGTGATTGTGGCATTACGCAACGGCCGGGCGGGAGTGGATCTGCTCGCAGTGTTGTCGCTGGTGGGCACTCTGTGGGTCGGCGAGTACGTGGCCGGTGCGCTGATCGCGGTCATGCTGTCCACTGGGCGTGCCTTGGATGCGGCCGCACAACGGCGCGCGTCGCACGACTTGCGGGCCCTGCTCGAGCGTGCGCCGCGGTCCGCGCGCCGGCGTATCGGCGACGTGATCACGGTGGTGCCATTGGACGAGGTCGTGGCCGGTGACCTGCTCGTGGTCGGCCCCGGAGAAGTGGTCCCGGTGGATGGCCGGGTCGAAGACGCGGTGGCGGTCCTCGACGAGTCGGCGCTCACCGGTGAACCACTTCAGGTTGAACGCGCGGTCGGTGAACCGGTGCGCAGCGGTGTGGTCAATGCCGCGACCGCTTTCGAGATCCGAGCCACCGCAACCGCCGACGCGAGCACTTACGCCGGGATCGTGCGGTTGGCGCAGCAGGCGGGCGCCGACAGTGCACCGATCATTCGGCTGGCTGATCGCTATGCAGCATGGTTCCTGCCATTGGCGCTCGCTGTCGCCGGCGCCGCGTGGCTGGCCAGTGGGTCAGCGGTACGAGCGGTGGCAGTGCTGGTCGTGGCGACGCCGTGTCCGCTGCTGCTCGCAGCGCCGGTGGCGATCGTCTCCGGCTTGTCGCGGGCTTCGCGACAGGGTGTGGTAATTCGTAGCGGCGGGGCGCTGGAGAATCTCGGCCATGCGACGACGCTGGTGATGGACAAGACCGGCACGCTGACCGCCGGTCGACCCGTCGTCGTCGACGTCGTGGCGGCGCCCGGCAGCGACACCCCCGAGATCCTGCGACTGGCCGCCTCGGTGGACCAGATGTCACCCCACGTGCTTGCCGAGGCCATCGTCACCGAAGCCCTCGCACGGCACCTGTCGCTGTCGTTGCCCGTCGAGGTGATCGAACACCCCGGACGCGGAGTCACCGCCACGGTGAACGGCGCCAGGGTTGCCGTCGGCAAGCTCGCCGGCGAGGCATCCGAGGCGGATTGGGCCGTGGCGGTCGTCAACCGGGCCAGCCTCGATAGCGCCGCAATCGCGTGGGTCAGTACCGACGACGAGCTCGTCGGCGCGGTTCTTTTACGAGACCCGCTGCGCCGCAACGCACCCAGGACGGTTCGGAGGCTGCGCGCTGCCGGAATCAACCGATTGGTCATGCTCACCGGTGACCGTGCGGCACCCGCGCGGGAGGTGGCCACCGTGCTGGGCTTGGACGAGGTGTACGCCAATCAGAGCCCCGCCGACAAGGTCGCTGCCGTGCGGGCCGAACGGGAACGAGCCGTGACCGTGATGGTCGGCGACGGCGTCAATGATGCCCCTGCTCTGGCTGCGGCCACGGTCGGCGTCGCGATGGGCGCCCGCGGTGCAACGGCCTCCTCCGAGGCCGCCGACATCGTGTTGACGACCGACCGTTTGGACAGGCTGGCCGACGCGATGGACATCGCACGTTGGTCACGGCGCATCGCGGTCCAAAGCGCGGTGGCGGGGATGGTGCTGTCCCTGCTGGCGATGGGTGCTGCCGCAGTCGGACTGCTGCCGCCCGCGGCGGGGGCTTTGCTGCAGGAAGGCATCGACGTCGCGGTGATCCTCAACGCCCTGCGTGCGCTGCGAGGCAACCCTGCCGCCGGGATCGAGCTGCCGGATGGCACCGACGCGATGCTGCGCCGCTTCTCCGGCGAGCACGACAAGTTACGCGATGGACTGACGCTGCTGCGTGATGCCGCCGACAATGTTGCCGCCGGGTCCGGCAAACCTGCGATCGATGCCTTGACCCGAGCCCAGAGCTTCCTCACCGAACGACTATTGCCGCACGAGGACGCCGAACAGACCGAGCTGTACCCGGCGTTGGCGACGCCGCTGGGCAGCGCCGAGGCAACGGCCACGATGAGTCGAACCCACGCCGAGATCCACCGGCTGACCGACCGCATCGGCAACCACCTGCAACTGGCTCACGAGGCCGGTGGCATCCAACCCAGCCAGGTCGACGATCTGCGGGCCTGCCTCTACGGGCTGCATGCGTTGCTGCACCTGCACTTCCTGCAAGAAGAAGAGAACTACTTCACTCTCGCCGACACCGAACTCCCCGAGGGACGAAAGACAGCACTGACCGTGCGCGCCCGTCGATACCGGGAGAAGGGAGCACGTGACATCGAAGAACGGATTCCCTCAGTCCGCGGCTGACTGGAGTGTTCCCGATTTGATGGACACGCTCAATTCCGGGAGCGCTGTTTGCGGTGCCCGGACCTCTGAGGCGGGAATTCCGTCCAGAGCTCCGGTGTTTGGCGGTGTTTCATGAACTATGTGCTCGCTTGGGTAGCGCCGTCGCAGACCAACCATCCGGTGACCCAAACGAGGTGTGGGATTGCATCGAAACTTGATGCTCTCGTCCGACCCGTTTCCGCTTTCCAGGCAGTTGTTCCGATCTCTCCTTCTCGGTGTCCCGGCCTGCACCCGGGTATACCCCCGGGGGTACTTGACATACCCTAGGGGGTATATGGCAACCTGTAGTCATCGCACTCCACAGAACAGGGAAGGTTGTCCGATGATCCTCGAGCAGTACTACATCGAGTGCCTCTCGCACGCGTCGTACCTCATCGGCGACGAGAGCACCGGCCGCGCCATCGTGATCGACCCGCGCCGCGACATCACCGAATACCTCGAGGACGCAACCCGATACGGCCTGACCATCGAGGGTGTCGTCAACACGCACTTTCATGCGGACTTCGTCTCCGGTCACCTCGAGTTGGTCGAGGCTACCGGCGCGTGGATCGGTTTCGGCGACGCCGCGGACACCGATTACCCGATTCGCCGACTGCGCCACGGCGAGCACCTGACGCTGGGGGAGGTGGACATCGAAATCCTCTCCACCCCCGGCCACACGTGGGAGTCGATCAGCCTGCTCGTTCGCGAGAATCGAGACGCTGAGCCGTCCGCTGTGCTGACCGGGGACTCGCTGTTCATCGGCGACGTCGGTCGCCCCGACCTGGCCAATCTCGGCGACGGCACCAATACCGACCTGGCTCGGGCGATGTACCGCACCGTCCACGAGAGGCTGCTGACCTTGCCCGACGCAGTGGCCGTGATGCCGGCTCACGGCGCGGGGTCGTCCTGCGGCAAGAACCTCTCTTCCGAGTTGACCTCCACCATCGGCGAGCAACGCCGCACGAATCCGTCGGTGCAGCCGATGAGCGAAGACGCGTTCGTCGCTCTCGTCGCCGACGGCCAGCCTGCGGTGCCGGGGTATTTTTCGGCCGCCGTAGCTTTGAACAAGTCGAATCGTGCACTCCTCGAACAAGATCGGTTTGTCTCCGAACTCTCACCGGGAGAGCTCCGGGTCGAAATGGCCAGCGGAACACGCGTTCTCGATGCCCGCACCCCCGACGATTTCGCCGCCGGGCATCTGCGTGGCTCGATCAATGTCGGTTTCGACGGTAGGTTCGCCGAAACCGGCGGCATGGTCGCCGATATCGGCGAGCGCATCGTGCTCATCACTTACCCGGGTGAGGAACAGGTTGCGGCAATGCGTTTGGCGCGCATCGGATCCGACAACGCGCTCGGATACCTCACTGTCGACGTTGATGGAATTTTTCCGGACGCGCTCGCCGACCTTGTCCGTACCGCGCCGCGCACCACGGTGTCCGAGCTCGAGGGTCTCCTGGCCTCGGGCGCGGTCACGTTGATCGACATCCGCAACCCCGGCGAGCGTGACTTCGGTGCCATCGACGGCGCCCGGTCAATTCCCCTCGCACAGTTGCGTTCCCAACTCGCGGACCTGCCACGAAGCAAACCGATCGTCGTTCACTGCGCCGGCGGCTGGCGCTCCTCCGTCGCCGCATCACTGTTGCGTGCCGACGGCATCGAGAACGTCAGCGACCTGGTCGGCGGATACACGGCCTGGGTCGAGCGATCTTCCGAATAGCGCCTATTCAGAAAAACTCTCGTGCCCCATACGCGGCACGACGTCTGACAAGGAGATACCAGGTGTGTTACACCACGACATGTTCTTCCTGCTCCAAGACCACTTGGGCAGGATGCGGCCAGCACGCCGACCAGGTGATGGCCGGCGTCCAGACAGCGCGGCGCTGTACCTGCACCCCTGCTCCTGACCCGGGGTCCGGGTTCTTCCGGTCCTTCTTCGGCCGCTGACCCGCCGCACCGGATGACCCGGTGCCATGACCCGGTACCCGCCCATACTCGCACCCATCACCCCCTTTTTTCAGGAGTCAACCAATGTCCAGTAACACCAAGGTCAGGGACGGCGTTCCGCCGATCTCACACGCGTCCGGCGGCGTACTCGGCCGCATGGGCGCATCGATGGCGGGCAACGCAAAATGGGTGCTCGGTGTCTGGCTGATCGTGCTCATCGCACTCGGCGCGGCCGCACCGTCGGTGTTCAGCTCCCTCGCCGGCGCCGGATGGCAGGCCAACGGATCCGAATCCGTCCAGGTCCGCGAACTCGCACAGGAACACTTCGGCGGCAACTCTTCCGCCGCCGTCCAGGTTGTCGTGCATTCCGATGACCGGACCATCGACAGCCCCGACATGCAGCGCACCCTCACCGAGGTCACCGATGTCTTCGCCGGGGACCCTCGCTTCGGTGCGATCATCGCGCCGCAGCCGGGAATGTCCATCAGCCCCGACGGGCACACCGGAATTCTCATCGCGGGCGCGAACGCAAGCACCGACGAGATGGTCAAGGCCGTTGACGATCTCAAGGGGGAGTTGACCGCCCTGTCCGGGAACGGCATCGAGGTCTATCCCACCGGCGCATCGGCACTGTGGAGTGATTTCAACAAGGCCAACCACGACGCGATGATTCAGGCCGAACTGTTTTCCTGGCCGGTCACCCTCGCGATCATGGTGCTCGCCTTCGGGTCCCTCGTCGCCGCCGGGCTCCCACTGCTGCTGACCCTGGCCGGGCTCGTCGCCTCTGCGGGCGGCCTGGTTCTGCTCAACCAGATCACCCCGATTTCCGTGTGGGCGATGAACTTCGCGATGATGTTCGCCCTCGCCCTCGGTATCGACTACGCCCTGTTCATCGTCTCCCGGTTCCGCGACGCGATACGTCATGCATCGTCGCCGCGGGCGGCGGTCGCGGAAACCATGGATACCGCGGGCAAGGCCGTCGTCCTGTCCGGAATCACGGTGCTCGTGAGCCTCTCTGCGGTCCTGCTGGTTCCGGCACCGGCCGTGCGGACGATGGCTATCGGCATCATGCTCGCCGTGTTCTTCGTCCTCCTGGCCTCGATGACTCTGTTGCCTGCCGTTCTCGGGATGCTCGGCACCAAGGTCAACGGTGGATCCTTGCCCTACGCCAAGCGTCAGGAACACCGCTCACCGAAGTTCGCCGCCTGGGGCGAGCTGCTGCACAAGCACCCGTGGCCGTTCGCCATCGGTTCTCTCCTGGTGCTGATCGCGCTGTCGATCCCGGTGCTCGGGCTCAAGGTGGCGATGCCCTCCATCGCGGTTGTCCCCTCCGACGCCCCGGTCCGCCAGGGCTACGAACTCGTCCAAGCTCAGATGGGGGAGGGGGCGCCGGGCATGTTGCAGATCATCGCCCCCGCCGCGGAGGGCGCGCAGACAGCGAAGGCTGCTGCCGCGACCGAAGGTATCGCCATGGTGACGCCGCCGCAGTCCGCACTCGATGGCAGCGATTTTGTGATGTTGCAGGCCATGCCTACCGTCGATCCGTCCGACGCACAGATGGGAGCCATCCTCGACACCTTGCGTGCGGACCTTCCCTCGGGCGCTCTGGTGGGCGGCGCACCGGCGGAGAACCTCGACCTGCAGCAAGCGCTGAACGACTACCTCCCGCTGATCGTCGGCATCATCCTGGTTCTCGGGTTCCTGCTGCTCCTGGTGGCGCTGCAGGCGCCGTTGATCGCGATCCTCGGTACCGTGGTCAGCTTGCTCTCCACCGCCGCCGCATTCGGGGTCGCGAAGTTGATCTTCCAGGACGGGCACGGCGCGTCGTTGCTCGGTTTCACCCCGCAGGGGTTCCTCGACGGGTGGGGGCCGGTGTTCTTCTTCGCGATGATCTTCGCGATCGCCATGGACTACACCGTGTTCTTGTTGGCCACGGCGAAGGAGCATTACGAGCGCTCAGGTGATCCCAAGGTTGCGCACGTCGACGGTCTGGCTCATTCGGGGCGGGTGATCCTCGCCGCTGCCGCGGTGATGGTGGCCGTGTTCTTCACCTTCGCGCTCGCTGATCCGTTGCCGCCGAAGGAGATGGGCATCATTCTCGGTGTCGCTGTACTGCTCGATGCGGTACTGATTCGGCTGATCCTGCTGCCGGTGCTCCTGCGGTTGACCGGGCATGCCGCGTGGTGGTCCCCGGCGTGGCTGCGAAAGGTATTGCCCAACATCAGTTTCTCGCACTGACAGGTCCGGATGGCGTGGTTCGGCCACTGTGACGCACAGATCTGACGAACCACCCACCCGGATATACCCATAGGGGTATATTTGAGGTTACTGATTGATCTTCGGAAGGAACTCCCATGGTCGGCGACGACGACAGCATCGCATTGGTACTCAACCGACTCCGCCGCGCGCACGGCCAACTCGCCGGAGTGATCTCGATGATCGAACAGGGCCGAGACTGCAAGGACGTCGTCACCCAGCTCGCCGCGGTCTCACGCGCACTCGACCGGGCCGGTTTCAAGATCGTCGCCACCGGCCTTCGCGAATGCATGACCGGCAACCGCGAGAATGGCAAGGAACCGATGACCGAGGCGGAACTCGAAAAGCTCTTCCTCGCACTCGCCTGAGACCGCGGCGGCGATCGCGGAACAACGAACAGAAAGGACGGTACGGACAGTCATGACAGCTCTCCCACGGCACCACGGCTGGACCATCGAACGGATCGTTCCACTATTGGGCGGGGTAGTCGTCCTGCTCAGCGTGGCCTTGACACTCGCCTTCTCCATTTGGTGGCTGCTTCTCACCACGTTCGTCGCTGCGAATCTCCTGCTCTACAGCGCAGTGGGATGGTGCCCGATGAGCCTGATACTCCAACGCCTCGGCATCCCGCGGCTCGGCACCCGCTGACCGATCCCAGACCCCGGATCCCCCGAAAAAAGGACGTAGATCATGCAACTCGCACTCACGACCACCCTGAACACCACGTTCGACGACGCTGTCGAACGCACCCGTAAGGCATTGTCGGAGCAAGGTTTCGGGATACTCACCGAGATCGACATGAAATCGACCCTCAAAGCCAAGCTCGACGAAGACCTGGAGGACTACCTCATCCTCGGCGCCTGCAACCCGACGTTGGCACATCGAGCAGTCGGAGTGATGCGGGGGATCGGATTACTGTTGCCCTGCAACGTCGTCGTGCGCGCCGATCCCTCCGCGGAGAACACCGTCATCGTCGATGCGATGAACCCCGCCCTCATGGTCGAGGTGACCGGCGAACCCCGACTGCAGTCCGTCGCCGACGAGGCCACCGCCAGGCTGCAGGCAGCTCTCGATTCGCTCACCGCACAACAGAACTGAACTAGAACAACAACCGCATGCCGCCGAACGTCGGTAGACGAAAAGGACGCCGATGACTCTCGCAATCGCACTCGCTGCCGGGGCAGTCATCGGTGTCCTTCTAGGACTCCTCGGCGGCGGCGGATCCATCCTTGCCGTACCGGTCCTGGTGTTCGCCCTCGGCCTCGACATCGACCAAGCAATCCCGATCTCACTGATCGTGGTCGGTGTCGCCTCGGCTGTCGGCGCGATCCCGAAAGTCCGTGCCCATCTTGTGCAGTGGCGACTGGCCGCCGTGTTCGCCGCTGCCGGTATCCCCGCAACCTTCCTCGGTAGTGCCCTCGGGCGAGTGCTCCCGCAGTCCGTCGTGATGATCGGGTTCGCCGCGGTCATGATCGTTGCCGGTGCTCGTATGCTCGCCGACCGCGGCGATACCGGAACCGCCTGCAGCGTAGGTGATTCCGGTATCAATTGGCGTCGCTGCGCACCTCGTGCGATCCCAGCAGGATTCGCCGTCGGTGTGCTGACCGGGCTCTTCGGCGTCGGCGGCGGATTCCTCATCATCCCCGCCCTTGTCCTGATGTTGGGAATAGACATGCAGATCGCGATCGGAACCTCGCTTCTGATCATCGTCGCGAACTCCGCCGCCGGCTTGATCTCACATCTCGGTAGCGGCGTCACCATCGATCCGGCCATCACGATCAGTTTCACCGGAGCTGCGATCGTTGCCTCCTTGGTCGCCGGACGGTTCGGCAACCGCGTCGACACCGGAAAACTTCAACACTGGTTCGCGTACCTGGTGTTCGCCGTCGCCGCGTACATTCTGTTCGATACTCTCGTGTTGAGTCGCTGACGCCGTGACACACGAGGGAGCCGTACTCGTGTGGAACTCCGCTTTTCCATATCGGCGACCGGCCTCGTTCGCCATTCGTCGTATCTGTTTTCGGCGTAGACATCGGCAACCGATATCTACGTGGTGACCAGGCTGTCGGCGCCCGAGAAGTGCCCGCTGGCAACGGACCACTCCTCCTTTCCGAGTAAGCGCTCCGTTGTCGTGGCCGCTCCACCACGACCAATGTCACCGACTTTCGTGCAAGATGAGTGGGGGTAGATGTATCGCCACCAAGGTCGACATGGGGCGGAGGGCCTGATTCACAAAAGTCACCGGCCGCTGTTGATGATCCCGACAGAGGCCCGGTTCTCCGGATGCACGGCCGTGCCGTGACCGCTGCTCCCTGCAACGTGGGCAAGAAGAGAAGAAAGGTGGACAAAAAGAAACGGAACGACGCACACATGACGTTCGGTCGGGCCGATGGTTGCTCTGCCACCCATCGCATAGGCACACTCCGAACGTCGTCGACGTGCAAAACCGATGAGAGAGGACTAGTCATGACCTCGCAGCTTTACCTCGTCCGCCAGGGACAACGGCCCTCAACGCCAACTACCGCAACTGCGTGACCCTACTGAATCAGTTCGATCTCGTCGGTGTCGTATCCGAGTAGACCGGCGACGGTTGAGTGGGCGTCGTCGCCGTACAGCTCTTCTTGGGTCTCGTCGCCGAACATCTGGGAATGCAGCTCCTTCATATCCCTGGGTTGGGATGAGCGGGGGGCAAACCGAACTTGTACATCGGTGGGGCTACCGATGGGCTGTGTGTATGCGACGAGGGGTGGAACGCTTGCGCTTCCTGGGTGAACCGCAACTCGCAATGCGTGTTGCGGTCTGTGCCCTCGTGCGCCGCCGATGGTCAGTTGTTCCGACAGCGTTCGAGCCAGCGTCGTGTCCCGTATGTGAGTGTCGCGCACAAGTTGTGTCAGTGATCCCTTCTGCATTTTGATGCGGCGGCGGGGTTGATGTTCGTTGAACTCCCGGGCGGTCTCCCAGAAGTCGTTCAACAGCGTGACTGCTGGATCGTCGATCAGACCGCTGGGCTGTATGCGCTCGGTGATGTGGTGGGTTCGCTCGCCGGGACGGAGCGTTAGGTGATGTTCGAGTCGGGCGAATCTGAAGGGGAGGTCATCCTGGAGTAGTGCGATGTGCTCGGGAGTCATTTCCACGACACGGGTGCTTCCACGTAGTTCCACGAAAAAGTAGGTATCGTCCGGAGCTTGTCCGACGGCGGCACCTCTCAGTTCCCTCAACGCATAGACCTCTTGTTCGAGATCGTCGACACGGGTCCGCAGTATGTCGGCGAGGGTGATCTGGCGCTGGACGTACTCACTGATCGGGAGCGGAGGTCCGTCGTTGACCATCTGCCAGTTTCTTGTTCCCTCACGGTTACCTTCCACCGGTCGTCCGGTGGCTAGGTACACGGCTTTGAACAGCCGCATCGACGGAATCGTCGACATCTGATCCTCGAAAGTGCGAACAGTTTTTACTCGGCGGCCGTAGGACACTTCGTCTACGGAGATCGCGGCCTTCTTCGCTTTCTGCCGTTCGGTGTCTCGATTGAAGATCGCTGCCATGCTGATGGGATGCCCGCCATAGTCCACCCACACGGCCATCATCGGGTAGACGGTTCTGCGTAGAGGATTGAATCGGTAGAAGGGTTGGTTGTTTGCGTTACGAATGAGCTCGATGGCATCTGATCTGCCGGGATCGGTGAGCACGAGCGATGATTCCAGTCTGAGCGCCTCGAAGTGTTCGTGCACGATGCGACCGGTGATTTGCGGGATGGCGGTTTTTCCCAGGATGTCTTGGATCCGGCCGTGCAGCACGATGTGGCATTCGTCGGTCGGGTCGGCGCTGATGGTGACGGTGACGTTTGGATCAGCGTTGATCTGTTCCGTTTGGTCCGCGGTTTCGATGAATTCTTGTTCGATCAGGACCGGAAGTGCGGCGAGTGCGTCCCCGCGATCTGCGCCGAAGATGTTGTGCGCGTAGATGAGTGCGCTCTCCGGCGGCGTCCATCGAAGATCGTGATCACCGAGGGGAATGATCTCGATTTCGATCATCGACGCCAGGACAGCCAGCTGCGCCGACGTCAGATCGAGGATCTTCGCGAGTTGCGGATTGGCCGCCTGACTGTCGCGAGCGAACCGAGCAGTATGTGCGATCGGCACCATCAAACCGATCGAGGAGCTCATGTCGTCGCGATATTGCGCGAGAAGGGCCGAGTACGCAGGCTGGCCGATCTCGAACCGCTCGCCCTCGCTCAACATGCGGTCCCACAGATGTGATCTGCGGCTTTCGTGAAACCAGAGTTGTCCATTGCGTTCTACGCTGAGGATGTTCTCCCGCTCGAGAGACTGCCGCAACACACCCCACTGAGTTGAAGTGAGATCAAGATAGGCAGTGATCGTCGATTCAGGCGGTGGCAATTCGAAGACCGACAGCCAGCGTGCAGCGATCTGCGCATCGCCTGGGAGTCGAGCCAGCGCATCTTCCAGCGAGCGGACGAATGCAGTAGGGGGCGTGTATTCATCCAATGTACCGCCGCTGCGGAGCTGACCGATCAAACCTTCGACGATGATCGGGAATCCGCTGCTCAGGAAGTAGACACGATCCGTGTTAGCACTTGTGACGCCTGCCCGGTTGAGCATGGTTTCGACATCTGCTCTGCTGAGTCCGCCGACGATTATCTCCCCGCATCCGGTGTCTCGAAGTCTGGTGAGTCCGGTACGAGCCTCGTGCGCCGCCGACGACCAGGCGATCACGAATCGTGCGCGTTTAGGGGGCGCGATGCAAAGACTGGCCAACGCCCGTTGGTCATCCTCTGTCAGCCGTTGGCACTCGTCGATAGCCAGAATCACGTCGCGTTTGAGCACAGTGGCAACCTCGTCGCACAGCCGTACCAGGAGCTTGACGACGTTGGTATCGCTTCGCGACTGGAGATCTCGCCGTAGATCAGCGGTCGTATCCTGGCGTAGGCCTTTGAAGAACGCTGCGAGACCTTCGCCCGCATGTTCGCCGATTCGCGCCTTCACCAACGCCATGACTTCCTGGGTCACGGCCTTGGCCAGGCTCTTACCGACTTCGGCCACCATTTCCTTGCCTGCGGTGTCGAGTCGGTTCTGGATGGTGCGCCACGCGGTCCGATCCGCCATCGAGGTGACCAAGGCTGTGACGAGGCCATTCAGGATGGCGACCTGCAACGCGCCGCTGTCGAACGCACAGGTGACCGGCGGCGGCGCGATGGCTGCACCACGTGAGAGTTCGATCTGATGGTCGGCGAGGATCGATGACTTACCGGTTCCGGAGTCACCCGTGACTACTACAACAGGATGTGACATCGACAGAAGATCGGTGAGTTCAGGCCGCATGAGCACAGTATGCGGCTGACCTCCGACACCTTCTATTGCAGGTCACCGCCGCGAGCCGAATAGCGTTGCGTCGAAGCGAATCCGTTCTACAGACAATTTGAGCAAATTGAGAGACTTATGCCTGGCGCCACACTCGATCATTCCACTTGCGCAAACCGTGGACGTCGAACTATCCTATGGCCAGTAGCTGGAGATGAAATAGTTCTCTGAGCGCTAATTCCGGAACCCACGCCTAGGCGTGGGTTTCCGCGTATCTGGAGGGCAATAATCGTTCCATGCTGCTGGCGTACATTGACGAGATCGGCGAGACAGGGGCATTCGTTGCGCGCGATCACGCTCGCTTCAACACCAGTCCCGCGTTCGGCTACGCCGGCCTGATCCTTCCCGCTGACAATGCTCGAAAGTTCGGTCAAATCTTCACGCTGAAAAAGCGGGAGATCTTCAAAACCGAGATCGAGAAGGCAGAGCACCCTGGACGGTGGGAACGTAAGGGCGCGAGTATCTTTCGTCCCGACACTTTCGACAAGTATCGGCAACAGATCCGAGTATTCAACACTTTGGTGCGCAGCGTACGCAGCCTCGACGGCGCCCTCTTCTACTACGCCGCGGAAAAACCTCTCGGAACCCCGAAACAGACGGACCTCGATACGGACGCCCGAGAAACAGCTGCGATGCGCGAAGCGCTCAACCGCATCGCCCGGTACGCCGACTACAAAGGCTCGAACGTGATGGTCATGATCGATCAGATCAACGAGAAGACGCGCGCAGCTCGGCTGCCGGCCATGTACGAGCACATCTTGGGTCGTGCGAGCGGATATCCGGAAATGAAGCGGATCATCGAGCCGCCAATGCACATAGACAGTGTCCTGAGTTCGAACATTCAGTTCTCCGACTGGATTGCCGCATGTGTAACGAGAGCGATCGAGTACCAGATCATCAAGGAATCCCCCTACCAGTGGGTGACGGGGGACAACGCACTCCCGTCGGTCAGGGGCGCATTCACTCATGAGTCGAAGATCCACTTGTGGCAGCGTGACCTTTCCGATCTCAATCACTCCGACATCTTCCGCAGTGATCGACTGCTGCATCCGGCGGCGGCGGGACAGTTGGTCGGCGACCAACTTCCGGCCGATCGATTCCGTCGGATGAAGGCCGCGGCCGAGCGAGCACAGATCCGACAGTAATGCACTCTCTCGGGTAGTTGCATGAGTTTCGCTTGGATAAAACTGCTGATGACAACTGAAACCAGCTTCTGGTCGACTTTCCGCGATCATGTCGAGCGAGTGCTCGGGCCCAAGTGATTCATCCAGCCGGGTGAATACCAGCCGAGCGGGGGACTGTTTCTGGACGATTCGTTCGAGCCTGTTCGCGGACAACGATATTCGAGAAGTCCGATAGAAAACGATCCACTCGAAAGCCGCCTCGCGAAGCGGTTCCGCACTGCCCCATCGCTGCATCCTCACGCGACCACTTCGCGTTCCGAGGACAAGGGCGCGTACCGCGTTGTCTCGGTCCGTATTAACGCACCCGGTTTCCGTAGTACCTACGCCGTGGAGGTTCAGGCCGCTGTCGGATTCGAGTTCGCGGATGAGGCGTTCACCGTGACGGTTGACGCTCCGCAGGGCTTCGATCAGGCTGCGCGCCGCGCAGTCCGGAAGTCGGTTGCTCGTGCGGGTGAGTGGAACGCCGACAACCCTGATGCGATTGCTCCGCGTCTGGAGGACGCGGACGCGTATCGCGTTGTTGCGGTTCGCGTGAGCGTGGATCGGTAGGCGATAGAGGACCGGCCCGAAGCTACCGGGCCGGTCCTCTTCGTTGCGTGCTCCGAAAATGGCCTCTCACCGTGCGGTGGGGGGCTTTTTCGTGTGTTGGGGGTGTGGGTGTGGCTATTGCTGATTGGTGAGGGTGAGGAGGAGCTGTGAGACCTGTTCGGTGGTGGCGTCGGCGAGGCAGTCGACGATGCAGGCGGTGAGAAAGATCTTGATCGTGTTCGGTACCCGTTGCGCGAGGGCGCGGAGCTGCTCGCCCCTGGTGGGGCGGTGGTTGTCGGGGGTCTGGTCGTCGTGCTCGTGCATTTCTGCTCCTCGTAGTGGATTGGAGTTCCGCGTGGGTGCGTCCTCATCTCTTGTTGTTCGAGCTACGGGCGAGATCACATGTTCGTGTAGGGGAATTGAGTTGTTGCTGGCTTGTGACCTGCGGTGATGGCATGTCCCGGGGTGGTGTGTTCGTGGAGTTGGGGCGCCGGCGAATTTGGGGCCGGCTGATGGGGCCGGCGGGGTGCTCGGGTTCGGTGGTGGGGGAGTGTCGGGGGGTGCTCGGCGGGCGTGTGTGGGCCGATTTTTGGGTGTTTTTGAATGTTGTTGTGTTTCAGTAACTTTGGGTTATCGGTTGGTGGGTAATCTGTTTCGGTGGTTACGCATGGAGGTGTTTTGGGGAGACTCGAATTATGTTGTGGTGGTTACGATTTCGACGTTTCGTGGTTCTGTGTTGTTTTGCGGTTTGGGGTGGGGTCCTGTAGGATGGGAAGCATGATGACGATGAGTTGGCAGACGCGAGACGGGGTAGCTTTGAGCGACCTCCGCTCCTCCCCAGCCTCGTTTGGTACTTGGGTACCGAATTCTCAGTTCCGATCAAATCCTTTGGTGACAAAGACAATTCAGGAATTTAGAGGCGCGCAGCGACTCGATCGACGGCAGTCTGGCTGGACCCACTGCGAGCCGCGCAGCGGCTCCCTGGTGGGGAGCGAAGCGAGCCGCTTCCGTTCCCGATGCGGAGCATCGGGAGAGCGCCGCGGGAGAT